>NZ_JACTAC010000016.1 GCF_014486675.1 Flavobacterium macrobrachii
ATAAAAGAATTTTAAACATAGAATAAATTAGTTTTTATTTCAATTTTTTTACAATTTTCTTAATGATTGTAACAATCGTAACTACAATAACACCTGCTAAAATTCCAAAAATAAATTCTTTGAGTGTAGAAGAAAGGTTTGGCCATAAATGATGAAAATACTCAATATTATGCACAAAAATTCCACCTGAAACTAGCAACAATGCTAATGTTCCTACAACAGCTAAAAATTTAATTATTATAGGTAAAGCTTTTATTAAAAATGTTCCTAGAGAATACTTAATTCCTTTGTTATTAGAAGACTTAATCAATTTATAACCAACATCATCCATTCTAACAATAAGCGCTACAATACCATAAACACCAACTGTAGCAAGAATTGCAACAACTGAAACTGTTAATATTTGTATCGCTAATGATTTATCAAGAACACTTCCTAAAGCAATTATTACAATTTCTACTGAGAGTATAAAATCAGTTGTGATAGCAGATTTTATTTTGATTTTTTCGCTCTCATTATTATTTTGTTCATCAATAACTTCATGTGCTGATTTATCTCGATGAAATAGATATTCTACAATTTTCTCAACTCCTTCATAAGCAAGAAATAATCCTCCCAATACCAAAATCACTTTTATAGCAACAGGAAAAAAAACATTGAGAAGTAAAGCAAAAGGAACAATAATCAATTTATTTATAAAAGAACCTTTTGTTATAGCCCACAAAACTGGTATTTCTCTTTGCGATAAAAAACCTGTAGCTTTTTCTGCATTCACTGCTAAATCATCACCTAATATTCCTGCTGTCTTTTTTGTCGCAAGCTTACTAGTCATAGCCACATCATCCATCAAAGCAGTAATATCATCTAAAATTGCAAAAAAACCTGATGCCATATTATCTATTTTATATTTAAAATTAAGTGTGTAAAAATAATCATAAAGCAAAGCAAAACAAGATAACTCATTCCGTTTTTTTTTATAATTGACAAAATTGAAGTCATTCTAAACTCATGGACACAAAAAAAGATTGCAGCAAAACCACAATCTCTTTTAAAAATTTAATTTGTATAAATCCTATCTTATAAATGTGATTTCAAATCATTATTCATGTTTCTAACAGCATCTGCACTTTTAGAAAACAATGCTTTTTCAGCGTCATTCAAGTTGATGTCAACTATTTGTTCAACACCGTTTTTACCAATAATACATGGAACACCAATACAAATATCGCTTTGACCATATTCACCTTCTAAGAATACCGAACAAGGAATTAGTTTCTTTTGGTCGTTCAAAATAGCATCTACCAAATAAGAAACACTTGCTCCAGGTGCATACCACGCCGAAGTTCCTAACAAACCTGTTAGAGTTGCACCACCAACCATAGTATCAGCAGCTACTTTTGCCAATGCATCTTCCGATAAAAACTGAGAAACTGGAACTCCATTATAAGAAGCCAATCTCGTCAAAGGAATCATTGTTGTATCACCATGACCACCAATTACCATTCCTTGAATATCATTTGCTGGTTTATCCAAAGCCAATGACAAATAGGTTTTGAAACGAGAACTATCAAGCGTTCCACCCATTCCAATGATACGGTTTTTAGGTAATCCTAACGATTTGAATGCTAAATAAGTCATCGTATCCATAGGATTAGATACAATCACAAAAATAGCGTTTGGTGAATATTTTAATAAATTTTCTGCCACACCTTTTACAATTCCGGCATTGATACCAATCAACTCTTCACGAGTCATTCCTGGTTTTCTTGGAACTCCAGAAGTAATAACCACTACATCACTTCCAGCAGTTTTGGTATAATCGTTAGTACTTCCAACCACTTTAGTATTAAACCCTAAAGTCGTTTGCGTTTGCGTAATGTCTAACGCTTTTCCTTCTGCAAAACCTTCTCTAATATCAACCAACACAATTTCGCTGGCAATTCTTCTGTAAGCAATAGCATCGGCACAAGTTGCACCAACGTTTCCTGCTCCTACAATCGTAACTTTCATTTTTTTATATTAATTTGTTGTTTCTTTTCTTATTTTGGGCAGCAATTCACGCTATCCGCTATATCTTTTTTAAAATTGCCAAAAAAGCTATTTTAAAAAAGGATGCCACTGCTATCGTGGCTGCTTAGGCGTCGATTTTAGCATAAACGGCGTTCTTCTCGATAAACTCTCTACGTGGTGGAACCTCATCACCCATCAACATTGAGAAAATTCTATCGGCTTCAGCCAAACTATCAATGGTAACTTGACGTAAAGTTCTAAATTCAGGATTCATGGTTGTTTCCCATAACTGTTCTGCGTTCATTTCTCCCAAACCTTTATAACGTTGAATGGTTGCGCTTCCGCCCATTTTTTCGTTAGCTAAATCTCGTTGGTCGTCATTCCATGCATATTCTTTTTTGTTTCCTTTTTTCACCAAATACAATGGCGGCGTTGCAATATAAACGTGTCCGTTTTCAATCAACTCTTTCATAAATCGGAAGAAGAAAGTTAAAATCAACGTAGCAATGTGACTACCATCAACGTCGGCATCACACATGATAACTACTTTATGGTATCTTAATTTTTCAATATTTAATGCTTTGCTATCTTCTTCGGTACCAATAGTTACTCCAAGTGCCGTAAAAATGTTTCTGATTTCTTCATTTTCAAAAACTTTGTGATGCATTGCTTTTTCTACGTTCAAAATCTTCCCACGCAATGGCATAATCGCTTGAAAATTTCGGTCACGACCTTGTTTTGCTGTTCCACCCGCAGAATCTCCTTCGACAAAGAAAATTTCACATCTTGCTGGATCTTGCTCAGAACAATCAGACAGTTTTCCTGGTAAACCTCCACCGCCAAGAACGGTTTTGCGTTGAACCATTTCACGTGCTTTCTTAGCAGCATGACGAGCTTGAGCAGCCAAAATTACTTTTTGAACAATAATTTTAGCATCGTTTGGATTTTCTTCCAAATAGTTTTCTAACATTTCCGCAACAGCTTGCGAAACTGGAGAAACTACTTCTCTATTTCCTAATTTGGTTTTGGTTTGTCCTTCAAATTGAGGTTCGGCTACTTTTACCGAAATAATCGCAGTTAATCCTTCACGGAAATCATCTCCCGAAATTTCAAACTTTAATTTTTCTAATAAACCTGAAGCGTCAGCATATTTTTTCAACGTACGAGTTAATCCCATACGGAAACCTTGTAAATGCGTTCCACCTTCGTGAGTATTGATATTATTTACATAAGAGAAGATATTTTCAGAATAGCTTTCGTTATAAATCAAAGCTACTTCAACAGGAATTTCACCTTTTTCATTTTCCATCGAAATTACGTGACCAATAATTGGCACACGGTTTCCATCGAGGAATTTAACAAATTCTTTCAAACCTTCTTTTGAATGAAACGTTTCTCCTTCAAATTCGCCATTTTCTTTAGTATGTCTTCTGTCGGTAAGTGTAATTGTAATTCCTTTGTTCAAGAAAGACAATTCACGCATACGCGCAGCCAAAGTATCATAAGAATACTCAAGAGTTTGTGTAAAAATAGTAGCATCTGGTTTGAATGTTACTGTTGTTCCTCTTTTGTCTGTTTCTCCTATTTGTTTAACAGGATAAGAAGCTTTTCCTCTTTCGTATTCCTGCTCATAAATTTTTCCATCACGGTATACTGTTGCACGTAAATGATCCGAAAGTGCATTCACACACGAAACTCCAACTCCGTGCAAACCTCCAGAAACTTTATAAGAATCTTTATCAAATTTTCCTCCAGCTCCAATTTTGGTCATTACTACTTCCAACGCCGATACACCTTCTTTTTTGTGCATATCAACAGGAATTCCACGACCATTATCTTCTACTGATATAGAATTATCTTCGTTTATAAATACGCTTATCGTGTCACAATGTCCAGCCAACGCTTCGTCGATAGAGTTATCTACTACTTCATAAACCAAATGATGTAAACCTCTAACACCTGTATCACCAATATACATCGAAGGACGCATTCTAACGTGCTCCATTCCTTCCAACGCCTGAATACTGTCTGCTGAATAATTGTTCTTTTTAATC
This sequence comes from Flavobacterium macrobrachii, assembly GCF_014486675.1. Lineage (GTDB taxonomy): Bacteria > Bacteroidota > Bacteroidia > Flavobacteriales > Flavobacteriaceae > Flavobacterium > Flavobacterium macrobrachii. The sequence goes on from NZ_JACTAC010000016.1 coordinate 4,065, forward strand.
TCGTCGCTCATATTATTTTATCGTAAAAATCTATTTTTTGTCTAACACGCAAATATATGAAAACACACAGGATTTCCTCTTAAATTTTCCCTATAAAAGTGTTAAGTTATTAACATTTTGAAACAGATTTCAACAAAAAACGCCTGCCAAAAAATGACAAGCGTTTTTAACAAACAAACTAAACTTCAATCTAAACCAAGTTTAATTTCTTGGTTTACTTTTTATGCTATTCTACTGCAACAGCATTATTTTTGACATAGGCATCATCGTGAACATTAGCCACAGCTCTACCCGATGGATCATTCATATTTTTAAAAGCTTCATCCCATTCGAGAGCAATTTTGGTACTGCAAGCAACACTGGCTTCTTGCGGAACGCAAAGCGCTGCTGCATCACTCGGGAAATGTTCTGTAAAAATGGAACGATAATAATATTCTTCTTTGGATGTTGGTGTTTGCAACGGAAATTTATATTTAGCATTCGCTAATTGTTCATCCGAAATTTCTTTTGCTACCATTTCTTTCAAGGTATCGATCCAAGAATAACCAACACCATCACTGAATTGCTCTTTTTGACGCCAAGCAATGCTTTCTGGCAACATTTCCTCAAAAGCTTTGCGTAGCAACCATTTTTCCATTCTCTCGCCGTTAATCATCTTATCTTGCGGATTTACACGCATAGCAACATCCATAAATTCTTTGTCTAAAAATGGAACGCGACCTTCAATTCCCCAAGCTGCCAAACTTTTGTTCGCACGCAAGCAATCATACATGTGAAGTTTACTCAATTTACGAACGGTTTCTTCATGAAATTCTTTAGCATTTGGCGCTTTGTGGAAATACAAATAACCTCCAAACAACTCATCTGAACCTTCGCCAGAAAGTACCATTTTAATTCCCATCGATTTGATAACTCTTGCCATCAAATACATTGGCGTTGAGGCGCGAACTGTTGTTACATCATAAGTTTCTAGGTTGTAAATTACATCACGAATAGCATCCAAACCTTCTTGAATGGTAAACTTAATTTCGTGATGAATGGTTCCAATATGTTCGGCTACTTTTTTGGCAGCAGCCAAATCTGGCGAACCTTCTAAACCAACCGCAAACGAGTGCAATTGTGGATACCAAGCATCAACTGTATCTCCTGATTCAATACGTTTTTGTGCAAATTTTTTCGCTACCGCCGAAGTGATTGACGAATCTAATCCGCCAGAAAGCAACACACCATAAGGAACATCACTCATCAACTGACGATGAACGGCTGCTTCCAATGCTTTTTTCAGTTCATCTATACTGGTTTGGTTAGCTGCAACCGCATCATATTCCGTCCATTCTCTTTTGTACCATTGTACAAATTCGCCGTCTTTACTTGACAAATAATGTCCTGGAGGAAACAATTCAATTTTAGCACAATAACCTTCCAATGCTTTCAACTCGGAAGCTACGTAAAAAGTTCCGTGTTGATCCCAACCTATATATAAAGGAATAATTCCCATGTGATCGCGAGCTACGAAATATTCGTCTTTTTCTACATCATAAATAGCAAAACCGAAAATTCCGTTCATTTCATCAATAAAATGTACGCCTTTTTCTTTGTATAAAGCTAAAATCACTTCACAATCGCTTTCGGTTTGAAATTGGTATTTACCTTCAAATTGTTTGCGTAATTCTCTGTGATTGTATATTTCGCCATTGGCTGCTAAAACCAATTGTTTGTCTTGACTAAACAAAGGTTGTTTTCCCGAAGCTGGATCAACAATTGCCAATCTTTCATGAGCTAAAATAGCTTTATCGTTACTAAAAATACCACTCCAATCTGGTCCACGATGACGGATGATTTTTGCCATTTCCAATACTTGAGGTCTTATTATTTCTGATTGTTGTTTTAATTCAAAAGCGCATACAATTCCACACATTTTATTCTAGTTTATAAGTTTAAAAAAGTTTAAGAGTTTATAAGTTTTTTTAAATTACTCTCTTTATTTGATGAAGCAAAATTGAAAAAACACTTCGAACATTAAAACCAAAAAACAATAATAAGTTACAAATTATAACTAATCTTTAAAAATATTAGAAATAATGAAACTGAAACAAATAAAAAAAGTAAAATTCAGTTAGAAAATGTTACTCTAAGCTTTCAATTTTATACTGTTTCCCATTCACTTCTGCAGAGAAACCAATGGAATTTCCCATTAGTTGGCTTCCTAACGGAGATTGTGGCGAAAGCGCGAAAACGGTTTTATTGTCGATAGTAATTTTTGGCAAAGCCGTAGAAATAAAAAGTAACATTCCGTTGGTTTGCACCAAACTTCCCAAAGCTACTTTTTGATGTATTACAGAATCATCAATTCGGTCGAGAATATTTTTTTGGTCTAAAACTTCTCTAAGTTTATAGTTGAGTTTTTCTTGTTCCAAATGCATCATCGACAATGCTGTTTCATGCTTGTCGCCAGCCGAACCTTTGGCATCATTTTGAGCATCATCAGTCAAACCCGAAATCATGTCTTGAAAAACATCAATTCGATCTTGAACTAGTTGTTTGTAGTATTTGAGGATTTTATTTTTCATAAAAGACGAAGAGATAAAAGACAAAGAGATGACAGACAAACTTATTTAATCTATCATCTCTTTGTCTATCATCTATATTCTAAAAATCAAATTTATAACTTGCGCCACCCAAAACTTGAATTCCTTGCACCGGATAATTCAACCAACGTTGGTAATCTTGATTTGCTAGATTATTTCCTTTTAAGAAAAATGTTAATCGCTCGTTATGTTTGTATCCAACATGAGCATTCAAATCAAAATAGCTGTCTAAATTTACTGTTGTTAATGGTAAAAAATCCTGAGCAAATTGATCTTTCCTTTCTCCTACAAAGAAAACGCTTGTTCCAGCATACCATTTTGGTGTAATGGTTACATCAAGATTTGCACCAACTTCAAGCTGTGGTAAATTCCAAGCTTCGGCAGCTGCATCGGTTGAAAAACTATTGAAAGTTCCGTTTACACCAAAAGATACATTTTTAGAAAAATCGGCTTTTAATTCGCCAAAGAAACTAATCGTTTTCACTTGGTCATACACTACGCCAAAAGAATTTCCGAAGATGTAACCATCAGTATTTGCATTTGAACTTTGAAATCCATTGCTTGTAAATAACACTTTGTTGTCTTCATTTTTATATGAACCGCGAACATTATAGCTTACTGAGTTAGCAAGTTTACCTTTTAAACCTAAATAAACATCATATTTTTGATCGGTTGGCGCAATTCCCAAAGTTGGCGACACAAAGAAATTTTGCTCTACAAATTCTCTGTATGAATTTTGTTTTAACGAACCTTCAATTCCAGCATAAGCAATCATTAAATCGCCAACAACTTTATACGAACCTGTTACTTGTGGATAAATGAAAAACTTACTTTCTCCTGATTCTTGTGCGGCGCTGTAGAAAAATCCAACTCCAGCATTTACACTTAAATCGTCTTTTTGCAAACGAATGCTTGGTTGAAAACCAAGATTAGTGAAACCATATTTTATTTCGCTTCCGCCAAAAAAATCTTTTTCAAATGAACCGCTGATGTAATCTAAAATAAAATCGACATTAATTTTTTCTTCAACAATGTCAAACTCCATTGAAGGTTTTGCAATGAAACGGTTTTCAGCCGAACCAAATGCGTCCCAAAATCTGTTAAACTTAATGGTGCTTTCCTTTAAAAAACTTTCACCAAGATTTAATCTTCCTGCTACATATAAATTATGATAGGTTTGTTGTTCATCAATAGCATTAACAACGGCTTGGTCGAAATAATTTGGTAAAATTCCATACCAATTATAGATTTGATGTTGATAACCTGCATCGGCATTCCAAGACAAAGCGCGAGTTCGGCTACCGTAAGTTAAATCCAACGAAGTGTTTGAAAATTTATCATCTAAAGTAACATTTTTAATTCCGCCTTGCGAAGAAAGATGACGAAGCATTCCGCCAAAATAATCGGTATTGCTAACATTTTCGGTTACAAATAATTCTACGTTAGCTGTTCCATAATTTCCAGCACCAAGAGTAATATAGTTGTTATACAGTTTTTCTTGTGCCGATTTTTCTACGCTGGCAGCTTTTCCTTTATTTGGTGTAAAGGTTGATGCTACCGGAAAAGAGAAAATATTGTACTTAATATTCTCTTTCTTTGATGTTTCATCATCGTCAAAAGATGGCGTTTCTTTTACTTTAAATGCATCCGAAATGGTTGGTGAATATGGTTTAACTACATTCACTACTTCGGTTCCAATGTTTTCGTCTTTCTTTTGAGCTGAAACCACTTGAGAAAAAACAGCAATCGCCAATATATATTTTAAATTTTTCATGTCTTTAATATAATGTTACACAGAGAAATTCTCGAAATTGTAATAATTAGTTTGTAATTGATGAATTGGTTTTAGAAATTTCTCCTTTGATGATGCTTAATTCTGTTTGCGCTTCAGTAACAACATCAGTAAAAGTTGAGAAATTTTTAATTACACTTTCTAAAATTGATGTTGCACTAAAATCATCTTTCAATTGATAATAGTTTTTTGCCATAACAATCAATCCTTTGGCACCAAAATATTTATAACCCGAATAATCTTTGGCTAATTTTTGAACTGCTTTATTTGAGTCTTCAAACTTGCCATCTTTATTTTTGAAATAAGCATCATAATACAACGCTTCGGCAGCTAATTCACCTTTGGCAATAGTCAACAATTTTGCATAAGCCGAACGTGCTTTACCTTCGTCATTGGCTTTTATTGCAGAACGAGCAACGATAATCTGCGCATCACTTTTTACTTTGTCATCGGTTTTTGGATTAGCCAAAACTTTATCGGCATAAACCACTGCATTTGAATAGTCTTTTTGCTCAAAATACGCACGCATCAAATTGGCTTGAGCAAACGTTACATTTTGAGGAAAATCGGCTTCGGTTTCTAATCGTTTTAAAACCGAAATTGCCTTTGTATAATCATTATTTTTCAAATGAATTTCACACAAACGTGCCAACGATTGCTCTGTAAACTCACTTCGAGGTTTGCTTACTACAAATTCATAATTTAAAACGGCATTATTAGGCAAACCATCAGAAAAATAGGCTTGTGCTAAATAGAAATTTGCTTTCAGCGAATGAATTCCGTTAGGGAATTTAGAAACATAACCCGTCAAACTTGAAATGGCTTGTTTGGCATTATTTTGTAAATATTGTTTTTCAGCAGCTTCATAGGTATCGTTATCCAAATCGGCATCAGAAACTTCCACAAAATCCAATGTTCTAACCCAAGTTGCATATTCATCAACTTTTCCGTTATCCATATAAATTAATCTTGCGGTAGAAACAGCTTCAACAGCTTCGGGAGTTCTTGGAAAATCGGCAACTACTTTTTTGAATTTAGTTAACGCTAATTCGTCTTTTTGACTATTATAGTACACTAAACCTTGGCGTAAAATTGATTTCGCAGCAAATGAACCCGTTTTAAATTCGGATAATAATTGATCGTAAGTTTTAATTGCTAAATCGGTTTTTCCTTCGTTTACATACGTATTTGCTAGTTCAAATAATGCATCATCGCGGTATTGTGACGTTTTGAAATTTTGTAAAAACTTATTGAAATCGTCTATTTTGCTTTGGTTTCTGGAAACAAAACCATAACTCAAAGCTTTTTGAAACGCAGCATAATCGGCATCGATACCTTTTAACTCAATCGCTTTGTTGTAAGCATCCATTGCTGGCCAATATTTTGAAGTTACAAAACGGCTGTCGCCTAAACGAAGATACGAATCGTTTAAACGAACTTTATCGTCTTTTACTGCATCGATTTGTTTTTGGAAAAAATCTCCAGCTTGGTCGTATTCTTTCAATTTGAAATGAGAATACGCAATGTTGTAATTAATGTTTTTATATTCTGGAGTTGATTTGGCTTCAGGAGCATTTTCAAACTGTTTGAAACTCAACAATGCTTCACTGAAATTACTCAAAACATACTCACTTTCGCCTTTCCAAAATGTTGCTCTAGCTGTGAATTTTGCGTCTCTTGGCGTAGCAATTGATTTTTTGAACATTGCCAAAGCTTCTTTGTAATTTCCGTCAGTGTATAATTCTAATCCGCGGTAAAATGTTACTTTTTGATATGCTGGTTTGTTTTCGGCTGAATTATTTTTTTCTAATAAAACCAAAGCATCTTTGTAATTTTTAGACGTGATATAAGAATTAATCAGTAAAGTTTCAATTTCAGCTTTGCTTGAAGTGTTTGGATATTTAGCTAAAAACGATGACAAAACATCAGGAACCGATTGGTATGAATTTCCAATTTCGTAGCTTAATTTGGCATAATTCAAATGCGCATCTTCCTGAATTTTTTTGTCAAAATCCATTTCGGAAGCATTTTTAAACGCATTTAACGCTTGTTGCTTTTTATCTGTTTTTAAGTAACTTTCTCCTAAATGATAATAACCATTTTGCGCCACATGATCTTTTCCTTCGATGATTTTATTGAACTGAGAAATAGCATTTTCAAAATCATTTTGCTTGTAATACGTATAACCTAATTGGTAAAAATCTGTGTTTGACCATTTTCCTTTTTTACCTTTATATTCTTTCAAATAAGGCAACGCTTTGTCATATTGTTGAAGATTGAAATAACTTTCACCAATAATTTTATTCAATTCTGATTTTTCGGCAGCCGAAGATTTTGGCATTGCTTTAATTCCTTCGTCGATTGCTTTTTGGAAATTACCCAATTTAAAATTCATATCGGCTTGAAAATACGTTAGTTTTTCTTTATATCTTTCATCGCCAGAGATTTGATCAAATTGCTTGGTTGCTTCTTTATAATCATCAGCATCATAGCTAATCATTCCTAAATAATATTTGGCTTGCGAACCATATTCTTTGGAATTGACCACTTTATTGAAATAATTGGTTGCTTCTTTCTTGTTTTTTGACGTAAAATAAACGTATCCTTTTTGGAAATTGAATTTTTCTTGTTCTTCATACGTCAACGAAGATTCGTCAACCTTATCAAAATATTCCATCGCTTGTGGATATTTTCCTTGCTCAAAATAGTATTGTGCCACTTCTTTGTAAGCCTGATTTTGTTTAGAACTTGTTGGATAATCAGAAACGAATTTCTCCATCAATTCATCGGCATTCGATTGATTTAATCGAATGGCACAAGTTGCGATATAATAAGCACAATCGGCTTTAACATCGATTTCTTTTGCATCTTGCTTTACTCTTTCAAAAAGAATTTGAGCCGACTGATATTGTTTGTCTTTAAACAGCACTAACGCTTTGTCTAGTTCTGACAACTTATGTACATAAATTTCAGACTGTTGTGCAGAAACTGTTCCAACAGTAGCAAGCGGCAACACATAAAATAACAATGATAATTTTCGCATTTCGTTCTATTTTACTTTTTTCAAAAATATTACTCTTTACTGGTTAACGTAATAACCTTTGCTTTTATTATGAACATTCTTTTGAACAATTGATTTTTAACATCTTTTTAGCATTTAGACTTCATGAGATTTTTGTCAAAAAATATTTCTGAACTAAATTATTTTGAATAGCAATTTTAACTTCTTACTTTTACCCAATAAACTAAACGCGATGTCAGAAACTGTTTTATCCTTAAAAAATGTTACTATTTATCAAAGCAACAAAGTTGTTTTGTCGCAAATAAATTTAGATGTTACTCCTGGAGAATTTCTATATATCATTGGTAAAACTGGTACTGGAAAAAGTAGTTTTATGAAAACGCTTTATGGCGATTTACCTTTAACCGAAGGCGAAGGAAACATTGTTGGCTTTGATTTAAAAAAGTTAACCGATAATGAAATTCCGTTTTTGAGAAGAAAAATTGGAATTGTTTTTCAAGATTTTCAGTTGCTTCCAGACCGAAGTGTTTTTGAAAACATGCTATTTGTTTTAAAAGCAACCGGTTGGAAAGATGCTTCTGAAATGAAAGCAAAAATCGACAGCGTGTTGGAAAGTGTTGGAATGCTTGGTTTTTCTAGCAAAATGCCACATCAACTTTCGGGTGGAGAACAACAACGTGTTGCTATTGCAAGAGCTTTACTTAACGATCCCGAAATTATTCTTGCTGATGAACCAACGGGGAATCTTGATCCGCAAACGAGTGTTGAAGTTATGAATGTTTTGAAAAAAATCAACGACAGCGGACGAACTATCATCATGGCAACTCACGATTATGCTTTGATTATGAAATTCCCTTCGAAAACATTGAAATGTGAAGACAATACTATTTTTGAAGTCGTTCAAAAAACGGTTTAAGATAAATAAAATGCTATTTTTTTAGCATTTTCAATATCATTTAGAACAGTTGTAAGCACTTGGTTTCGCTTTTCATTTTCCTGATATTCTTTGTTTTTCAACTCATTGATTTTGGCAACAAACTCTTGCTTTGTTTCTGCTAATTCACATAAATCCAAAATAGCAGCATCGTCAATCATGTTTTTATTGACCAAACAAAAACGTCCATTAAAAAGTGAATTAACTACTTTTAATTTGGTTCCCGAACGTTGGAACGAAAGCATTACATTAATATGTGCTTCTGAAAATAAATTTGTCAATTGATTGTTGGCTTTTAATTCAACAAAAGTTACATTGGAAAGATTTTTTGCTTTTGTTTCGACCATTTTTTTTCCATTAGATGAAGCAATAATCAATTGATAATCGGGAATTTCTTTAAAAACATCAATCAGGAATTTTGCTGCTTTTTTATTATCCGCCAAACGTAAATCACCATGATATAAAGCAAATTTTCCTCGTTCAGAAAGAAATTGATGTTGATTTCCATGAAAAACTGGAAGATAATCCGATTGGTTTGTCATGCTTTTTACAACTTGATTTTCATAACATGAAAGTGTAAAAACATAATCAAATGATGAAATTATTTTTTGATACTTTATAAATTTTTGAGCCACAAAATGATATATCGTTTTCCAAAAATAATTGGTTTCATTTTTACTCATTCCTGCATAAAAATCAGATTCAATATTATGAAGTCGAAGATATTTTTTATTGGGCAAATTAATTTTTTGGAGAATCATAGTTGTTTGCAATCCTTCAAAAAAAACTGGAGCATCGACTTTTGCAATATTTTTAGCTAAATCTTGATGAAATCGAGAAATAACAGGTAATGGAATTTTGGAAAACAAAAACAATGGATTTCTATTTTTTTTATACAAAAAAACTTCCTCAGTAATGGCTTTCAATTCTTCTGAAACCTGATTTCTATTTTGATAAAAACAATGCAAATAAATTTTAAACCCAATGGAATGCAAGGCTTTTATTTTATAAAAAACATCAATTACACCACCAAAATCGGGCGGAAATGGATTTTCAAAACTGATGATATGAATTGGTTTTTTTAGCATGAATTTGAACAAAAATAACATATTTTTGATGTTCTAACTAAATTAAATTACATTTGAAATAAATAAAAAAATATGCTTAAAAATTTAATAATTAATTTTCTAAAGAAAAGATTTTATAAAATTAAGCTTTACAGACAATTATCACCTTCTACTCAAATTCAGCAAGTAAAGTTGTTTCATTATTATATTGATTGTCTTCGCGCAAATAATTTACCCAATTTTAATGCTACTGGTTTTAAAGTTTTCTCACAATTTGAAGAAGATGGTAAACTATTGTATATTTTTTCTATTCTAGGAATGGGAAATAAAACTTTTGTTGATTTAGGCTCGAATGATTGCGTAAATAGTAATTGTGCCAATTTAGCAGTCCATTTTAATTGGAAAGGATTGTTTGTTGATGGAGATAAAAATTTAATCGAAATTGGTAAAAAGTTCTACAAAAAGACACCAAATTTTTGGAGTTATAAACCAAAATTTGTGCATGCTTTTTTAACTAAAAAGAATGTAAATAACATTATTCAGACTGAAGGTTTTGAAGGTGAAATTGAGTTGCTTTCCATTGATATCGACGGAAATGATTATTGGATATGGGAATCGCTAGAAATTATTCAACCAAAAGTCGTGATTATTGAATGTCAGTTGGCTTTTGGATTAGAGGAAAAAGTAATTCCGTATAGAGAAGATTTTAAAGAAGATGTTAGAAACTCTGATAATTATGGTGCTTCCGCATTAGCATTACAAAAGCTAGGAAAGCAGAAAGGTTATCGACTAGTTGGAGCAAATGAATATGGTAATAATTTATTTTTTATAAAAAATGGTTTAGCAGAAGTTCAACTGCCAGAAGTAAGTGTTGAAAGTCTATTGCAACATCCTTTTGCAACAGAAAAATATGCAAAATAATTATTCTTTAAAGCTCAAAAACAAATCATTCCACTGCTTCATAATTTCATCCAGTTGATACTTGCTTTTTATCTGCTTTGCATTTGATCCAATTTTAATCCGCAAGTCTTTATTTTCAATCAATTCAATCAATTGATTGGCAAAAGCAAAATAATCGCCATCTTCAATTAAAAAACCATTTTCTTTGTTTTTAATTAAAGCTCTTGGTCCAACAGGACAATCGAATGCAACAACAGGTAAACCACAACTCATAGCTTCTAAAATTACCATAGAAAAAGATTCTGACCTTGAAGTCATTGCATAAATAGAAGCGTTATTATACTTTTCTTCAATATTTTTAACTGGAGATAAAAATTTCACTGAATTAATAATTTCTAATTCTTCGGCTAATTTTTCATAACTTAATCCTTCCTTTGTTTTACCATAGATTTCAAGTGTCCAATCAGGATGTTTTTTGATTACTAGTTTCCAAATTTTCAATAATCTATCAATACCTTTTTCATAGGAATATCTTGCTGCAGCTATGACGACTTTTTTATCCAATGCTGATGATGAAAACTCATTTTTCCAAAGTGGATTAGGAATAACTATTCCATTTTCAACATTCCATTCCAGAAGTGCTTGGTCAGAAAGTGCTACGAATTGATTGAATTTTTTCGCACTATGATTTCGGAAATAGTACTTAAAATTATGTGTTATGTTATTTAGAAAATGCTTTTTGTAGTTAACTGGTTCATTAAATCTAGATGCATGTACTTCAAAAACAATAGTCCTTGAGGTTTTAATTATATAAGGAAACAAAAACACTTTATAACCAAAATCACAAAGAACAATAATATCTGGATTTACAGTTTTTAGTATTGCTTCCACTTGTTTTTTATATTGCAATAAAAAGGAAATTGGATTACCTTTTAAAGTTATATCATGCAAATGAAGTTTTGGACTAAATTCAAAAAAAGGATTAGAATGTCCATCATTTTGAGTTATTACGTGAACCGTATGATTGAATTTCTCAGCTAAATAGTTTAACTTGATTGATAGAATTCGGGCAACTCCACCTTCGTTGTTAATTTTTGGAGTTATGTATAAAACTTTCATTTTGAATTGGCTAAGAATTAATCAAAATCTCTGATATAAACGTCTTATTTCACAATATCTTCAATATTTGTAATGGTAATAATTTCTATAACCATCATTTTTATTTAATCTTTAGTAAATCCAACCATTGTTTTCCGATAGAATCTATTTCGAATTTACTAATACTCTTTTTTGCATTGGATTTAAAATGTAAATATAAGTCATAATTTGAAATTAGTCTTTCCATGGCAACTTTCAATTGTTCCCAATTTTGATTTTCTACTAAAATACCATTATCGTTAGTGATTATTTCACTTGGACCAGAATTGCAATCAAAAGCAATAACTGGTGTTTCACAAGCCAAGGATTCAATGAGTACATTTGGCATTCCTTCATTTTCACTACACAAAACTAAAAACATAGCTTTACTAATAAATTGGAATGGATTGTCTTGATATCCCAACAAATGTACTTTGTCTTCCACTGAAAACTCTTTCATTGGTTGCTCTAAAGAATTTTTATCACCATTACCTAAAATTACCAAATGAATATTTTTTTCGGGCAAATCAGATTTTGAATACGTTGCAATTAATTTATCAAATTGTTTTATTGGGTTTTCATATTGACCTACAGCAATTATAAACTGAAAATCTAAATCAATTGGAAAGTTTTTAAGCAAATCAATCTCTTCTGAATTAATTGGATTAGCAATTGTTACAACATTTTTTAATTGATGCTTTTCATTAATTAGCTTAGTCATCTTTTCCGTAAGCGAAACAACGGCAAATGAATTATCGTATATCCTATTTGTTAGCCAAGAATTATTGGGCATATAATGACCAATCAAATAACTATGAACCGTAAAAATGATTTTAGTATTGTAAATAAATCTAGAAATAATTAGCTCTTGAATAGGTTTTGTTCTAAACCTAAAGTCTATGATATAATCAAAATTGTTTTGATTTAAATAGCTTCGCAATGCCTTTAATCGTTTGAATTTATTAAAAAATCCATTCGTTTCATCTTTCAATAAGCCAAGATTTACAAGCTTTCCAGAATAGGGATAAGAAACTTCATCGACAACAATAATATTATGAATTTCAATATTGTTTTGTTCAAAAAAAACGCTCAATCTAGCCATAACTCTGTCGCTTCCGCCTGAACTTAGACGATAACCAATTAATGCTATTTTATATTTTTTTTCTTGTATCAAAAGTAGGTTTCAAATTATTGGCTAATATAAATCGAATAAATAGTATATTTTTACATCAAAACAAATTTAAGAATTAAATCATGTAATAAACTTCAAAAAAATTACATGAAAAAAGAATTAAAATGAGCCAAAATCCTCTTGTTACTGTAATTTGTCTTTGCTACAATCATGCCGATTATGTAGTTGAAAGTTTAAATTCAGTTATAAATCAAGATTATAAAAACATAGAATTGATAATCTTAGATGATTGTAGTAAAGATGACTCCGTTATAATTATTGAAAGCTGGCTAAAAAATCATCCAGAAATACAATTTATCAAGAATTCTGATAATATAGGAAACACAAAAACGTTCAACATTGGATTACAACTTGCTAAAGGCGATTTTATCATTGATTTTGCTGCTGATGATGTGTTGAAAAAAAACTGCATTTCAAGACAAATAAATCAATTTCAAACTACAACTTTTGAAAACGTCGGTCTTGTTTATGGAAATTGTGCCTTGATAGATGAAAAAGGAAATTTTTTAGAATCATATTTTGAAACCAATTCAAATGGAAAAGTAGTTTCAAAAAGAACTAGCGGAAATGAATATCTTAGAATTCTTGCTGGTGGAAAAGATGCAATTTGTAGTGTAAGCTCTTTAATTAGAAAAGAAGTTTTTGAAAAGCTCAATGGTTATGATGAAACCCTAGCCTATGAAGATTTGGACTTTTGGATTAGAGCATCACGAGTGTATAATTTTGATTTTATTGATGAAATCATTATCGAAAAAAGAGTATTGAAAAACTCAATGGGAAGTAATTTTTACAAAAAAAACAACACACTGACCTATTCAACTTATAAAATCCTAAAAAAAGCACTTTCGCTAAATAAAACTAGAAAAGAAGATTTAGCACTACAAAAAAGAATTCACCATGAAATAATTACTACTTTTCAAAGTGGAAGTTATAGTTTGTGCATAAAAAATATTGGATTAAGAATTCAGATTGGTTTTAGGAAATGGTTTAACAAAAATTAATCCCTAGCATTTTACTTTTGATAAAAAGAATTAAAAATTTCACAAAATACTCCTTTCAATAATTGATTAAAATGCTGAATAAAAACCATGTAAGTAGTAATAGTTTGACCCCATTTAAGATTGGTAGAAATGGTTAATTTTCCAAAATTTGAATTTAAAACTTTCTTATTTTGAAAGTGTTTTTTTATCTCAAAAAAATTAAACTAAACTCTTTCTAAAATAAATTACTAAAATAATAAGATAACATAAAAAAGTTAAAGAATGAGCCATCATAACACCTTCAATGCCGAAATTATTAATAAAAAATAAACTTAAGATATAGGTTAATCCTAAAGAAAAAAACTCTGTTAAAACATAAACCAATGTGTTCTTTTTGGCCAATAAGTTAAATGACAATATCCAAGAGGCAATTTTTAAAACATCACCAATTAATTGCCAAAAAAACAACGAAGTTATCGGCAAAAATTCTTCAGTAAATAATATCTTGACTAAATAAAATCTAAGAAAATAAATAATAATCAATCCCATACCAAAAATGGGAAGTATTGATTTATAAAAACTTAAAAAAATTAGTTTAGTTTCATAATCATTTTTTGCCAGTGATAGTTTAGGTAAAAAGTAAATAGATAAAATTGTAGTAGCAAAAAGTAAATAATAAGAGGATATTCTACTAATTGCTTCCCAATATCCAGCTTCTTGTAATCCGATTGTTTGAATGACATAATTTCTAATCGCCAAAAAAACAATTGGTCCAATGACCGAAGAGACAAAAGCCATTAGCGAATATGAAGACAAATATTTAATTATTTTAAAATCTAATTTTTTAAAGTCTAATGATTGAAAAAAATTAACTTCTTTGTTGATATAATAATATGTTACAAAAAACAAAACGGATGGTGCAACTATAATTGATAACAAAGCACCAAGAGTTTGAAATCTTATAATCAATAAAACAGATGTAATCAGTCCTATGAAATTAGCAATAATATTTATGTAAATCACTTTTTTATACTTTCCTAAACCATTTATGAATGATAGAAAAAATATAGAACTTGCATACCAAGGAAGTAATAATGCCAAACATTTAATTACAACTGAATATTTAGAAATATTTCCAAATAATTGAAAATTCCAATAATCTGCAAATAAAAAAAGTATGAAAGACAAAACAATTGAAATTAAAAATAAAACTAAAAAAACAACAGAAAAAATTGCTTTAACTTTATGTTTATCTTCTTTATTATCAGAAACATATTTAACTATTCCGTTTTGAAAACCAAGAGTAACAATGCTTTCCACTGAGTTAGTGAAATTTCTAAAGTTCCCAACCAACGCCATACCCGATGGACCAACGTAAACAGCTATAATCTTGGAAGTTATAAAACCTATAATTATCTTAAAAAAAACACTTAAACCATTCAAAGAAAAAACTTTAAACAATTCATTGGCTCCAATTTTTTTAAAAAATATCATCACTTGCAAACTAACTATAACAGTGGTTCAAACTCTTCCGAAAAGTACTCATTTATTTTATAAATCATCATAAGTTGTTAAAAATTCGCAATTCTAAAATAAATGATTAATTTTAAACAGAATTAATTTTAAATGTGAGAATAGAACGTATTTTTTTGATTTTGATTGCTTTCATAAGTTTTTTTTGCAAAACTTATGGTCAAGACATTACGCTTTTTCAACAATTTAATGGTCGTTATGATTTTACTTTTATTGGAAAATCAATGAATACCGAAGAGAATAACAACACTACAAACATCGTTACAACAACTTCTTCCTCAACAAATCTGAATTTGAATACTGAAAATACAATTGAAAAAGCCTATCTGTATTGGTCAGGAAGTGGAGATGGTGATTTTGAAGTAAAACTAAACGAAACAACAATTACTTCCGAACGACAATTTTCCTTTTCAAGAGATTTTGATGATTTTACACTCTCCTATTTTAGTGCTTTTGCAGACATTACAAATCTTATACAAACCATTGGAAATGGAACTTACACTCTTTCTGAATTGGATATTTCCCCTTTTGAAGAAATCCATAGAGTTAGGAGAAGAACCAATTTTGCAGGTTGGGCAATTTTAATTATTTATAAAAATGATAATTTACCAATTAATCAAATTAATGTTTACGATGGTTTGGAAGCTTTATCAGTAGATTTTGTTGGAGAAATTGACACAATTACCATCAATTTGAACAGCTTAAATGTATTGGATGATGTTGGTTCTAAAATTGGTTTTTTGGCTTGGGAAGGTGATAGTTTGTTAGACATTGACGAGTCACTCAAAATTAATGGTGATGTGTTGAGTAACTCGCAAAATCCACCAACAAATGCTTTTAATAGCACGAATTCTTTTTCTGGTGAAAATAATTTATTCAATATGGATTTGGATGTTTACGACATTCAAAACAACATTCAAATTGGTGATACAGAAGCCATTATTGAAATGACAACTGGTCGCGATTTTGTAATGATTAATACTATTGTAACCAAACTGAATAATCAATCGCCCGATGCCACTATTAGCATTGATAATATTCAAAAAGAATGTAATTCCAGAGTTATTGTAGTTGATTACACTATTTATAACTTAAACTGTACCAATTTTTTACCATCAGGAACACCAATTGCAATTTACATCAATAATGAATTTTTTGAATATTTAGAAACGACACTTCCAATCCCAATTGACGGACAGTTTTCTGAACAAGTTACACTAGTTATTCCAGCCGATTTTCCAAATAGTTTTGAATTAAAATTTGTTGTTGATGATTTAGGAACTGGAACAGGAATTGTAAACGAATTGATAGAAGATAACAATAGTTTTACCACAACTTTTGACTTTTTTGTGCCAATAGAATTTAATCCTTTACAAGATATACTTGGTTGTAATGAAGGATTAACTCAAGGCACTTTTGATTTTTCAACCTATGAAGAATTAGTAAAAACAAATCCTAATCATACGGTTCAATTTTTTGAAAGTCAAGAAGATGCGATGCTTCAAATTAATGAAATTTTGACAACTACAAATTATGTTGCTAACACAACTCCAAAAGAAATTTTTGTTAGAATAAACGATGATTTTTGCTTCACTACAACTTCCTTTTTTTTGAAGACAAGAAATTGTCCACCAACAGTTTACAATTACATTTCAGCAAATAATGATACTGTTAATGATACCTTTTTTATTGATGGTTTACGAGATGTATTCTTAGATTTTAAAATCGAAATTTACAACCGTTGGGGAAAATTAGTTTGGACAGGAAACCAAAATACTGAAGAATGGAATGGTTATGTCAAAGATGGTTTTTCCATAAAAAAAGCGCCAGATGGAACTTATTTCTATTTAATTTTCCTAAATGATATTGATTATCCTGAACCTTTGAAAGGATATTTGTATATCAATCAATGACAAAAAAACATTAAGAAATTAAGTTTCATTAAGTAATAACTCTTAATTTTTCTTAACTTCTCAATTGTTGAAACTATTTCTAAAATGATTATTCTCAACCAAACTACATATTACGAGTGTAATAATTGTAGTCTTTCAAAATCGTTTGAATAAATTCCCTTGTATTTCCCATTTCGTTTTTAATACCGGTAACTTCCTCAATTTTAGCTGTTAATTTATTTAAAACAACAAAATCAGACGTTTTTGCTGCAGTAGTAAATGTTTCTTTAATAATTCGAACATCGTTATCCGAAAGCTTTATGACCAATGGAAATCTTGGCTGATAAACATCTTCAATTTCTTCTAAAATAGTACTGTTGATGGAAATTTTACTCTTCAAAGTAATCACTGCCGTTCCAGCCGAAATATCACCTAAACGTTGTGTGTTTTTATTCACAACCATAGCAATCAAACCAACAACTCCGCTACTAATCGAAATATCAATCACTCGAAACAACCATCGAATTAAATAATCGCCAAAAGATGCTTGGTAACCATCCAGTTTCACCACTCTAATTTTTAACAATTTTTTTCCAAAAGTTTGTCCTTCAAATACTAATTCTAAAACCAACGAATAAACAACAATTGGTAAATAAAACAGCATATAAATTGCCATTTGCGACCAACGATCGAGCTGATTAATGAGTAAATTGAGGTTTAAATAATAAAAGAAAATGTAAAAAACGGTAATTCCGTATGCTATTTTTATCAGTAAATCAATTAGATACGCACCAATTCGTTCACCAACCGATGCAGCTGTAAAACTTATCGTAACATTTTGCGTTGTATTTATTGCTAGTTGTGACATAATTTTTATATTAGCAATCCATGAGAGAAGTTGCATTCATAAAACAAAATAAAGAAAAATGGCTTGATTTTGAGCAAGCAATTTTTGGTAAATCTATAAAAAATCCTGATGAAATGGCAAGTTTGTACATACATTTGGTAAATGATTTGTCTTATGCGCAAACGTATTATCCAAAAAGTAAAACCGTAGTTTACCTAAACTATTTGGCTTCACAGATTTATCAAAAAATTTATAAAACCAAACGAGAAGAAAAAAATCGCTTCATTTATTTCTATAAAACCGAAGTTCCATTGTTGGTTTATCAATACAAACGTTATTTATTATATGCTTTTGTTTTGTTTTTTGCTTGTGTTGGAATTGGTGTTGTTTCTGCAAAATATGATGACAACTTTGTTCGATTAATTCTTGGTGACTATTATGTCAACATGACTTTGGACAATATTAAAGACGGAAATCCAGTTGCAGTGTATAAGTCAGGAAGCAATTGGGGTGGATTTATCGCCATTACTTTAAACAATCTTTTCGTTGGTTTGAAATGCTATATCTATGGAATTTTTGGCGGAATTGGTACGTTTTGGGTATTAATTCAAAACTGTATTATGCTCGGTTCGTTCCAATATTTCTTCTATCAACAAGGTGTTTTTTGGGAAAGCGTTCAAGGCATTTGGATTCACGGTTCAATGGAAATTTTTGCAATGGTTGTCGAAGCAGGTTGTGGATTTATTCTTGGTGCTTCTATCCTATTTCCTAGAACTTTTTCGCGATTGAATTCCTTTAAAATTGGATTTAAAGACAGTTTAAAAATATTTCTCGGAACAGTTCCGTTTACTATTGCAGCCGGAATTCTAGAAGGTTTTGTAACACGTTATTCGCTTGAAATGCCGAATTGGTTGAATGTTTTCATCATTTTAAGCACATTGTCTTTTATATCATTTTACTTTTTAATTTACCCAACCATTGTTCATAAAAAACTAAACAAATAACTATGTTTCAATTATTTAAAAACAGAGATTTCGGCGATTACATCAGCGATACTTTTGGTTTTTTCAGACAAACTGGAAAGCATTTCATGAAAATTTACTTCACCATCAATGGTATTCCGTTGATGATTATGTTGGTGTTGTCCTATTTTCTATTTCAAGTCTATTTTGATTTACTTAAAACCAGCATGAGCGGACAAGATTTTAGCGGTTTTGAAAATTCGATGACTGAAAATTTCCCATTTATCGTTATTTTGGCAATTTTACTATTTCTGTTTTTGATTTTTATGTCAATGTTAAGCTATACTGTTCCAGTAATTTACCTCGATTTATACGACAAGAAAAAAGGAAACAATTTTAGTGTTGGCGATGTAGTTTCTGCTTTGAAATCTAATTTTGCCAAAATGCTAATCTTCTTTATCGCATCGCTTTTTGTCATTACTCCTATTTTAATTATCGTTTTTATACTCTTATTTTTATTGGTATTTATTATCATTGGAATTCCTTTATTATTGTTTGCAATCCCAACTGCATTTAGCTGGATAGCTTTGAGTTACTACGAATATATCAACTTTGACAAAGGTTATTTCGAAGCACTTTCGGATGGATTTTCCAAAATGAAATCACAATATTTCCCAATTGTTGGTTCGCTGATGTTGATGTACATTATCATTCAAGTTACAATGACTGTTTTTACTATGATACCCTACGCATTTGGAATGGTTTCAATGGTTACTTCTTTGGAACAAAATCCCGGAAGTACCGAAGGATTGGCAACTTTTGGAATTATGATGGCAATTATAATGGTAATTACAATCTTGATGAGTTATATATTGAATAATTTGATGCTAATCAATCAAGGTTTGGCACATTACAGCCGAAGAGAAAACGACGAAAACATTATTGCTCAAGACTCAATTGATTTAATTGGACGTGAATAAATTCATAGTACTTTTTTGGTTATTATTTTCTGTTTCCGTTTGGTCACAGGATTCTTTGGCTGTTGCCAAAAAAGATTCTGTGGTTTTTAGCGAAAAAGACATCATCGTTGATACCAATTCTGAAGTTTCACAACCCAAATTCGAAACCAATTTCAAAGAAAAATATAAGTCTTCCGAATTTCAATACCAAGCAAAAATCACCGAAAAATCGCTTTGGGACAAATTTAAAGAATGGTTGGCCTATTGGTTCAAAAAGATTTTTGGGCTTTCCAATATGAATGTTTCTGAAAAGTATGTAGAATATACGCTGAAAACATTGGCAGTTTTGATTGTTTGCTACGTTATTTATATGATAACCAAACTAATTTTAAACAAAGAAGGTCAATGGATTTTTGGAAAATCAACCACCAAAAAGATTTATACTGACGAAGAAATCGAAAAAAATCTAACGCGAATTGATTTTGAAAAACTAATCAAAGAAACATTAACCGACGGAAATCATCGTTTGGCTATTCGCTATTATTATTTGTTCGTTTTAAAACGGCTTTCCGAAAAAGAAATCATCGAATGGAATACCGAAAAAACCAATACCGATTATTTATACGAAATAAAATCAGCCGATTTAAAAACTGATTTTCAATACCTTTCTTATTTGTACAACTACATTTGGTATGGCGAATTTGAAATGACCGAAGAAAGCTTTTTACAAGCTAAAAATGCCTTTGAAAAAACCCTTCAATCACTGAAAAAATGAGCAGAACATTAAAAATATATGTTTTCTTTTTGTTGCTACTGATTGTTGGCGTAATTTATATTGATGCCGTTCGACCAAAACCAGTCGATTGGTCGCCGAGTTATTTATTGAAAGATAAAATTCCGTTTGGATTGTATGTTTTTAACGAAGAATACAAAACACTATTAAAAGACCGCAAGGTCGAAAAAGTTAGCCAAACGTTTTACGAAGCATTTGAACCTAATTATTATGATGACGATACCTTAAATGTTTACGCTAAAAAAGGAACAATTCTCAATATTTGTGACGAATATGTAATTGATGAACAATCAACTCAAGAAATTTTAACCTACGTTGCCGAAGGAAATAATGCGTTTTTAAGTGTTGAAAAATTGCCTCAAACGCTAATCGATACTTTAAAATTGGAATTAGATGCAAAACCAAATTTCACGAAAGAAACTCAGGTTTGGTTATCTAATTCAACTTTAGGAAATAAAAAATATACTTTAAACAAAGGCGATAATCCTTTGGCATTCTCAAAAATCGACACACTTAAAACTACCGTTTTAGGTTATCAAGGAAGTGAAAAAGAAAAACAAATCAACTTTATCAAAACACCTTTTGGTAACGGATTTTTCTACATTCATTTGCAACCTGTTGCGTTTACCAACTATCATTTGATTAAAGATAACAATGCGGAATATGCCGAAAAAGTATTGTCCTATTTACCAAAAGATGATGTTTATTGGTTAGTCAAAGACCAATCGAGTTTGATACAATCCTATTCGCCAATGCGTTATATTTTGAGCCAACCAGCATTAAAATGGGCTTGGTATATTTTCTTAATTGGAATTGTAATTTTCATGATTTTCAACGCTAAAAGGAGACAACGCGTCATTCCAGTTATAAAACCATTGCCAAATACAACCGTTGATTTTACCAAAACCATCGGAAATTTATACTATCAAGAAGGAAATCATCAAAATATAATTGACAAAAAAATTATTTATTTCCTCGAAAGAGTTCGAAACGAATATTTGATGGATACATCAAATTTGGATGAAAATTTCATTAAAAAATTACAATTAAAAACAGGTAAAGACCTAAAAGATATTGAACACTTGGTATATTTGATAAATTATCAGCGACGAAGCTACAATCAAAGTATCGAAAGTGATTTAATCGAAATCAATAATGCAATAGAAAAAATCATCAACTAATGGAAAATAGTGAAAACATAGAAAATATCGAAAGCAACGAAAATTTAAATTTTCAATCTCGACTAAACCTTGAACCGCTTCGCGAAAGTATTGACAAAATAAAAGCCGAAATGGAAACCGTAATCGTTGGTCAACACAAAATGATTGACCAATTGTTAGTGGCAATTTTAGCCAATGGACACGTTTTAATTGAAGGCGTTCCAGGTGTTGCAAAAACCATGACTTCAAAGATTATTGCCAAAACACTTTCGGTTGGTTTCAGCCGAATTCAATTTACGCCCGATTTGATGCCTTCGGATATTTTGGGAACTTCGGTTTTCGACTTAAAAAAATCAGAATTTGAATTCAAAAAAGGACCGATTTTTTCCAATTTAATTCTAATTGACGAAATCAATCGTGCGCCAGCAAAAACGCAAGCAGCATTGTTTGAAGTAATGGAAGAACGTCAAATCACTATCGATGGACATTCATTTCAATTGGACAAACCGTTCATTGTTTTGGCTACGCAAAATCCAATCGAGCAAGAAGGAACGTATCGTTTACCAGAAGCGCAATTGGATCGTTTTATTTTCAAAATCAACATTGATTATCCAAAATTAGACGAAGAAATTAGCATCATTCAACGTGAACATACGCTTCAAAATACTGGAAAATTAGAACACATCAAAGCAGTACTTTCTGCTTCGGATATTATGAACTATCAAGCTTTGGTAAAACAAATTATTGTAGAACCAAACCTGCTGGAATACATTGCAAAATTGGTTGTAAACACTCGTGAAAATGCGTTTTTATATCTTGGTGCTTCGCCAAGAGCTTCGATTGCTATTTTGAATGCTGCCAAAGGTTTTGCCGCCATTCGCGGTCGTGATTTTGTTACGCCAGAAGACATAAAAGAAGCGGCAATTCCAGTTTTACAACACAGAGTTATCGTAACTCCAGAACGCGAAATGGAAGGTTTAACTAGCGTTGAAATCATCAAACAAATTATAGAAAGTATTGAAATTCCGAGATAGTTAAAAAAGTTGTCGGTTATCAGTTGTCAGTTACCAAAAATAATTAGAGCTGATAACCAACAACCGATAACCGATAACTGAAAACCGACAACAACAAAAATGAACTTCTTCAAAAAACTATATATCAACAACTTCTTTTTCTACTTGCTAATTGGCATTGTAGCTTTGTTTTGTTTGGCGTTTATGTTTCCATCGCTTTACAACGCAACTTGGTATATTTTGCTTGGAATAATGGTGTTTTTTGTTTTGGATGTTATCATTCTTTTCAGTTCCAAAAACGGAGTTGATGCCGATAGAACAATGCCCGAAAAATTGTCGAATGGCGATGAAAACCCTATAGTTTTAACACTAAAAAACTTTTATACTTTCCCGATTAACGTTAAAATTATTGACGAAATTCCAGAACAGTTTCAAGAACGAAATTTTGAACTAAAACGCAAAATAAAAACCGCTTCGCAAGATGAGTTTCAATACTATTTACGACCAACACAACGTGGCGAATATCGTTTTGGAAGTTTGAATGTATATGTTTCTTCGCCTTTGAAATTGATTTCTAAACGCTATAAATTTTGTTCAGATGTAATGGTACCGACGTATCCATCATACATTCAATTGAGAAAATACGATTTGATTGCGTTTTCGAATAATCTATTCCAATATGGTGTGAAAAAAATTCGCCGAATTGGTCATACTATGGAATTTGAACAAATCAAAGAATACGTTCCTGGCGATGACATCAGAACCTTGAATTGGAAAGCTACAGCTAAGAAAAACAGCTTGATGGTTAATCAATTTCAAGACGAAAAATCGCAAAATATTTATATGGTTATCGACAAAGGCAGAACAATGAAAATGCCTTTCAACGGAATGAGTTTGTTGGATTATGCTATCAATGCAACGCTGGTAATGTCGAATGTTATTCTGAAAAAGCAAGACAAAGCTGGAATGTTTTCGTTTTCAAAAAAAGTAGATAATCGTGTCGTGGCCGAAAAACGAACGTCGCAAATGCAAAAAATTCTCGAAAATCTGTACAACGTAAAAACCGATTTTTTCGAAAGCGATTATTCCCGATTGTATGCCGATATTAAGAAAAACATCAACCAACGAAGTTTGATTATTTTATACACCAATTTTGAAACGCTAGATGGATTGCATCGTCAAATGCCTTATTTGAAAGGAATTGCCAAAAGTCATTTATTAGTAGTTGTCTTTTTTCAAAATACGGAATTGTATCAAATCACCAATAAAAAAACCGAAACAATCCAAGAAGTTTATGATAAAGTAATTGCTGAAAAATTCATTTTTGAGAAAAAACTAATCGTTACCGAACTCAAAAAATATGGTATTCATTCGGTGTTAACCCAACCGGAAAACTTGACTTTGGATACCATTAATAAATATTTGGAAATTAAAGCGAGAGGAATTTTATAATAAAGTTGTCAGTTATCCGTTATCAGTTATCAAAAGTTTAATAAAAATAATTGCAACCGAAAACAGACAACTGACAACTGGCATCTAAAAACAACTATTTTGAAACAAATCACTTCAGCACAAAATCCTTTTATAAAATCATTGGTTTTCCTACAAGAAAAAGCCAAAGCTCGTAAACAATCGGGAACATTTTTAATTGAAGGAATTCGTGAAATTGAATTGGCTATCAAAGGAAATTATGAAATTGAGACTATTTTAATTTGTTTTGAAGTCATCGAAAAATCTTTCAATCCTTCCATCTTTAAATCTTTCAACACAATTGAAATCTCCAAAGAAGTCTATCAAAAACTCGCCTATCGCGATACAACCGAAGGAATTATTGCCGTTGCAAAAACCAAATCGCATCAACTTTCCGAGTTGCAACTTCCCGAAAATCCGTTGATTTTAGTCATGGAAAGTATCGAAAAACCGGGAAATATCGGTGCAATGCTACGAACATGCGATGCGGCAAAAGTTGATGCTGTGATTATAGCCAATCCAAAAACCGATTTGTATAATCCAAACATGGTTCGTTCCAGCGTTGGTTGTTTGTTCACCAATCAAATTGCAACCGCTTCTACCGAAGAAACTATTGATTTTTTACAACAAAATAACATCAATTTTTACAGCGCAACGTTACAAAATTCAACGTCTTATCACACGCAAAACTTCACAAAACCATCGGCTTTAGTCGTTGGAACCGAAGCTACAGGATTAACCGAACCTTGGCGAGAAAAAGCTACCCAGAATATTATAATTCCAATGCAAGGCGAAATCGACAGTATGAACGTTTCGGTTGCGGCAGCTATTTTACTTTTTGAAGCAAAAAGACAACGGGATTTTAAATAATTACTCCAAATTTGTCACCCTGAGCGCAGTCGAAGGGTAAAACTATTATAAATTAATGAAATTGAAACTGATTTATCTTTTATTACTAATTGTACTATTTTTGGTTCTTTACGTATTAAGAAATCAAATCATCGGATTATTTTTTTCATCAGAAGAAAAACAAACCATTGAAAGCATTGTTGAAAAATACAATCCAAAAGTTAAAGCTTCATTACAAAATAATTTTGCAAAAAATAACATTGACAGCACTGATTTCGAAATGGGAATTCTTGCTTTCAAAAAAGAACAAATTTTAGAACTCTACATTCGAAAAAATGAGACCGATAATTGGAAAATGCTAAAGAAATATCCTTTCACGGCTTTCAGCGGAAAAATTGGACCAAAACTAAAAAACGGCGACAAGCAAATTCCCGAAGGCATTTATCAAATGGAATATCTAAATCCAAATAGCAAATACCACCTTTCGATTAAAGTAAATTATCCAAACACCTTTGATGAAGAAAAAGCAAAACTAGACGGACGAACTGATTTAGGTGGCGATATCATGATACACGGAAAAAGTGTCACCATTGGTTGCATTCCTGTTGGCGACAAAAACATTGAAGAAATTTTTATTTTAGCAACCAAAACAAAAAACAAACATTTCCCAATTATTATTGCACCACAAGATTTTAGAACCAATAAAACGTTTCCAGAAATCGAAGCAATTTCTTGGGAAAAGGATTTATATGAAAACATTGCAAAGGAACTCACTAACTTTGAATAATTAAGAATTAAAAATAATGAAATACTCAATTTTACTTGCATTACTACTTTCAACTTTTAGTATCAATGCACAAATCACTGAAAAAGAAGTAGATGTTTTGGTCGAAAATACCATGAAAGCGTTTGATGTTCCTGGAATTGCCGTTGGAATTATCAAAGATGGAAAACTGGTTTTAGCCAAAGGTTATGGTGTTTCGAATATCAATACCAAGCAAAAAGTGGATGCCAATACGTTATTCGGAATTGCTTCTAACAGTAAAGCTTTTACTGCTAATGCATTAGCCATTTTGGTTGACGAAGGAAAAATAAATTGGGATGATAAAGTCATCAAATACTTGCCTGATTTTAAAATGTATAACGAATATGTTACCAATGAATTTACAATCAGAGATTTGCTAACCCATAAAAGCGGACTTGGACTCGGTGCTGGCGATTTGATGATTTGGCCTGATGGACATGATTTTACACCAAAAGATATTGTAAAAAACATTCAATATTTAAAACCAGTTTCGGGATTTAGAACCAAATATGATTATGACAACTTATTGTATGTAATTGCTGGCGAAGTAATTGAAAAAGTTTCGGGTAAATCATGGTGTGATTTTGTGGAAGAACGCATTATGAAACCTATCGGAATGAAAAACAGCGCGGCTTCGTGGAACCGATTAAAAGATAAAACAAACGTAATTGTTCCTCATGTTCCAACCAACGGAAAACTAGAAGTAATCAAGCGTTACACCAATCCAATTTTTGATGCTGCCGCAGGTTTATATGCTTCGGTAAACGACATTAGTCAATGGCTTAATTTTCAAATGAACAAAGGAAATTTTGATGGAAAGCAACTCATCAGCGAGAAACAAATCCTAGAAACTTGGTCGTCACAAACTATTTTGCCCAACCGAAAAAGCTATCCTTATACAACGAACTTTAGAAGTTATGGTTTGGGTTGGCAATTGACAGATATCAACGGTCATTTACAAGTTTCTCATACTGGCGGTTTAGATGGAATTGTGACACAAACTATTATGTTTCCAAACGAAAAATTAGGAATTATCGTTTTGACCAATCAGCAAAGTGGTGCGGCATTTACTGCTATTTCTAACACAATTAAAGACAGTTATTTAGGTTTACCAAAATTTGATCATTTGGCCAATTTAACCCAAGACAGAAAACAAGCCGAAGACAACGCTGATAAAATTACGGATGAAGTTTGGGCACAAGTTGATAAAAACCTCAAAGCCAAAACAAAAATCGATTTCCAAAAATACATCGGAACCTATCAAGACAATTGGTTTGGCGAAGTTTCCATTTATGAAAAGAAAGGAAAATTATATTTCACTTCTAAACGTTCGCCTCGATTAACTGGAGAAGTATTTTTCTACAAAGACCAAAACTTTGTTGTAAAATGGAATATCCGAAGTTTTCATGCCGACTCACATATTTTCTTTGATGAAGACAAAACTGGAAAAGTAAATCATTTTACAATGAAAGCTATCTCACCATTAACAGATTTTAGTTACGACTTTCATGATTTAGATTTTAACCGAGTTCAAAAATAAAAACAGAATTCGAATGTTTCGTTTTCATCAAAAAATTGTAATTTTTACTGCAAAACGTATCTTTTTTTTTCTTATTTTTAGTCGATAGAATTATTGGCTATGATTGAGATAGATTTAGAAGAGGAAAAAAAAGCAATTGCAAGAGAATATAAAGAATTACTGCGCATAAGTTATCAAACACTTACTGATGACGATAAAAAACTGATTCGCAAAGCATTTGATGTTGCCGTTGATGCTCACAAAGACCAACGAAGAAAATCAGGCGAAGCGTATATTTTTCATCCCATTGGTGTAGCAAAAATTGTCGCTTCCGAAATTGGACTTGGTGCAACGGGTATTGCAGCAGCTTTGATGCACGATGTCGTCGAAGATACCGATGTTACTATAGAAGACATTGAAAAAATGTTTAATCCTAAAATTGCACATTTGGTTGAAGGATTGACAAAAATTTCACAAGTCAAAAAAGACATGAACATTTCCATGCAAGCGGAAAACTTCAGAAAAATGTTGTTGACACTCAATGATGATGTTCGTGTAATTCTAATTAAAATCGCCGATCGTTTGCACAACATGCAAACCATGGATTCAATGCCCGATTATAAACAGGTAAAAATCGCTTCCGAAACACTTTACATTTACGCACCATTAGCGCATCGATTGGGTTTATACAACATCAAAACGAAACTCGAAGATTTAGGTTTAAAATATACCGAACCCGAAGTTTACAACGAAATCGTCAGTAAAATAAAGGAAACCAAAGAAGAACAAGATGCTTATATCAAGTTGGTTTCGGATGTTTTGAAAAAATCGCTCGACGAAGAAGGCGTTGAATACACCTTGAAAGGAAGACCAAAATCCATCTATTCTATCCGAAGAAAAATGGCGGCTCAAAATGTAACCTTTGATGAAGTATATGACAAATTTGCCCTCAGAATTATCTATAAATCAAACCTTCATGATGAAAAATTCCTTGCTTGGAAAATATATTCGGTAGTAACTGATCATTATCGTCCAAGTCCAAGTCGATTACGAGATTGGATATCTTCACCAAAATCAACTGGTTATGAAGCATTGCACATCACCGTTATGGGACCAAAAGGTCGATGGGTTGAAATTCAAGTGCGAAGCGAACGAATGGATGAAATTGCTGAAAAAGGATATGCTGCACATTATAAATATAAAAATGGTGCCAACGAAGAAAGTGGTTTGGATGTTTGGCTCAATTTATTGAAAGAAGCTCTAGAAAATTCGGAAACAAATGCTGTCGATTTTGTGGAAGATTTCAAAATGAATTTGTATGCCAAAGAAATTTTTGTGTTCACTCCAAAAGGCGAAATAAAATCGTTACCCAAAGGCGCAACTTCACTCGATTTTGCCTTTAGCATTCACTCTGAAATTGGGGTAAAAACTCGTGGAACACGCGTAAACGGAAAATTAGTTCCGCTAAATCACGAACTAAAAAGTGGTGACCAAATAGAAATTATAACTTCCGTTCATCAAAAACCAACGATTAACTGGTTAGATTATGTAACGACTTCGAGAGCAAAAAATAAAATTAGAAACGTTCTCAACGAAAATACCAAGAAAATTGCCGAAGACGGAAAAGAACTTTTAACCCGAAAACTGAAACATTTAAAAATCACTTTAAATGAAAACGTAGTTAACGAATTAGTTAACTTTTTCAAACTAAAAACCAGTTTAGATTTGTTTTACCGTGTTGGAATTGGTTCCATCGAAAATCAGCAACTCAAAGATTATGCGGCTCAAAAAAGCAACACTTTGATGAATTTTTTCAAAACCAAAATCAAACGTTCACCAACAACCAATCAAGAAGAAATCAACAAACAAGAACTCAGCAGCAATTATGACATGCTGGTTTTTGGCAGCGAAAGCGACAAACTCGATTACAAACTTTCCACTTGTTGTAACCCAATTCCAGGCGACGAAGTTTTTGGTTTCATTACCATCAACGAAGGAATTAAAGTGCATAAAAAAGATTGTCCAAACGCAATAACGCTTCAATCCAATTATGCATACAGAATTATGCAAGCCAAATGGATTGATTCATCTCAACAAGAATTTAAAGCAATTCTAAAAATAACTGGAATGGACAGTTTAGGACTTACAAACGAACTAACTAAAGTAATTTCCAACAATATGCACGTTAACATTCAAAGTATTTCGTTGAGTGGCGAAGCCGGAATTTTCAATGGACAAGTTGCCGTAATCGTTCAAAACAACAATATTTTGAAAAAACTGATTGATAATATTAAAAAAATAGACGGAATTGATAAAGTTACAAGAGTTTATACCAATTGAGTTTAGCACTAAACTTGAAACAATAAACCCTAAAACTTTGAAACCTTAAACAAAAAAATTACCTTTGTCACATGACATTAATTGCATCAGATAACGCTACGAATCAAGAAACTGTAAAAAATGTTTTTACACTATACCTTGAAAACAAAGGACATCGAAAAACACCTGAACGATACGCTATTCTTCAAGAGATATATGATAGCGAAGAACATTTTGATATAGAAAATTTATACATCAAAATGAAAAACAAAAACTATCGTGTTTCTCGAGCTACTTTATACAACACTATAGAATTACTCCTAGACTGTGGTTTAGTTCGCAAGCATCAGTTCGGACAAAATCAAGCACACTATGAAAAGTCTTATTTTGACAAACAACATGATCATATTATCATGACAGATACAGGTGAAGTTATCGAATTTTGCGATCCAAGAATTCAAACCATTAAACAAACAATTGAAGAAATTTTTGGTATCGAAATTCACAATCATTCACTCTATTTTTATGCCAATAAAAAAGAGTAATTTGAAGCGAATCGTTCGGGCATTTCTACAAACCATATTCCCGCTTTTCGTTGCAAGTCCCGATAAAATCGGGAGCTTTCCACTACAAATGGAATTCATCGAACTCTAATGTAAATTATTAACAAAGTGAGATAATCGGGGCTAAAAAAGAAACCATAAAAATAAAAATAAAAATAAAAATAAAAATAAAAACAACAACACAACAAACACAACACACAAAACAATGACTGTAGATTTACTACTCGGATTACAATGGGGAGACGAAGGAAAAGGAAAAATCGTCGATGTATTAACTTCAAAATATGACATTATTGCTCGTTTTCAAGGCGGACCAAATGCTGGACATACCTTAGAATTTGACGGAATAAAACACGTTTTAAGAACCATTCCTTCTGGAATTTTTCACAGTAACAACATCAACGTAATTGGAAATGGAGTGGTTATCGATCCAGTCGTTTTTAAACAAGAAATTGACGGATTAGCAAAATTCAATCTGGATTTAAAGTCAAAACTTATCATTTCAAGAAAAGCACATTTAATTTTACCAACACACAGATTGCTTGATGCGGCTTCTGAAGCTTCTAAAGGTAAAGCCAAAATTGGTTCCACTTTAAAAGGAATTGGACCAACGTATATGGACAAAACCGGTAGAAACGGAATTCGTGTTGGCGATATTGAACTAGCCGATTTTAAAGAAAAATACCGCGCTTTGGCAAACAAACACGAAGAAATGATTAAGTTCTACGATGTTGCTATTCAATACAATTTACCCGAACTAGAAAAAGATTTTTTTGAAGCTATTGAAGATTTAAAAAAATTAGATTTCATTGATAGTGAAGAATACTTAAACCAAGCACAAAAAGCTGGAAAATCAATTCTTTGCGAAGGCGCACAAGGTTCATTATTGGATGTAGATTTTGGAACATATCCTTTTGTAACTTCATCAAATACAACAGCCGCTGGAGCTTGTACTGGTTTAGGAATTGCTCCAAATAAAATCAAAGAAGTTTATGGAATTTTCAAAGCCTACACAACTCGTGTTGGTTCTGGACCATTCCCTACAGAAGATTTCACTGATGCTGGAGATATGATGGCAAGCGTTGGAAATGAATTTGGTTCAGTTACCGGAAGAAAACGCCGTTGTGGTTGGTTGGATTTAGTAGCGTTAAAATATGCCATTCAAGTAAATGGTGTAACCCAATTAATGATGATGAAAGGCGATGTTTTATCGGGATTTGAAACGTTGAAAGTGTGTACTTCATACAATTACAAAGGAGAAATTATCCAACATTTACCTTATAACATAGAAGAAGAAAACGTTCAACCAGTTTACACAGAATTCAAAGGATGGAAAGCCGATTTAACTGGATTAACAACTTATGAAAGCTTACCAAAAGAATTAAAAGACTACATCGAATTTATAGAAAAAGAAGTCGAAGTTCCAATAAAAATTGTTTCTGTTGGACCAGATAGAAAACAAACGATACTTAAATAAATTATAAATCCTATCAAAGTATAAAAACTAGATAGGATTTTTTTTTTATTTGTTTTCAAATTGAAAAAATTAATTGCAAAGTCAATTACTTCACCAAGTAAATAAATAACCTCGTTGGACTAGCAAATAACTCCATCGAGAAAGTTAAAAACCTCGTTGGACTAGCAAATAACTCCATCGAGGAAGTTAAAAACCTCGTCGGACTAGCAAATAACCCCATCGAGGAAGTTAAAAACCTCGTCGGACTAGCAAATAACTCTATCGAGGAAGTTAATAAACTCAAAGTTGCTCTTCAACATAGCAAAATCGGAGTTAATAACCTCAAAGTTGCTCTTCAACTTAGCAAAATCGGAGTTAAAAACATCAAAGTTGCTCTATGTTTTATCATTTTATTAGTTTAATCTAGCAATTTTGCTTCTTGTAATGTTATTTTGGAAGTATAAAAAACCAAAACCCTTCAAAGGAAGGGTTTTACTTGTAGTTATTTTTGTTAATAAATAAAAAATTAAAGTTTAAAAATAAAGCTTTCGCTAGGATTAATAATAATTGGAATTATTCCTACTCCATTAGTTACAGTGAGCTTTACTGTTTGTTTTTTATATAACTGGTCATCTATTTTATATTCACCATCTGTTAAACCAAGCATATTAATAACATCTTTTGGAATTTTTAATTCGAAATTACTCGTAGTCAACCATGAAAAATTTGTCACTATGATCAATTTCTCATTTTTTGAAGAACGTGCAAAAGAATAAATTCCTGGATCATAATTATCGGTTTGTTCTCTGTTGACTTTTTGCAAATCAATAAATTTACCCATCAAAGCTTCACTTTTTATTGTAAAATTGAGTAATCTAGCATAAAAATCTCTCAACTCTTTTTCGCTATTGGATAATTTTCCTCCATCAAATTTACCTTCATTCATCCATCGTTGATGATGTGGAACTCCAATGTAATCAAAAATAGAAGTTCGAGATGGTTTTCCAAAACCTGCATCTTCAGCTCCAGGTTCACCTACTTCTTGACCAAAATAAATCATTGTTGGTGATGAACTAATCGTAGCAGAAACTACCATTAAAGGTTTTCCTTTTTCAGGTGTTCCAGCAAATTCTGGACTGGCCAATCGTTGTTCGTCATGATTATCCAAAAAGTGTAACATATGATGTTCAATATCACTTAATCTGTTACTAATATCGGTTAATGCATCAGGCAATGCTTTTCCTTGAATTACGGCTTTTAAATGATCGTAGGTTTCAACTTTATCATATAAATAATCCATTTTCCCTAATTTAATATAATTCCTATATTCATTTGGATTATATACTTCTGCTAGTAAAAATGCATTTGGATTTTTCTCTTTAATAGAAGAATTTAAATAACTCCAAAATTCATAAGGAACCATTTCAGCCATGTCATATCTAAAACCGTCAACACCTCGATCGATCCAATATAAAGCAATATCTTTAAACTTTTTCCATGAACTTGGAACATTTTTATCCAACCAAAATTTATAATGATCTTTGTATGTTTTATTCTCAAAATCTTTTGGCAATTCTGGGAAATCTTTTGAACCATCAGGTCGAATACCATAATTCACTTTTACTGTTTCGTACCAATCATTGATGTCTGGTTTTGCTAATCTAGAACCGTTTCCTGTCCATTTTGCTGGGTTTTCATTAAATTTTCCATCAATGAAAGGATTTTTTTCTCCATTTAATGGTTTGTAATTATCATCCGTTGGAACTTGAAAAGCTTGTCCAGGAATATAATAAAAGTTATTATCTCGTGCATATTCAACTGATGTATTATCATCTGCTCCAAAATCTTTCACGCCTTTTGGGTTTGATAATCCTTTATAATTTCTTGCAATATGATTAGGTACAATATCAATTATGAGCTTCAATCCGTTTTTGTGTGTTCTTTTTATTAATGAGTCAAATTCTTGAAGTCTTTTTGCTGGATCTACGGCTAAATCAGGATTGACATTGTAATAATCTTTTACTGCATAAGGCGAACCAGCTCGGCCTTTAACAACATCGGGATCATCATTAGAAATTCCATATTTAGTATAATCATTGATTACTGCATGATGCGGAACACCAGTATACCAAATATGAGTTACACCCAACTTTTTAATTTCACTTAAGGCTTTGTCTGTAAAATCATTAAACTTACCTACACCATTTTCTTTAATTGTTCCCCAAGGTTTATTGGTTTGATTTTGGTTTCCAAATAATCGAGTAAAAACTTGATAAACTACTACTTTTTTTGGCTGACTCTCAGCTTTTTTCTTATCCATAACTTGTTTAAATGTTTTTACTTGTCCAAAACTTACCGAAGTCATAAGTACAACTACTAGCAGTGATAAATATTTTTTCTTCATAATTAAATTAATTGCTAATTAGCAAATAGTCATTTTTACAAATATATAGAAATGATTGTAATTAGAAGCATAGATAAATAATTCTTAATAAACCATTGAATTATCGGTAATTTCATAAATTTGCTCAAAATTATAACACTTGAAAAAGCTACTATTTCTTTCCATAGGATTACTTTGCTGCTTGTTTACTGTTCAAGCTCAAAAATCATCTAAAATTAAGATTGAATATTCTGATTTCTCCGATATTAATCAAGAGGAAATTCCCGATGCGTTATTACTTCGAGGCAATGTTAGAGTTAGTCATGAAGGTGTAGTTTTTACTTGTAACAAAGCTTATTATTTTCAAAAAGAAAATTATATCAAAGCGTTTGGCGATGTACAAATGGTTCAAGGTGACACACTTTTCTTAAACAGTAAATATGCCGAATACAGCGGAGAAGTTAAAAAAGCATTTGCCACCGGAAATGTCATCATGCGTTCACCCGAATCGACTTTGGTTACCGATACTATAAATTTTGACAGAAATGTTCAAGAAGCATATTACAATACACACGGAACAATCACTAATAGAGAAAACACGCTAAAAAGCAAATCAGGACGATATTATGTAGCGCAAAAAAAGTTTCAGTTTTTAACCGCAGTAACGATAACCAATCCTAAATATGTAATCAAATCAAATCATTTGGATTATTATACTAATTCTGGACATTCCTATCTTTTTGGACCATCAACTATAACCAGTAAAGAAAACTATATTTATACCGAAAAAGGATTTTATGACACCAAAAAAAATGTCTCTTTCTTCAAAAAGAAATCCTATATCAAATACAAAGACCGATTGATTGAAGGCGACAGTTTGTACTATGACCGAAATCGAGAATTTGCTTCGGCAACCAATAATGTAAAAATTACTGACACCATTAATAAAGGTTTGGTCAAAGGTCATTATGCAGAAATTTATCGAAATCTTAAAACCCAAAAAGATTCCATGATGATTACCAAACGTGCTGTTGCGATTACGTTAGTCGAAAACGACTCAATGTACATTCACGGTAAAAAAATGCTCATCACAGGAAAACCTGGCGAAAGAATCATCCGTGCGTTTAACAACGTTCGTTTTTATAAAACCGATATGAGCGGAAAATGTGATTCTATTCATTCCGACCAAAAAACAGGTTTAACCAAAATGATAAAAAATCCAATTCTTTGGAATTACGAAAACCAAATGACTGGCGACATCATGCATTTAATTGGCAACAACAAAACCGAAAAACTCGACTCGTTGAAAGTTCTAAATAATGCTTTTATTATTTCAAAAGACACATTAAGCACTGGATTTAATCAGGTGAAAGGACAAAATCTCTACGGAAAATTTGCCGACAACAAACTCAAAGAAGTTGACATAGTTAAAAATGCCGAAGTCATTTATTATATGCGAAATGACCAACAAGAACTCATTGGCATTAACAAAAGTACTTGTAGTAGTATCAACATGATTTTGGAAGGAAATACTATTGAAACTATTACCAATTTCAACCAGATTGAAGGCGACATCTATCCCGAAAAAGATTTACCCGAAAACACTCGAAAACTTCGCGGTTTCATTTGGCGTGGCGATGAAAGAATAAAAACGAAAGACGACATTTTCCCACCTGAAGAAAATGAAATCGATGCCAAAATTCAAGCAAAAAAAATAAAAGAAGATGCAAAAGAAGACAAACCGCTTGAACCTAGAAAAGAAACTTTGGATTATGATAAAAACAATCCTAAACCAGTTGTGAAATAGTTCTTTTTTGTCACACTGAGCGCATCCCGAATTTTCGGGAGAAGTGTCCTCGCACAGTACATTTTTAGTTATGAAACAAGATTTTTTAAAATACCAAGCGCAAACTTCTCCTTATCCATTAGGAATGGAAGTTTCTCATGCTGTTGGTTCCTATATTTATGATACAAACAATAAAAAATATCTGGATTTTGTTGCTGGAGTTTCCGCTTGTTCACTCGGACATCAACATCCGCGAGTAAATCAAGCCATTATCGACCAGTTAAATAAATATTCTCATGTGATGGTTTATGGCGAATATGCACAACATCCGGCGGTGGAATATTGTAAATTATTGGTTCAAAATTTACATCCAAGTTTAAACAAAGTTTATCTGGTAAACTCAGGAACCGAAGCTTGCGAAGGCGCATTAAAACTCGTTCGTCGTGTTACCGGAAGAAGTCAATTGATTTCTTGTCACAATGCCTATCACGGAAACACAATGGGTTCGATGAGCGTTATGGGTTTTGAAGAACGCAAACAAGTTTTTCGTCCATTGATTCCCGATGTCGATTTTATTACTTTTAATAACGAAGCCGATTTAGAAAAAATCACAACCAAAACCGCTGGAATTATTCTCGAAAGTATTCAAGGTGGCGCAGGTTTTATCGAACCTAAAAATGATTTTTTGGCAAAAGTAAAAAAGCGTTGCGAAGAAGTTGGCGCACTGATGATTATTGACGAAATCCAACCTGGATTTGGCAGAACCGGAAAACTATTTGGTTACGAAAACTACAATGTCGTTCCCGATGTTGTTATTATTGGCAAAGGAATGGCTGGAGGAATGCCTGTTGGCGGATTTATTGCCAACGAAAAGTATATGGATTTGTTAACTCACGATCCAAAACTCGGACACATCACCACTTTTGGCGGACATCCTGTCATAGCGGCAGCAAGCCTCGCAACCTTGCAAGAAATCTTAGAAAAAGACTATACTTCACAATCTTTAGCAAAAGAAAAGTTATTCAGAACACTTTTGGTACATCCTTTGATACAAGAAATTAGAGGAAAAGGGTTAATGCTTGCCGCAATGACCAAAAACGCTGAAATTACCAATAAAGTAATTTTAAAATGCCAAGATAAAGGATTGATTTTATTTTGGTTGCTCTTTGAAGGATGTGCCATCAGAATAACACCACCACTAACAATTTCCGAAGAAGAAATCAAAGAAGGTTGCGCAATCATTCTGGAAGCAATGGACGAAGTAATGAATGATGCCATAGATGAGTAAATACATTAAATATATATTACAGTTATTTTGCTTATTACTATTTATTGTTTTTACCATATATTTTTTGTTACCATTTGCTCAAAAATCAGCAGATAGTCATTCAGTAACAAATGATTTTTTGACAATATTATTTTTTGTGTTATCAATTTTAGCATTTGTTTTATTGATTTACAAAATTTCAAAAAGACATCAATTTGTCAGTATCGCAATTTTGATTTTATATTTTGTCACATTTCTATTTTTTTGGTTTAAATTTTGCAATATTGTTTGTTACAGCTGTTCTCAAGGATAAACCAAAATTTAAAAAATTGTTAATTAAATTGTTTACAACAATAATGTTGTTCAATCAAAAAAAGACCACATTTCTCTAATTTTATTAAGGATAATTTTAACACCTATCATTATGCACTTGGATCACGACGAAGAAGACTACAACTTATCCTTATCGAAGTTTGAATCGATGTTGAAAACCAACAAAGTATTCTTTTTCGATTCGGAGGAATTCGAGGAAATCATCTTGCATTATCTCGATATGGGCAAAGCTACTTTAGCCAAAAAAGCGTTAAAGTTAGGACTGGAACAACATCCAAAATCTACCGGATTAAAATTAGTTCAAGTAGAAATGCTGGTGTATGATGATAAATTAGATCAAGCAGAAAAGTTATTAAACGAACTTTATGCCATTGAACCAACCAACGAAGAAATTTTTATCCAAAAAGCCAATATTTATTCCAAAAGAGATCAACACGAAAAAGCTGTTGAATACTTGCAAACCGCACTAAAATACACTGATGATTATGCTGATGTGTACAATTTAATCGGGATGGAATATCTTTTTATGGATAATCTAGAACAAGCAAAACAAAGTTTTATTAACTGTTTAGAAGAGGATATTGAAGACCAATCGGCTTTATACAATGTGGTTTATTGCTTTGAATTTTTAGACCAAAACCTTGAAGCGATTGAATATCTAAAAACCTATATTGACAGAAATCCATACAGTGAAATCGCTTGGCATCAATCTGGACGTTTATATTATGGACTAAAAGATTATGAAAATGCCGTTCGTGCTTTTGAATTTTCAACCTATATCGATGAAGAATTTATCGGTGCTTTTATGGAAAAAGGAAAAGCATTAGAACGTTTAAAAAGATATGACGAAGCCATCGAAAGCTATGAAAGAACTATCGAATTAGATGATCCAACTTCGTATGCTTTACTTCGCATTGGAAAATGTTATGAAAAGCTTGGAAATAAAGTTGAAGCTTTAAAATATTTTAATAAAACGGTTCACGAAGATCCGCTTTTAGACAAAGGATGGATTGCCATTACCGATTTTTATGTTCGTCAAAAAAACTTCCAAAAAGCACTTTATTATGTAAACAAAGCTTTGGCAATTGACGATCAAAATCGTTTGTATTGGAAACGTTTTGGAACCATCAACAAAGCAATGGGCAACTTTGAAGAAGCCGAATTTGGATACCGAAAAGCCGTTGAATTTGGCGATTATCAATTGGACACATGGTTATTTTGGGTTGATATGATGCATCAAATGGGCGAATACAATAATGCTATTTTAACGCTTATTCAATCGGCGGAATATTTTCCAGAAGAAGCCGAAATCGAATACCGTTTAGCTGGTTTACATTTGTTATTAAACGAAACCGAAAAAGGAAATTTTCACCTTAGCAACGGTTTACGATTGAATGTAAAACATCAAACTATAGTGCAAGAAATGTTTCCAACCGTTTGGGAAAGACCATCTGTTCAAGAATATATTGCGAAACACAAAAAATAAATTATGAAGAATTTTATCCTTTTTTTTATCGGTTTTATTGCTTTAAACTCTTTCGGTCAAACAAAAGAAAACAACCTTGTGTACAATATTGATGCCGTAGAAATTAAACCTGAATTTCCAGGAGGAAACCAAAAGTTTTATAAATACATCGCCAAAAATTTTAATATCCCTGAAGAAGTAACAGAGAAAAAGGAAAAACAAGTAATTCATGTAACTTTTATTATTGAAAAAGACGGAAAATTAACTGACATCAAAGTTATCCGCGATATTGGTTATGGAACAAAAGAAAAAGTAGAAGAACTTTTAAAAA
Source organism: Flavobacterium macrobrachii (assembly GCF_014486675.1). Lineage (GTDB taxonomy): Bacteria > Bacteroidota > Bacteroidia > Flavobacteriales > Flavobacteriaceae > Flavobacterium > Flavobacterium macrobrachii. The sequence continues at coordinate 43,382 of NZ_JACTAC010000016.1, forward strand.
ATTCTCCAAATTGGAAACCAGCAGAACTAAACGGTGAAAAAGTAAGATGTCATTATTTCTTTCCAATAACAATTAATGGAACAATCTAAAACGAAATTCGGTTTAATTGGCAAAAACATTTCCTATTCGTTTTCTAAAAAGCATTTCACCGAAAAATTTGCTTTAGGAAATCTTGACGGTTATGTTTATGAAAATTTCGATTTACAATCCATTGAAGATTTTCCAAAACTAATCGCCGAAAATCCCGAGTTAAAAGGATTGAATGTAACCATTCCATATAAAGAAGAAATCATTCCGTACCTGAATAAATTATCAAAAAAAGCAGCACAAATCGGTGCTGTAAATGTTATTCGTTTTACAAAAAAAGGAACTTTAAAAGGCTACAATTCCGATTATTATGGTTTCAAAAAATCATTAAAACCATTATTGCAATCGCATCATAAAAAAGCATTAATTCTTGGAACTGGCGGCGCAGCGAAAGCCGTAGCTTTTGCTTTAAACGAACTCGGAATGCTGCACACCTTTGTTTCTCGCGAAGAAAAAGAAGGCATGATTGATTATGACCGAATTAACGCTACAACATTTGATAATTATCATATCATAATTAATTGTACGCCATTAGGAACAAGTCCGAATATTAAAGATTTTCCACTTTTACCATATCAATTTTTCACAGAAAAACACATCGCTTTCGATTTAATATACAATCCGGAGGAAACACAATTCTTGAAAAAAGCCAAAAAGAAAGGCGCAATAACTAAAAACGGTTATGAAATGTTGGTTTTTCAAGCAGAAAAAGCATGGAAAATTTGGAATAAATAATAAAACATGAACATCAAACTACTAGCAATAGGAAAAACCGACAACAAATCGTTACAAACTTTAATTGACGATTATACTAAACGTTTGTCTTTTTACATCAAGTTTGATTTAGAAATCATTCCGGATATTAAAAATGTAAAAAACTTATCGGAAAGTCAGCAGAAAGAAAAAGAAGGCGAATTGATTTTAGCCAAACTCACTCCTACTGATCAATTGATTTTGTTAGACGAAAACGGAAGTACTTTCTCGAGCATGAAGTTTGCCGATTATTTACAAAAGAAAATGAATTCTGGTGTAAAAACTTTGGTTTTTGTTATTGGCGGACCATATGGTTTTAGTGACGAAGTTTATAAAAAAGCGCAAGGAAAAGTTTCGCTTTCTGAAATGACTTTTTCACATCAAATGGTTCGGTTATTTTTTATTGAACAATTGTATCGCGGGTTTACAATTTTACGAAATGAACCGTATCATCATCAATAGTTGAAAGTTTCGAGTTTCAAGTTCAAAGTTTTCAAATTCAATAAATAAATTCTTTATCAGTAGTCAATATTTTTTTTGAAATATCTAAATTTTTGATAATAATTTTATAATCCATGTACTTCTCAAAAGACATTTGTTTATCGAATGAAAAAATAATTCTACTTTGATTTTCAGAAGATACCTTATTAATAAAATCATTCAATTTATCAATTGATTTAATGTCATCGCCAATTCTAAAAAAATTATTTTTTAGTAAATAGAATTCTAAGTTTTTTTCATCAAAACTCTTTAATTTATATTCAACACTTGTAAACGGCAAAAAAGCCAACGTTTTTTTCTCTTTATCCATATAGGTAAAATAGTTTTCAGAACCTTCTTTTTTATGTGAACTTTTCTCTTTTTTGGCTTGCAGTTTCTGAATTTCAGGAATAACCAATTTCAACGGCAATCGTTTGTCGATATTAAACAACCAATTTGTCGAACTAATGGAATTACTTCGGTTTACATCAATCAAAGTATCTTTTCCATTGAGTTCAAAAAACATAAAAATGGGTGAATGATCTTTCACATCAGCAATAATCGTTTCATTCAATTGAGGCAATTGGATTTCTTTTTTTCCGCAAGAAAATAGTGAAACCAACAATAAGGCAACTATTATTTTTTTCATTTTTTAATTAATTAAAACTTTTACACAATTTCACACATTCCATTGCTTCTTTTACATCGTGAACTCTGAGGATTTTTGCTCCTTTTTGTAACGCAATGGTATTCAAAACCGTTGTTCCGTTTAAGGCAAATTCAGCCGAAGTTTCAAGTGTCTTGTATATCATCGATTTTCTGGAAATTCCAACCAGTAAAGGCAATTCAAGCATTTGAAATAATTCTAGCTTATTCATTACTTCAAAATTTTGTTCCAATGTTTTAGCAAATCCAAATCCAGGATCGATGATTAAATCATTTATCCCTAAACTTCTTGCCTGCGCTACTTTTTCTGAAAAATAAAACAACATTTCTTTGACTATATTTTCATATTGAGCCAAACTTTGCATCGTTTGCGGATTGCCTTTCATGTGCATCATAATGTAAGGAACTTTTAGTTTGGCAACAGTTTGCATCATGTTTTCATCCAAACTTCCGGCAGAAATATCATTAATAATACAAGCTCCGTTTTCAATGGCTTCTTTTGCAACAGTAGCTCGAAAAGTATCTATAGAAATTAAGGTTTCAGGGAAGTTTTTTAAAACCAAATCAACTACAGGAAGTAAACGACTAACTTCTTCATCTTCAGAAACAAATTCAGCATTTGGTTTACTCGAATACGCGCCAATATCTATGAACGCCGCACCATCAACCAACATTTTTTCAACTTGCTGTAAAACCGAATTTTCATCAGCATATTTTCCGCCATCAAAAAATGAATTTGGAGTAATATTCAAAATCCCCATTACTTTAGGTGAAGTCAAATAGATTAAATTTCCTTTACAATTGATAGTCATTTCTATTTTAAGATAGTTATAAGATTTAGTCCTTTGAACTTCAATCTTTATTCTTTACTTTTGAACAAATTTGATACAAAGATACACCGAAATGAGTACTACTTCTCAAGAATATGATAAAGTTATCGCTATTTGCCGACAACTTTACATCAATAAAATGAAAGATTACGGAAGTGCTTGGCGCATATTGAGATTGCCATCATTAACCGACCAAATATACATCAAAGCCCAAAGAATTAGAAGTTTACAGCAAAACGAAGTTCGAAAAGTTGACGAAGATGAAACCGGAGAATTCATCGGAATTATCAATTATTCCATCATGGCATTAGTTCAATTGGAACTCGGAGTTGTAGAACAACCTGATTTAGATATTGAAAAAGCTACGAAACTTTACGACGAAAAAGTAGCGTTAACCAAAGCGTTAATGGAAGCCAAAAATCACGATTATGGCGAAGCTTGGCGCGAAATGCGCGTTAGTTCGTTAACCGATTTGATTTTACAAAAACTACTTCGAGTGAAACAAATTGAAGACAACAAAGGAAAAACTATCGTTTCAGAAGGTATTGATGCCAATTATCAAGATATGCTAAATTACTCTGTATTTGCATTGATTTTAATGGGATTTGGACAAAAAAATTAAACTAAAAATTATGTCAAAAAATAACATCGCTTGGGGAATTCGAATAGTAATTTCATTTTTATTTCTACTATCAGCTGTAGCAAAATTATATCCATCGCCATATTTTGCCATTTCAACATTTGAAGTAAAACAATTGTATCCAATGGGATTTTCAGAAGGTTTTGCGCCTTATTTTTCCCGAATTCTTATCGGAATTGAATTTGCACTTGGTTTCTTATTACTGCAAAAAAACTTTCTGAGAACGGTTGTCATTCCTGCAACGATATTATTATTAGCTGTTTTCACTATGCATTTAACGATTGAAACGTTTATGAATGGTGGAAATTCAGGTAACTGTGGTTGTTTTGGAAGTTTGTTACCAATGACACCAATTGAAGCCATAATCAAGAACGTTTTAGCAATGGCTTTGTTGGTTTGGTTGTTCATTATTATGCCAAAATCTAGCGAAAAAACACATAACTTTTGGGTTTTAGCAACGGTAACATTGGCATCAATTTTAGCATTGTTTATGGTTGCGCCAATTCAACCAATTGTTGCTGAAACTTTTGAACCAGAAACCAACTCGGTTTTACCCGTAATTGATACTACAATGACTTCTGTTCCTGCTGTTGAAACGATAAAAGATACAACTTCCATCAAAACAGAGGCAACTAAAAAAGTGGAAAAAGAAGTTGAAAAAGTAATCGACGAACCTGCGAAGAAAAAATCAGGATTTGCTCAATATTTCTCGACTATCGATAATGGTAGAAAAACACTAGCATTATTTGTTCCGGGTTGTGATCATTGTCGTGATGCCGCAAAAGAATTAACCGAGTTAAGAAAGAAAACTAAAAATTTTCCAGAAATATCCATAATTTTTATGAACGAAGAAGCGGATTTAATTCCTGATTTTTTCAAAGCTGCTGGAGCCGAATATCCCTATAAAATTATTGAAGTAATTCCGTTTTGGAAAGTTTTAGGTTCAGGTCGTTACACACCGGGAATTAAATACCTTTGGAATGGAAATGAATACAAATATTATGACGGAATTAATGCCAACAAATTTGATATTCATGATTTTGAAAAACTTATCGCTAAACCCTACAGCGAACTAAAAAAATAATAATTAAGTTATGCTTGATTTCTTAAAAAATAAAAAGGAGAGTGAAAAAGTTCTAATTGGCATTGGAATTTGTACTTTAATTATAGTATTTGGATATACTGTCTTATATTATGCTTCATCCAAAGAAGATTTATTTTTAGGTCATACCTTTTTCATATTGATTGGAACAACTCTTGTAGCCGTTGGTGGATTGGGAATTGTTTTACTTCTTAAATATCTATATGATTACAGAAGAAGACAAAAAAGAAAAGAATTAAAAAGAAAAAAACATAAAATTACATTCCTCAAAAAGGAAAATAAACAATAAAATTATGAAAAAATATTTATCGGCAATTGTAGTTATCTTAACTACTCTTTCCTGCTCAAATGCGCAAGATAACAAACAGTTTAGCAAAGAAGCGCTTTCAAAAAACTTAATTACATTAGATAATAAGCAAATTAACTTTAATGATATTTTAAAAAAACACCAAGGAAAAGTTACCGTTATTGAAGTTTGGGCATCTTGGTGTAGTGATTGTGTAAAAGCAATGCCTAAACTAAAAGAATTACAAACCAATCATCCTGATGTTGATTATGTATTCATTTCTATGGATAAAGAATTTGGAAAATGGAAAGCCGGAATTGAAAAACACGAATTGAAAGGCGACCATTATTGGGCAGAAGATGGAATGAAAGGTGAGTTTGGAAAATCTATAAATTTAGATTGGATACCAAGATACATTATATTGGATAAAGATAATAAAGTTGTACTGTATCGTGCAATTGAAACTGATTTTGAAACTATCAACACTACATTAAAAAACCTAAAATAATGAGAAAAAAAATTGTTGCCGGCAACTGGAAAATGCATAAAAACGCCGAGGAAACCGAAGATTTATTGAACGATTTAATTGATAAACTTCCTAATGATGTTGAAGCACAAATTATTGTGGCACCAACTTTTGTAAACTTGGCCTCAGCGGTTGATCATCTTGAATTTACTAATATTGCGGTTGCAGCTCAAAACATGCATCAAACAGAAGCTGGTGCTTTTACCGGAGAAATTTCGGCGGATATGCTGAAAAGTATCGGTGTGAACACGGTAATTATTGGTCATTCAGAAAGAAGAGCTTATTTTAATGAAACGGATGCTATTCTTGCCAATAAAGTTTCGACGGCTTTAAAACACGATATGGTTGTTATTTTCTGTTTTGGTGAAGAATTGAAAGACAGACAAGATAACCAACACTTTAATGTAGTTGAAAACCAACTTAGAGATGGATTATTCCATATTGAAAATAAAGATTGGGAACTAATTGTTTTGGCTTATGAACCCGTTTGGGCTATTGGTACCGGAGAAACAGCTTCGCCGGAACAAGCTCAAGAAATGCACGAATTCATTAGAGAAACCGTTAGAAAAAGATACGGAAATACTATTGCAGAAGATGTATCAATACTATATGGTGGAAGTGTTAAACCAGAAAATGCTGGCGAAATATTTTCTAAACCCGATGTTGATGGTGGATTAATTGGTGGTGCAGCATTAAAAGCCGAAGACTTTTCTAAAATAGTTTCTGCTATTTAAAATGATAAATATTCAAATAAAAAACCTTTCAAATTGAAAGGTTTTTTTTATTGAAAAAGAAATAAAAATGTATTTCGTCGATTTTATTTGCGTTTTACCGATTATTACAATAGGTTTGTTCTTGTCAAAAATTAGAAACAATGAAATCAAAAATAGCTTTACTCCTGTTACTTCTTGGTAGTGTAAAAATGTTTGGACAACTAGATAGTCAAAAACGTTTTCAATCGGATACACGAAAATATTATGTTTGGAATATTTTTGAGAAAAAGTATGAATTAATGGAAACCGAATACGAACACTCTATCATTGACATTCGTGAAATTGGTTCTAAAACTAATGGCTACATTGTAATCAGTATGCTTGACAATGGATTAACCCGTTTGCATCATGGTTCCATCTACAGCTTTGCTAAAACCAGTGAAACCGAAGGTAGTTGGCTATTCAAATCTAAAAACAGCAAGGCAAAAATTACCTACAATCCAAAAGAGAATACCATCACTTATCTTTATGACGCTGATAACGATCGCTACAATCGATTGATGATTTTCAATGTCTATCCTGATGAAATTCCTGACTCTCACTTGAAGACTATTACTAAAGTGGACTAATTTTTTTTTGCAAATAAGTTCAAAATCGAATGCTTGATACTTACCTTTGCAAAAAAAATAAATCATGTCAAACATCTATTTAGGATATCACTTTAGCGTTCAACCCAAAGAACTTGGTTCAGAAATTTTAATTGCCGAATTGGGCGAAAAACCGTTTGAAAGTTTCATTGAAACCGAAGATGGCTTTAGTGCTTATATTCAAAAAGAGCTTTGGACCGAAGATATCTTGAGTGACATCAGTATATTAAACTCTGATGAGTTTGTTATTACCTACTCGATGGAAGAAATCGATCAAGTGAATTGGAACGAAGAATGGGAAAAGAACTTCGAACCCATTGATGTTGACGGAAAATGTCACGTTCGTGCGCCTTTTCATCCTAAAACCGATGCCGAATTTGACATTGTTATCGAACCTAAGATGAGTTTTGGGACGGGTCATCATGAAACTACACACATGATGATACAACATTTGCTGGAAACCGATGTAAAAAACATGAAAACTCTTGATATGGGTTGTGGAACCGCAATTTTGGCCATTCTTGCTGAGATGAAAGGTGCAAAACCTATTGATGCTATTGATATTGATAACTGGTGTTACCTCAACTCTATTGAAAATGCTGAACGCAATAACTGTAAAGAAATTACCGTTTATGAAGGCGATGCTGCTTTGTTAGCAGGTAGAAAATACGACTTGATTATTGCTAACATCAACCGAAATATTTTGTTGAACGACATGCAACAGTATGTTGATTGTTTAAATAAAAACGGTATTCTGTTATTGAGCGGTTTTTATACTGAAGATATTCCTTTTATTGATGCATCATGTACTGAAAAAGGATTGACTTATGTTAAAAAATTTGAAAGAAACAATTGGGTTTCATTGAAATATACCTTTTAATGTTTAATGATAAATGATTAATTTTATAAAAATTAGATGAAGATGAGTACGATAGAAAAAGTTCAAGAAGACGTTTTAGTTGATGAATTAACGGGAGTTAACAACGAAATTGTTTTGTATAACGACGATGTAAATACTTTTGACCACGTAATTGATACGTTAATCAGGGTTTGTCAACATACTGCTGAACAGGCGGAACAATGTGCTATACTGGTGCATTATAAAGGGAAATGTACTGTAAAAACTGGTCATTTTGACGAATTAAAGCCTCAATGCACTCAACTTTTAGAAGCTGGTTTGAGCGCTGAAATCATTTGATTTAAGATTGAAGATTTAGGATTTTAGAATTCAGAATGATTTAACCTTTAACCGCAAAATCCCAAAAAGTATTAACTTTTACAACGTAAAATCTTTGTGAATTTTGCGGTTATTTTTTCTTTAAAATCTGCAATCAAAAATTGTTAATCAAAAATCTTATATTTTAAACTTCCAGTCAAATTCGTCGTTGTCTTTGATAATGGCGCCTACTTCGGCACGGATGATGGTATTGAATTCGGCTTGAAGGATTAGCCAATTGCTTTCATTAAAGTGATTTTCTGTGCTATCAAACTCTTCTACTTCCCAGGTGGTGAAAGGCAAATCTGCTTTTATTTGTTCTATATTCTTCCCTATTACTTTTTGGTTTAAAACGGTTGCTTCTGCATTGGAAGTAATGATGTATCCTAAACGATAGTCTTCGTCTTCATAGAAGGTTAAACGGAGTTTTTGGTCATTGTAGAGGTAAATAATGTTACCATCGTCGTCGTTAAACTGTTTGCTGGGTTTTCCGTAAAGGGCTTCAACGTCTTTTTGTTTCATGCCAAAAAGGAGTTGGTCTATTCCGTTTTTTAAATTGATAATCATTGTAGGTCTGTGGTTTTATTTTGGTCAAAGATATTTATTTTTATAGTAATGGTATAAAAAAACCGCTTCTGGATGGAAGCGGTTTTAGGTAACCCAATCTAAACTTATATAATATCAATCAATCGTTTTGGTTTTGGTAATGCTTCTTCTTTTTTAGGCAAAGTTATTAGTAGTACTCCGTTTTCATACACGGCATTGATGGCGTCTGTATTTACGGTTTCGGGTAGTGTAAATGCTCTGCGGAAAGATGTATAGCTGAATTCTCTTCGGGTATAACGACCGTTGTTCTCGGTTTGTTCGGTTTCGTTTTTGGTTTCGGAAGAAATGGTTAATACATTGTGGTCTATCTCAATGATGAAGTCTTCTTTTGTTTTTCCTGGTGCTGCTAGCTCTAGG
>NZ_JACTAC010000170.1 GCF_014486675.1 Flavobacterium macrobrachii
ATTATGCCCAGTTTTTATTTTTCTGTCCAATATTTTTCTTTTAAATATTCTGTCTTTTTAATGTCGCAACCTAATACAAATACTCTATAAACAGGTCTGTCTATTCCGAAATAAGGTATTTTATCGTCAAAAAATTCTGTTTCAATTGTCTGTAATATGTTTTTTAAATCGTTGATTTTATTTATGTCTGCGGAAAAACCAATGCAATGTGTCTTTGCCCATTTGTCAGACTTAATCTGATTAAAAGCATATTCAACTATTTCAGTTTCTGACTTGAAGTATTTCAAATTGTCTTTTTGTCCACGTTCCGTATAATACCAAATATAAAGTCCGCCTGATTTGTCAATTCCAAAACCTTCATAAATACCGTTTCCGTTTATTGAATAGCTATTAAAGTTAAAACAGTTTTCTTTCATCCAATTTTCAAGTTCGATTTCTGTCTTTGGTATATAAACACTATCCATTTGTCAGTTTCTTATATGTAAATGGTCTCAACTCAATTTCAGTTTTTAATTTTTCAAATTCGTTGTCAAAATATAATTTAAAGAAGTATTTTACGTCTTCCAAATTGTCCAGCTTGGTTTGAATTTGTTCGTCTTGGTTTTCTCCATAAACAAAAAATAGGTCAAGGTTTTTGTGAACTTCAAGGACAAATTCATTCTCCATATGTCCAACCCAAAAAGCTCCGTGTTCTTCGTCCATTCGGATTGTTTCTTCAATTGCGGATTTTATGTCATCAAATGTTGCGTTCTCAACTGAGTCGCCCCAACCTTTTTCTATCCAAATGTTTGTTGTCATACGTGTTGTTCTTAAATTGGGCATAACGT
>NZ_JACTAC010000171.1 GCF_014486675.1 Flavobacterium macrobrachii
AAACCCAACGTTTAGAGCGTTGGGTTTTCAAGTGATCTGTCAAAATCAAACAAAACAATAATCAAACTATTTTTCCTTCATAAACATATTAGTGTAATATTTTCTATTAGTCTGTGGATCAACCGAAACAGATATACCAAAGTGAGTAAAATCACCTTCCATATTTGCTCTGTGTCCAGGACTGTTTTTCCATGCTGCAAATGCACTTTCTGCAGTCATGTAATTGTAAGCTACATTTTCGGCTACTTTTTCTGCACCCAATGTTTCAATAATACTTTGTGAGCGTTGATAAAAATTATCATGACTTACTGATTGTCTTTCAATCATATATTCATTATGTCCTTCAGACTTGTATGAAATATGATTGATAACTTGTAGTGGGTTTAAACCAAGGCTAACTCGATGGTTATTGATTAATTGAACTAAGCGTAGTTCAACTTCGTTGTAGTCGTAGTTTGTTACAACAGCTTCTTTTGAAACGCTTGTTTCTGAATCGTCAGAAGAACAAGAAACCATAGTGAACAATATTGCTAATGGCAATAATGCTCTAAACATTTTTGCTTTCATAGTAGTAGGTTAAGTTTTTAATAAAGTAGATGTGGGGCAAACACTTTATTGATTAATTAATGACAGAACGTGTTGTTTGATTTGGTGTTTCAAACATACATAATTACCGATTAAACAACAAATAAAATCGATGAAATGCATAAAATAATATATTTAATAAGATATTATCTTACAATATAACTGTTCATGAAATAGTTTTTGTGATTTATGAAAAAAAAAGAACCACTCGTGAAAGTGGTTCTTTTTTTAT
>NZ_JACTAC010000172.1 GCF_014486675.1 Flavobacterium macrobrachii
ACTTTTTATAAATATTTTAAAATTTTAGTTTTTTATTGAGGTTGTGCAACAGTTACCGATGTTGGCAGTAGTTTTTATTTATTCTGTGTCATAATATTGTCCAAACCATTTGTCAAACTCTTCTTTATATTTTTCTTGTGCAGAGCTAATAATGTCAGAAGGTTCTTGAATTTGGTCTAACCCATAATCTTCTTTTAACCACTTTAAAAATTTATTCAAGTCTTCACTTTCTTCATAATCGTCTTCGTCTTTGTAAAAATATGTTTCTTCAAAATCAACTGAAATTTCTGTGTCAAATGTTAGTAAATGTAGAAGTTGTAGAATATTTTCAGCTACAATATGTACACCACCTTCATCTCCAAATACAACAATCGGCATTTCGCTAATTTGCTTATTTGTTCCGTCATTCCAAATCGCATAAAACGAGCCCGAACCATTTGCTTGTGCAAAAGGAAATAATTTGTCTAAAAACAAAGTGTCTTCGCTCCAACTTTTAAGTCCTGATTTGTCATCAATTAATACTCCAAAACCTTGTGAGTAATTTTCAAAAGAAGAGATATTTGTCTGAAAGTAAATTAGTTTCTCTAACTCGGTTGGAATTGCTGTTAAACCCCAATTTTCCTTAAATTCTTTAATGTCCATATTTTGTTGTTTTTGTTATGTAGTGTCGTTCAGCAAAATTACTGCCAACGTTTATGGGCTTTGCGTTCGGGCGGGATAAAACTCACTTCCGTTCGGCTAATGTACAAAAGTTTTTAAAATGTACCAAAGTTTGAATTAAAAACTTCAGCCCGCCTGACGTAAAACCCTT
>NZ_JACTAC010000173.1 GCF_014486675.1 Flavobacterium macrobrachii
ACCTCTGTTTTGGGGTAATAGTCTTCAATAGCATCTCCAAAGCCTGATAAGTTATCGATACATGCGATAAATACATCTTCTAATCCTCTATTTTGTAAATCATTTAGCACTTGACGCCAAAAACTACTACTTTCTGAGTTACCAAAATAGATACCTAAAACTTCCTTTTGCCCCTCTATTGTAACGCCTAAAATGGAATAGATAGCTTTACTCTTAACTTGACCTTCGTCTCTAACTTTGTAATGCATTGCATCAAGCCAAATCAAAGGATAAACGCTTTCCAAAGGTCTATTTTGCCATTCTTTAATTTCAGGTAATATTCGATCTGTAATGCTGCTTATTGTACCATTTGAGACTTCAAAATCATACATTTCCTTTAAATGATTTTGAATATCTGAATAGCTCATTCCTAAACCATATAAACCAATGATTTTTTTGTCAATATCACTACTGATACTAACCTGACGCTTAGGAACCGTCTGTGGTTCAAAGCTACCATTACGATCTCTGGGTGTTTCTAATTCAAAACTTCCTAAACCACTGGTAATTGTTTTGGTTCCTTTACCGTTACGCCTGTTTTTTTCTGACTTAGTCTCTTGCACGTGATCTGTTATTTCACTCTCAAGTGAAGCTTCTAAAATCATTTTTAAAAGCGGTGTAAAAACACCATCTGTACCTGTCAAAGGCTTGCCTTGCTTTAATTTCTCTATGGCTGACTTAGAGAAAGACGCAAAATCGAATTGTTCGCTCATAATAAATCAAATTTAAAAAATTCATCCTTCTATTTTTTATATTTGACACAGTTTATTGA
>NZ_JACTAC010000174.1 GCF_014486675.1 Flavobacterium macrobrachii
ATAAAAAAATAATCAGTAACTTAATTCATTATCGTTATGCAAATCAGCAGAAATTACAAATGTAAAGACGTAGAAATGCTAATCACAGCAGCAACTATCAACGAGTCCGCAATCAAAAACAAAACATTCCTCCAATCAAAACGTGCCAACTGGGCTGACCCATTCTTCGAAGACTTCAAAGCCGAAATAGACAAAACAATCGAAGACTACCTAGGAGCAGATTCTGCCAAACAACTTAGAGAATCTACCCAAATAGTTCTCGAAATTCAAGCCAACGCCATGAAAGACCTAGCAGAACTAAAAACACAAATAGATGCCGACTTCAAATCAAATCCAGTCCAAAAAACAGAAATACTGACAACACTTGGATTTAACGCCCACTACAAAGCGGTTCAATCAAAAGACCAAGAAGCACTAATAAGTCTCTTATTCCAATTCAAAACCAACCTAACACCAAACCTAAGAACAAAAATAACAGACCAAGGAACAGCACCAGCAACACTCGATGCCATTATCGCACATGCCGAACAACTAAAAAATGCCAACATAACCCAAGAAGGTTTCAAAGGAACAAGAAAAGAAATCACCGCCGAAGCACTAACAGCCTTCAATGCTATTTACGACAAAGTAATAAACATAGCAGTTATCTCCGCAAAATTCTACAAAGACAAACCCGAACTAAAAGACCAATTCAGTTTCACCAAAGTAAAAAACAAACTTAACCTCACCAAAAAACCAAACCCATAAAAATAAAAACTTCCCTCAGGAAGTTTTTTTTATTCAAAACATTGTCA
>NZ_JACTAC010000175.1 GCF_014486675.1 Flavobacterium macrobrachii
CGGGCTATCACCGTCTATGGCTTACCTTTCCAGGTAATTCTAATTCAATCCGCAAGAAATGTCGTGGTCCTACAACCCCAGTATTGCCTTAACAACACTGGTTTGGGCTAATCCGCGTTCGCTCGCCACTACTTACGGAATCACTTTTGTTTTCTTCTCCTCCGCCTACTTAGATGTTTCAGTTCAGCGGGTTTGCCCATCTATCGATGTACTATGTCTTCAACATAGTGGGTTGCCCCATTCGGAAATCTTCGGATTAATCTGTATGTGCCAGTCCCCGAAGCTTATCGCAGCTTATCACGTCCTTCTTCGCCTCTGAGAGCCTAGGCATCCCCCATACGCCCTTATTTTGCTTATTGTACTTTTGTCATGTACATAAATGTACACAACGTGTTCTTTCTACTTTGTTATTATTTTCTTATCTCAATATGTCAATGAACTTTTTTCGCTAAAGCGAATTGTGGAGAATATCGGAGTCGAACCGATGACCTCCTGCGTGCAAGGCAGGCGCTCTAGCCAGCTGAGCTAATCCCCCTTATTCAGTTGGCAGTGTTCAGTATTCAGTTTTCAGTAACTTAACTTTACATCCAAATGAGTTAGTGAATTGTCAACTCTAGAATTTCCAAGCGTAAAATAGTAGTCCCGGGCAGACTCGAACTGCCGACCCCTACATTATCAGTGTAGTACTCTAACCAGCTGAGCTACGAGACTCTGTATTTTGCTTTTTTTTATTTTGAACCAACAGCGAGAGTAATTAAATCTTTAATCCTAAACTGACTTT
>NZ_JACTAC010000176.1 GCF_014486675.1 Flavobacterium macrobrachii
GAAGTAAAGTTTCGCATAAAAGATTTAATTACTCTCGCTGTTAGTTCAAAATAAAAAAAGCAAAATACAGAGTCTCGTAGCTCAGCTGGTTAGAGTACTACACTGATAATGTAGGGGTCGGCAGTTCGAGTCTGCCCGGGACTACTATTTTAGGCTTTAAAGGAAATTCTAGAGGTTAGCTAACCGGATGCAGTTACTGTTGATTATAAACTGTTAACTAACAACTAAAACGGGGGATTAGCTCAGCTGGCTAGAGCGCCTGCCTTGCACGCAGGAGGTCATCGGTTCGACTCCGATATTCTCCACAATTCGCTACGGTGAAAAAAGTTCATTGACATATTGAGATAAGAAAATAATAACAAAGTAGAAAGAACACGTTTTGTGTATTAATGCATAAAACACAAGTACAATAAGCAAAATAAGGGCGTATGGGGGATGCCTAGGCTCTCAGAGGCGATGAAGGACGTGATAAGCTGCGAAAAGCTACGGGGACTGGCACATACAGATTGATCCGTAGATATCCGAATGGGGCAACCCACTATGTTGAAGACATAGTACACCGATAGGTGAGTAAACCCGCTGAACTGAAACATCTAAGTAGGCGGAGGAGAAGAAAACAAAAGTGATTCCGTAAGTAGTGGCGAGCGAACGCGGATTAGCCCAAACCAATGTTGTTACGGCAATATTGGGGTTGTAGGACCACGATATTTCTTGCGGATTGAATTAGAATAACCTGGAAAGGTTAACCATAGAGGGTGATAGTCCC
>NZ_JACTAC010000177.1 GCF_014486675.1 Flavobacterium macrobrachii
CAATGGCAATACTGTAATCGGAATACTACTCGGTTGTAGATTGATACAACTTGGTGTTCCTGAACTTGCTACGCTAACTATGTTTATCGTTCCTGTTGTCGTTGGACTTACTGATATCGTGGCTGTTCCTGATGCGTTGAGTGTTATCGTTTGGTTCGTTCCACCATTGATGTTGTACGTTACCGTAGCATTTGGTGTTCCTGTAAAGGTTAAAGTCGTGGTTCCGTTTTCACAAATCGTTGTTGGATTGGCCGTTACACTTGCTGTTGGTAATGGTAAAACCGTGATTGGAATACTACTCGTTTGTGGATTGGTACAACTTGGTGTTCCTGAACTAGCTACACTTACTATATTGATTGTTCCTGTTGCTGTTGGACTTACTACTATCGTAGCTGTTCCTGCTGCGTTTAGTGTTATCGTTTGGTTTGTTCCACCATTGATGTTGTACGTTACTGTTGCATTTGGTGTTCCTGTAAAAGTTAAAGTTGTGGTTCCATTTTGACAAATAGTACTTGGATTGGCCGTTACACTCGCAGTTGGTAATGGTAAAACTGTGATTGGAATACTACTTGTTTGTGGATTGGTACAACTTGGTGTTCCGGAACTGGTTACACTTACTATATTTATCGTTCCTGTTGTTGTTGGACTTACTACTATCGTAGCTGTTCCTGCTGCGTTTAAGGTTATTGTTTGGTTCGTTCCACCATTGATGTTGTACGTTACTGTAGCATTTGGTGTTCCTGTAAAGGTTAAAGTCGTA
>NZ_JACTAC010000178.1 GCF_014486675.1 Flavobacterium macrobrachii
GCTGTTATGGGCTGGTTTTTCTGTCCAACTGTCCGAAGACAGTCAGACAAAATAACTATTTTATTTAAATTTAATTGCGTCACATTTACCCATTTCATTATCAATGATAATACCGTCTGCATTGGGATACTTCTCTTTGGTCTTACGAATAAGTTTGTTAAACAAAAGTTTCGGCTTGTCGTCCCATACAAGTCCAATTTTATATGTTCCTAAATATTCATATTCAGAAACTGGCTTGGAACGATAGAAGACATACACACCTTCTTCTTGTTCAACTTCAGCAGTCGATTTTCTTGGTTCGTAATTAGCAACAGTAAAAGCGACTAACGTAGTCAAGCTCAAACCGATTAAAGCACCTAAAATAATTTTTCTCATTTTTTTTGTTTTTTTTTAATCCTACTCTTATGGCTTTTCGGTGGCGCCCCGTTTTTTCAGTGGTCGCTGGTCTCCACTTTTGATTTGCAACATTAAACATTTTCAAACAGCCAAGTGTTGCATTCTGTCTGTCTCTTTGGGTGGTCAGCCCGCTGGCTTTTGCAGACCATTTTGTTATTTCAATAAAAATGAATTTATAAAGTTCGTTGTCAGTTTAAAACTGTCAAATATATGTTCTATACATTAATGTCGTGTTAAACTTGCCCATAACGTTTGCGGCTTGGCGTAGTGGCGGATTTTTAGCACAAAACTTGAATTGAAAAACTAATGTTTGATTATCCACAAAACTGTCTTTGGAACACGAAACCCGCCATTACGCCAA
>NZ_JACTAC010000179.1 GCF_014486675.1 Flavobacterium macrobrachii
GTTTAAATAATCATTTTTTAATGTTTAGTTGAATAACACTAATATAATTAGAAATGGCATTGTTCAACTCAGATAATGTTTCCCAAAAATAAAACAAACTCTTCACACCATTTTACGGTTTTCCGTAATCACTAAAAATTATTTTACTTTCTTCTTCACTAAAAATAATAATTCAATTCATAGCTAGGTTAGTTTTAGCGTTTTTGAGGCAAAAAAAACGTTTAACTACATTTTTAATCGATAAAGTGTAAAAACCAACAACCAACCAAAAAAATAAAAATTCGCAAATTCACGGTAATAAAATCCCCAAAATAAAAACCAACCCCCATGAGCAAAGCGAAAAAAAATCCTTTTAATCCGTCAAATCAGTGGCATATAAAAAACCAAGCAAAGCGCAAAACTTAAATGTCCTTAAACTCCTTATATGGTAAAACAAAAGAGCAAAGCAAAAAACATTGTGAAACATAGTAAAAACATAGCGCAACAAAACACCATCACAACCCCAATAATTTGTGAAAATTTGAGTAACTTGTGGCAAAAAAACAAGTAAAGCGCAAAAACTTAAATGCCCTTAAATACCTAAATGGTTTAAAGAAACAATGTGCAAAGCGAGTGCAATTTGTATCTTTATGTCTTTGTGCCTTTGTGCCTTCGCGAGAAAAAACCATGAGCAAAGCGAAAAAAAATCCTTTTAATCCGTCAAATCAGTAGCAAAAAAACAAGCAAAGCAAAAAACATTGTGAAACATAGTAAAAAC
>NZ_JACTAC010000017.1 GCF_014486675.1 Flavobacterium macrobrachii
AGCGGTTTCAAGAAATGGCGTGGCATAGGATTTATCAGAAATTGGAAAGGTTATTAATTTAAAGTTTTGTTTACATTTGTAAAGTCTTGGTCTTGGTTCATCGCCACTTCTTGAAGACGCAAAACGTTGTATTTTTAATTTTCACTAAAACCCCAAAATAGAATTCTCCTAAAACCTACAATTCGTATATTTGATATAACACATTGTGTTTTCCAAATAATTTATTTTACCCAAAAAACAATTAAAGCCAATGGATAAAAATATAGACAATACGGGTTTTGGCACTTCGGTTACCGAAAAATACGCTCGATTTATCAACAAAGACGGTTCGCACAATGTAATTCACGTTGGTCGACCAATAAAAGAACGAAACAGTTTATACAGCAAGCTAATCAATATTTCGTGGTGGAAATTTTTGGCACTTGTATTCATATTTTACTTTTTTATCAATTTTGTTTTCGCATTGATTTACTATTTCTTTTGTATCCCAAATTTGATGGGGTTAATTCAGGGTTCTAATTGGCAAAATATTCAAGAAGTCTATTTTTTTAGCGCACAAACACTCACCACAGTTGGCTATGGAAGAATAAGTCCTGTTGGCATTTTTACCAATACCATTGCAGCATCCGAAGCACTAATTGGTATTTTAACGTTAGCGATTAATACGGGTTTGCTTTATGGAAGATTTGTAAAACCCAAAGCACATTTGAAATTTAGTCACAATGCCATTATTGCACCATTCAAAGAAAATACCGCACTAATGTTTCGGTTGGTACCAATCAAAAACGCATCGCTTAGCAACATGATGGTTAGAGTTACCGTTAGTTTGATGCTCAAAGAAAACGGTAAATTAATCAATAAGTTTTTCAACTTACCACTTCAAATAGATACGCTCGATACTTTTGTTACTACTTGGACAATCGTTCATCCAATTGATGAGCAAAGTCCGTTGTGGAAAATGAATTTCGACGAAATGACAAACAAAGATTTAGAAATTCTGGTTTATGTTCGTGCTTATGATGAAGATTTTTCGAGTACAGTTGTCAAACGAACAAGCTACACGCATGAAGAAGTAGTTTTTGGTGCCAAGTTCAAACCGGCTTTTTATGAAGACCCAAATGGAAAAGGTTCTATTGTGGAGCATCACAAACTGAACGAGTATGATAGGGTAGAAATTTAATTTATAAGAAAATAATGAAATGAACAAAACTGTATTATTTTGGATTGGACTCTCAGGAGTAATATTATTTATAATTTCCTCTACAATTGGTGGTTTATATATTGAAAACTACAATCCATTATCACAATTTATTAGCGAAACGTATGCTATTGATACACAATATGGAAAATATTTACGCTTTTTAGGTTACCTTCCTAGTGGGTTGCTTTTAACTGTTTTTGCCTTTACTAGTATAAAACTATTTCCAAAATCAAGATTGATAAAAATAGGTTTTATGGGAATTGGCCTTTTTTATGGTATTGCCACAATCATTGTTGGATTTTTTCCTTGTGACAAAGGATGTAACAAAGAATTTTTAGACCCAACTCTGTCGCAACTTATTCATAATCTAACAGGTTTTTTGACTTATGTTTTTGTTCCAATTAGTATTTTTTTAATCGCTATTGGCTTGCGACAAGTCAAATCAACTTCTAGTTTGGTCACTATTGGTATGGGTTGTGGGACAATTAGTTTGTTATTTAGTTTTATTTTATTTTCAGCTCCAACTTCTAGTCTTGCGGGTTTATACCAACGAATAGTTGAATTAGCTTTTATCACTTGGATTGTAGCTTGTGCTTATTACATAAAAAAAGCGTAAGTAAATAAAACCAATTTATTTTTTCTTTCTAATTTATAACCTTTTTTTATTAATTTAGTCAAATAGAGTTAAAAAATTATACTTTTTTCTATGAGAAATTGTTTAGAATGTAACGATAAAATCCTCGGACGCGAAGACAAGAAGTTTTGCAGCGATGGTTGTCGTAACAACTACAACAATAGAATGAACAAGGATTCTACTAATATTATGCGAAATATCAATAACAAGCTTCGCAAAAATTATCGCATACTTTCTGAAATAAATGTAGAAGGAAAAGCAAAAGCCACCAAAGCCAAGTTATTATCCAAAGGTTTTTCGTTTGAGTATTTTACCAATATTCTGACGACCAAAACGGGTAATACTTATTATTTTGTTTACGACCAAGGATACATGCTTCTCGACAACGATTTCTATATGTTGGTAAAAAAAGATTAAATTCACTGCTATGAAAACCAACCAAAAACCTATTCTATCTTTCTTTTTTCTGTTACTAGTCATTTTTGGTGTTTTCTATTTTATGATGCCACAAGATTATGATCAAAGTGAAGCATCGCTTTCTGAATTTTCTACCAAACGTGCTTTAGAAAAAGTGAAAGCGATCAGCCAAAAACCTCATTTTGTAGGCTCAAAAAATCACGAAGTTGTTGCTCAATACCTCATCAAAGAATTAAAAAATTTAGGTTTATCGCCTACAATTCAAGAAGGTTTTACACTTTCTGATGGTGGAACATTAGTAAAATCTAAAAATATTATTGCTAAAATAAAAGGTAGTTCAAGCAATAAAGCTTTGCTTTTACTTTCACATTATGATTCTGCACCACATTCGTTTTCGCCTGGCGCAAGTGACGATGCTTCTGGAGTTGCCACAATTCTCGAAAGTGTTCGGGCTTTTCTTTACAATAAAACCCAACATAAAAATGATATTATCATTCTTTTTTCTGATGCAGAAGAATTAGGTTTAAACGGTGCAGCACTTTTTGTAACCCAACATAAATGGGCAAAGGAAGTTGGCACAGTTTTAAATTTTGAAGCGCGTGGCAGTTCTGGTCCAAGTTATATGTTGATGGAAACCAACAGAGGAAATGCTGCAATGGTAAAAGCGTTTACTGATGGAAAAACCAAATATCCTGTTTCTAATTCGCTGATGTATAGCATTTACAAAATGTTGCCAAACGATACGGATTTAACCGTTTTTAGAGAACAAGGAAAAATTCAAGGTTTCAATTTTGCGTTTATCGACAGTCATTTTAACTATCATACCGAAAGAGATAATTTTGAAAATCTTAGTCCAAAAACATTGGCACACCAAGGAAGTTATCTTTTTCCGTTGTTGAATTATTTTTCAAATGCGGATTTGTCCAATTTAAATTCGGAGGATGATAATGTGTACTTCAACGTTCCATTTGGTTTTGTAAACTATCCGTTTTCGTGGATTATTCCAATGGTAATCGTTGCTTTCGGATTGATTTTTATCTTTTTATTCATTGGTTTAGGAAAACACGTTTTGCGAATTGATGAAGTGTTGAAAGGTTTCGTTCCGCTATTGTTATCGCTTCTTGTTTCTGGAGGAATTACGTTTATCGGATGGAAATTATTACTTGAATTTTATCCACAATATCAAGACATTCTTCACAAATTTACTTATAACGGACACGATTATATTCATGCTTTCACGAGTTTATCGATAGCGATTTGTTTTCTTTTTTATCAAAATTCAGGAAAACGAAATGCCGAAATGAACCAGTTTTTCGCACCATTATTTCTTTGGTTGCTTCTAAATGTTGGAATTGCAATTTTCTTAAAAGGTGCAGGATTTTTAATCATTCCATTAATTTCAAGCGCATTGATGCTAGGAATTTATGTTTTAACACAAAAATCAAATTGGTTAATCAATTGCATTTTAGCCATTCCAACTTTAGTAATTCTTCCGCCATTTATTCAAATGTTTCCTGTTGGTTTGGGTTTAAAAATCCTTTATGGAAGTGCTATTTTAACTGTTTTAACTTTCGGATTATTGTTACCTATTTTTGGTTCGTTTAACAAAAAAGGAATTTGGTCGGCCATTTTCTTTTTGCTGAGCATTGGTTTATTTGTAAAAGCACATCAAGCTTCGGATTATACAATTGAACGACCAAAACCAAACAGCTTGGTTTACCTTCATGATGCGGATGTAAAAAAATCCTATTGGACAACGTATGATTTGAATTTAGACGAATGGACAAAAGGTTATTTAGGCGAAAATCCTAAAAGCGCCAAAATTTTGAATACGAATAAATTGTATAGCAAATATGGTTCGGAATTCACATTCATGAGCGAAGCACCAAACAAAAATATTGCACAACCAACGATTGAATTTCTTCGTGATACGTTGAAAGGAAACCAACGTTTGTATCAAATAAAAATTACGCCAAATCGTGCTGTTAACCGTTATGATATTTTCAATGCTAATGAAGTAACACTTCATAATTTAGTTGCTAATGGTGCAAAAGCAATTGATTTCAAAAGCAACATCAGCGGAAGTGACTCGGAGAAAATTTTGAGTTATTATGTGGTTAATAACGAACCTTTGGTTTTGAGTTTTTCAATTTCAAAAGAGGATAAACTCGATTTGAATTTGGTGGAAAGTTCGTTTGATTTACTAACCAATCCACAATTTACTGCTACTAAAAGAAAAGATTGGATGATTTCAACTCCTTTTGTTTTAAATAATGCTGTTATCGTGAAAGAAAAAGTAAAAGCCAGCGAAAAACCAAAAATTATGGTCAATTATTTACCTCCAAAAAACCCAATAAATACTGCAATTGATACATTAAAACAATCAACCACAGATTATACGGATTAGACAGATTTTTACAAATAAACTTTGCTGTTTCGTGGCTTTGTGGCAAAGCTTTAATTTTTAATTATGAAACAAATTTCAATTTTAGGTTGCGGTTGGTTGGGTTTTCCCTTGGCAAAATCATTATTGCAGAAAGGTTTTTTGGTAAAAGGTTCGACGACAACTTTGGAGAAAATGTCGGTTTTGGAAAATGCTGGAATCAATGCTTTTCAAATTGCTTTATCTGAAGAAGAAATTAATGGTGATATTGACAGCTTTTTATCTCATTCCCAAATTTTAATTATTGATATTCCACCGAAATTAAGAGGAAATTTTAACGAAAATTTTGTTGCTAAAATTCAAAATCTAATTCCGTTTATAGAAAAATCATCGGTTGAAAAAGTGATTTTTGTGAGTTCGACTTCGGTTTATTCTGATGCTATTTCAATAGATTTAATAACTGAAATGACCATTCCAAATCCTGATACAGAAAGCGGAAAACAACTTTTGGAAGCCGAAAAAGTATTGCAAAATAATTCCAATTTTACAACTACTGTCATTCGTTTTGGAGGATTGATTGGCGAAGATAGACATCCAATAAAGTTTTTAGCTGGGAGAGAAAATCTCGAAAATCCTGATGGACCGATTAATTTAATTCATCAATTGGATTGCATCGGAATTTTAGAAGGAATTTTAGAGAAAAATTGTTTTGGAGAAATTTTTAACGCTGTTGCGCTATTTCATCCTTCTCGAAAAGTGTATTATTCTAAAAAAGCACAAGAACTGAATTTACCATTACCAAAATTTGACGAAAGTAAACCTTCGGTTGGAAAAACTATTTCTTCGGAAAAAGTGTCTACAGTTTTAGGATATGAATTTCAGAGACCTGAGTTGTAATTTAATCGTGAGGTAAACCTCTTTGAATTGCTATTTTTCTCATTTCTTCCATATATTCTTCTTCTTTTATTAGCTTTCCCTTATTTGGTTTTTCAATTACAAAGAGTGAAGTTTCTGTTCCTTCTAAAATTTCAGCACAATAAAACCTTCTTCGCTTATCGGTTAGTTCTAAAATCAAACCATCTAAACCTCCAAAATCTTGCGGTCCAATTTTGTATTTGAGTTTTGGACAATACCAAGCTTCGGTTACAAATTCTTTGGTTTCTCCATTAATTTCTTTGGTTACTTTGTAAACTGCTTTTTTACATTCGTATCCCAAAATGGTTTTGGTTTCATCGACTAATTCCCATTTTATTTCTTTAGGTTTTTTACTAATTAAAAATAAACTGCCTAAAAATTCTTCTTGAGTATTATATTCGTTCTGATTAGAATCAAAATAATAAGTTGTGTTTCCCGCAAATGCTTTTCCCATATGTGAAGTCGAATAAGTATCGCGATTGTTTAAAAACCAAAGCGATTCCTTTCCTTTTATATATAAAGTAAATGTCAAATCTTCCAACTGCTTTTCCATCGATACAAGATAAGGCAATATTTCAGGTTCTATAGTTGAATCAAATTCAAGTGGTTTTCCATGACTTTTAACTTTATAGGTTAACTCTAATTTACCTTGAGAAAAAGCTATACCTGAAAATAAAAAGAAAATAAAAAGTACTTTGTTCATAATTGAAAAATTTCATACAAGATAATAAAAAAACCTGTCAGGTTTTGAAAACCTGTCAGGTTTAAAATTTCATTAACTTGTAATTACCAAATTTTTACGCGTTTATCCGGAGCTAAATACATTCCGTCGCCAGGTTTTATGTTGAACGCTTGATGAAATGTTTCCAAGTTCAACAACGGAACATAAGCGCGATACATTCCTGGAGAATGCGGATCGGTTTTCACTTGATTTTTGATAGCTTCGTCACGCATTTTGCTTCTCCAAATCGTTGCCCATGAAATGAAAAGTCTTTGTTCTGGCGTAAATCCATCGATTAATCCTGGGTTTCCGTTTTCTTTTAAATACAATTGTAAACCATCATAAGCAGCATTAATTCCACCTAAATCACCAATATTTTCACCTAACGTAAATTTTCCGTCAACTTTTGTTCCAGGTAATGGTTCTAAAGCAGAATATTGGTCAGCTAAAGCAGTTCCAAGTGCTGTGAATTGTTTTAAATCTTCGTCTGTCCACCAGTTGACCAAGTTTCCATCGGCATTATATCGTGAACCTGAATCGTCAAATCCGTGTGAGATTTCGTGACCAATTACAGCTCCAATTCCGCCATAATTCACAGCTTCATCAGCTTTGTAATCATAAAATGGCGGTTGTAAAATCGCTGCTGGAAATACAATTTCATTGTTTGACGGATTGAAATAAGCGTTAACAGTTTGTGGCGACATTCCCCATTCGGTTTTGTCAACTGGTTTGCCTAATTTTTCTATATTTTTCTTGAAATTCCAGTTAGCAATTGAAGTTGAATTATCAAAATAAGTTCCGCCTTCTGCTGGACTTTTAATTGTTAATGCTGAATAGTCTTTCCATTTGTCTGGATAACCAATTTTTACAGTCATTTTATTTAACTTCTCAATGGCTTGTTTTTTGGTAGCTTCAGACATCCAAGGCAAATTATTGATACGGATTTCGTATGCTCGAATAACGTTTTTAATCATTTTTTCGGCTTTGGCTTTGGCTTCTGCTGGGAACATTTTTTCTACATATAATTTACCCAAAGCTTCTCCAGTTGGACCATTTACAACTTGCAAAGCATTTTCGTTTCTTGGTCTTTGTTTGATTGCTCCGCTTAGTGTTTTGCTGTAGAAATCCCAATTAGCTTTTTCAATTTCAGTCGAAAGTCGGCTTGACGAACTGTTTAGCAATGTCCAGCGCATATACGCTTTCCAATCTTCAACTTTATTTTCTACAAAAAGAGTTTCTAAAGCTTGCATGTATTTAGGTTGCGCAACAATTAACGTATCCACTTTTGGCAAACCAATTCCGGTGATGTATTTTTCCCAATTTACTGAATTTGTCAATTTTTGTAAATCGGCAATCGTCATCGGATTGTATGATTTTCTTCTATCGCGACGTTCTACTCGGTCAAAGCGTGGTTTAGACATAGCAATTTCTAAAGCCAAAATTTTCTCTGCATTTTTTTGAGCAACTGCTGGTTTATCGCCAATAAATTCTAGCATTCGAGCTACGTGTTTTACATATTTTTCACGTTTTTCTTTAGAATCGGCATCGTCAGAAACATAATAATCTCTATCGGGTAAACCAACCGAACCTGGACCAACGTTTACCACATTTTTGTTGCTGTCTTTTGCATCTGTTCCAACGCCAACACCAAAAAAACCAATTCCACCTTGTGGTGCCATTTCGATCATTAATTTTTGTAAATCAGCAACATTTTTTACTGCATTAATTTTTGCCAAATAAGGTTTTAACGGTTTTATTCCCGCTTTATTCCTGGCAATGGTATCCATAATAGTTTTGTATAGATTTACAGCTTTTCCTTGATCGGTAGCCGAAGTATATTTTGGATCTTTTGAAGCTTCATCCAAAATTCGTAATGCATCGATATCGGTCTTTTGACGTAGCTCATCAAAACTTCCCCAACGTGTTCTATCGGCAGGAATTTCGGTATTGTTTAACCAAGTTCCATTTACAAAACGGAAAAAATCATCGCTTGGTTTTACAGATTTATCCATAAGCGATGTATTAATTCCCGAATGGTTTTGCTGTGCATTTGCATCATTAATGCCAAAAGCAATTAACAATGCTAATGAAAGTTTAGTAGTTGTTATTTTCATAATTCAATAATTGAGGTTTTCACAAATTTACCGATAATAAAGCGATTTTATCATTTTTAACAAAATTATATGACTTGATAAACAAGTAAAAGTTCCATTTTGAAATTAGGCTTTCGTACTTTTGCAAAAAAAATAATATGCTTTCATTTTTTAAAAAATATAGGCTTTTCTTCCTCGGACTTTTTCTATTTTCGGTAGTAACCATTGCTTTATTTTATAATGCTTTGAAACCAGAAAAAGTGTTGCCAATTTTTAATCCAGCAGATGTAAATTCAGAATTGGTTGATAGCACAGTTCAACATGTTGGAAAATATCATACGATTGCCGATTTTTCTTTCACCAATCAAAACGGAAAAACGGTTACTCAAAAAGACTATGAAGGAAAGATTTATGTGGCTGATTTTTTCTTTACTACTTGTCAAACGATTTGTCCAATCATGACGACAAACATGACTGAAGTTCAAAAAGCATTTAGCAACAATCCAAACGTGATGATTTTATCACATACCGTTACACCTGAAATTGATAGTGTTCCAGTTTTAAAAAAATATGCTTTGAAACAAGGAGTTAATGATAGCAAATGGAATATGGTTACTGGCGATAAAAAGGACATTTATTACATTGCAAGAAAATCTTATTTAGCAGTAAAAACGGGTAAACCTGAAGAAATGTATGATATGGTTCATACCGAAAACTTTGTTTTAGTTGATACAAAACGAAGAGTTCGCGGTTTTTACGACGGAACAAAAAAAGAAGACGTTCAGCGATTGATTGAAGATATCAATTGGTTATTGGAACACGATTAATTTGGCTAAATTGATAATTATAATCCTTTTTCCTTTTCTATTTTTTATCTTTGTATTTTAATTCAATCTAAATAAGATTTGCAAACAACCATCGACACACTTCAAAAAGGACAAAAAGCAGTCATACTTTCATTTGACGACGCTATCATTCCGTTGAAACTCATAGAAATGGGTTGCATGGAAGGAAATTTTGTAGAAGTAATTCAAATTGCGCCACTTGGAGATCCGATTTTTTTATCAGTAAATGACACAAAACTTGCTATTAGAAAAGAAATGGCAAGCAGGATTTTTGTGGAAATACAAAAGTAAAATGACAAAAAACGACACTTTAAAAATAGCTTTAGTTGGTAATCCAAATACTGGAAAAACGTCTTTGTTCAACTCACTTACAGGTTTGCGCCAGCAAGTAGGAAACTATCCGGGAATCACGGTTGAAAAAAAACAAGGTTCGTTACATTTAGAAAATCATCAAAAAGTTACCGTTATCGATTTGCCTGGAACGTATAGTTTAAATCCGAGTTCGATTGACGAAAGTGTTACCACTGAATTTTTGTTAAACAACGAAGACAAAAATTTTCCTCAAGTTGCCGTAGTTGTTGCCGAAGCCGAAAATTTAAAGCGAAATCTGTTGCTTTTTACACAAATAAAAGATTTAGGGATTCCAACTATTTTGGTCATCAACATGGCAGACAGAATGCAGTTGAAAGGAATTTCGATAAACAAAGAAAATCTCGAAAAACAACTCGATACAACAATTATTTTAACCAGTACACGAAATAATACAGGAATTTCTGAACTGAAAAATGCTATTCAGAATTTTGAAAAACTATCGGAAAAGCCAGTGTTTTCCAGCGATATTTCTACCTATAAAAATTGGCTTACTTCTACCTATAAAATTGGTTTAATTGACATTGAAGACAAGCAAAAACAAATTGATGTAAAAAAAGAACAACATCAAGAAACTATAAAACGATACCAATTTATCAATTCGGTTTTAAAAGGAAATTTTGAAAAAGAC
The DNA here is from genome assembly GCF_014486675.1 of Flavobacterium macrobrachii. Taxonomy (GTDB): domain Bacteria; phylum Bacteroidota; class Bacteroidia; order Flavobacteriales; family Flavobacteriaceae; genus Flavobacterium; species Flavobacterium macrobrachii. The sequence goes on from NZ_JACTAC010000017.1 coordinate 10,210, forward strand.
AAGACCAAAGCAATCGATTTTGATTCAAGATTAGACAAAATATTAACTCACAAATTCTTTGGATTTGTTATTTTTATAGTATTGTTGATGCTTATGTTTCAGGCAATTTTTGCATGGTCTGGACCGTTTATGGATTTCATTGACGAAAGTTTTGCTTCTTTGTCTGAAACTATAGCTTCAATTTTACCCGAAGGAAAAATTAACGAACTCATTAGCCAAGGAATTATTCCGGGAATTGGCGGAATTGTGATTTTTGTTCCTCAAATTGCCATGCTATTTCTCTTCATTGCTGTTTTAGAAGAAAGTGGTTATATGTCGAGAGTTGTGTTTTTAATGGACAAAATCATGCGAAAATTTGGACTGAACGGAAAAAGTATCGTGCCATTAATTTCCGGAAATGCTTGTGCTATTCCAGCGGTTATGGCAACAAGAAATATCGAAGATTGGAAAGAACGATTAATCACTATTTTAGTTACGCCATTTTCAGTTTGTTCCGCACGTTTACCGGTTTACACCATATTAATTTCGCTAATTGTACCCGAACAAAAAATCTTCAGGTTTATCAATTCGCAAGCATTAGCTTTGTTAGGAATGTATGTTTTTGGGATTGTTTTAGCATTAATTTCATCTATTATTTTGACCAAAATCATTAAAGCCACTAGCAAATCTTATTTTGTAATAGAAATGCCTTCTTATAAAATGCCATTGCTTCGTAATGTTTTTTACACTGTTTTTGAAAAGACAAAATCATTTGTGATTGATGCAGGAAAAATCATTTTGGCAGTTTCGGTTGTGCTCTGGTTTTTGGCTTCTCATGGTGGCGAAAATTTTGATAATGCTGAAAAAATCGTGAGTAATCAACTCGAAAATCAAAAGCTGAACGAAGCCGACCTGAATGCAAAAATTGCCTCTTTTCAAATAGAAAATTCCTATATTGGAACTATGGGAAAAGCCATTGAACCTGTTATACAACCATTGGGTTACGATTGGAAAATTGGAATTGCCATCATAACATCGTTTGCCGCAAGAGAAGTTTTTGTTGGCACATTAGCAACCATTTATAGTGTTGAAAATGCTGAAGACGAAGGAACGATAAAATCGAGAATGCAAACCGCAACGTTTTCAAATGGTGAAAAAGTATTTACTACTGCAACGGGAATATCATTGTTATTCTTTTATGCAATTGCCATGCAATGTGGCGCAACCGTTGCCATTGTAAAACGCGAGACTAACTCGTGGAAATGGGCTTTACTGCAACTTTTCGGACTAGGAATTATGGCTTATTTAGCTGCATTAGTTGCATATCAAGTACTACATTAATTTAACAAAAGTTAAATATTGAAATATTTCTTTTGATTATCAGTTAATTATAAAACACTTTAAATTTTTACAATTTATAATTTGTCTAAATAAATATTAGATAGTATTTTTGCAACATAGATTTAATCTAAATAAAAATGAAATATAACTTATCACTATTGTTTATTAGTTTTAGTACAATTCTTTTTGCTCAAGAAAACGATTTAGCTTTCAATGACACAATAAAAAGACTTGCTCCAGTAATTCTTACACCAAAACAACAAAGCCCTGAAAGAATGCCCGAAATAAAAGAAAACGTACTTTTTTCTGGTAAAAAAAATGAGGTTTTAAAACTTTCCAATATCAATGGAAATTTCACCACTAATAATGCCAGAGAAATTTTTGCTAGAATTCCGGGTGTTACTATTTGGGAAAATGAAGGTTCAGGTATTCAAATCAATGTTGGTGTGAGAGGTTTAAGTCCAAACAGAAGTTGGGAATTAAACACAAGACAAAACGGTTACGACATTTCATCCGATGTTTTTGGTTATCCCGAAGCGTATTACAATCCGCCGTTAGAAGCAGTTGAAACTATAGAATTGGTTCGTGGTGGTTCTTCGTTACAATTTGGACCACAATTTGGCGGAATGCTAAATTATGTGTTGAAAAGAGAAACCAAAAAGAAATTTTCATTTGAAACTCAAAACACCGTTGGAAGTTATGGTCTAATGAGTAGTTACAACGCTATTGGCGGTACTTTTAAAAGGTTCTCCTATTATGTTTACAATCATTCTCGTAGCGCCGATGGTTGGAGAGAAAACAGTGAATACACGGTTCGAAATACACACGCATTTGTAGAATATCGCTTCACAGAAAACACCAAATTATCAGCAGAATACACCAACATGGATTATCAAATGCAACAAGCAGGAGGTTTAACCGATGAACAATTTAACGCAAATCCAAGACAATCTTTACGAGAACGAAATTGGTTTGGCACACCTTGGAATGTGTTTTCGGTAAATTTTGACACTAAAATAAATGATAAATTAACTTCAAACACCAAACTTTTTGGACTTATTGGTGAACGAAATAGTGTGGGTTTTATTGGTACGCCAAATGTTGTAGATGATTTAGCAAACCGAAGAGTAGATCGTGATCTTTATGAAAATTATGGAATAGAAAACAGAAATATTTATAAATACAAATTAGGGAAAATCAATAATAATCTTGCCTTTGGAGTTCGTTTATACAAAGCCAATACGCAACGACTTCAAGATGGTCGTGGTACAACAGGTTCCGATTTTGATATATCAATTGATGGAAGATATGTTCGAGATTTAGATTTCACAACCGAAAATGTGGCTGTTTTTGCTGAAAATCAATTTAAAGTTTCCGATAAATTCAGTGTAACGCCAGGTGTTCGTTATGAGTACATTCAGAACACAGGCGAAGGAAGATTTGGAATTAACAGTAGTGGAAATGATGTGCCTTTTCCAGACAAAACGATTTCGAGAAGTAAGCCTTTATTTGGACTAGGATTGGAGTATAAATTTAGAACGACCAATATTTATGCCAATATTACACAAGCGTTTAGACCTGTTTTATTTTCAGATTTTACACCGCCAGCGGTTACTGACGTAATTGATCCAAATCTAAAAGATGCTAGCGGTTTCAATGCCGATTTAGGTTTTAGAGGAACTTTTAAAAACTACTTAAACTTTGATTTTAGTTTGTTCTATCTAAGCTACAACAATAGAATTGGCGGTATCAGACAGTTTGTAAACAATGATCCTACTCAAGGCACTTTCCTTTTTAGAACTAATCTTGGAGAAACAATAAATAAAGGAATTGAAGGATTTGCCAACTTAAATATTACACGATTATTCGAAATTGAAAAACCCTTTGGAAATCTAGATTTCTTTGCATCAGTGAGTTTTATTGACAGTCGTTATACCGATTTTAGAATTTTTAACGCTTCAGGAACTGCGCCAAATGTAACTATAACAGAAACCAATCTTTCGGGCAATCGCGTAGAAAACGCACCGCGATATATTCATAATTTTGGACTTTCTTGGAGTAATAATAACATATCAGCAACAGCACAATACAGAATGTCTGGTCGAATATTTACCGATGCTAATAATACAGTAACACCATCAGCTAATGGCGTAACAGGAATTTTAGACGATTATCGTGTTTTTGATTTATCGACTGAATATAAATTCTTGAAAAACTATAACATTCGTGCCGGAATTAATAATTTATTTGATGAAGAATATGCGACGCGAAGAGCTGGTGGATATCCTGGACCAGGAATTTTGCCAGGCGAAGGACGAACATTCTATATTTCGATAGGCGCTAAACTTTAACATAAAAAAGGTTCTCTAATTTTGGAGAACCTTTTACTTTTGTACTATGGATTTTCAAGAAATATTGGTTTATATACTTGTAATTGTGGCGCTTGGTTTTCTTGTGCGAAAGTTTTTTTGGAAATCAAAATCAAAGAAAAACTGTGGTAATGGCGATTGTGGTTGTAGTTAACCCAAAGCAACATCCAAGGTCATCATCACAATAAATCCGCCAATTAATCCCAAAGTAGCGATATCAGTATTTTTATCTTGTTGTGTTTCTGGAATTACTTCTTCCACTACTACAAATATCATTGCACCAGCGGCAAAAGCTAAAGCATATGGCAAAATTGGTATAAAAAAGATAACGGCAACTGCTCCTAAAACTCCAGCAATGGGTTCAACAATAGCCGAAGACTGACCATACATAAAACTTTTCCAACGGCTCATTCCCATTCTGCGCAATGGCATAGAAACGGCAATACCTTCGGGAAAATTTTGAATTCCAATTCCGATAGCTAAAGTAACAGCACCCGCTATCGATGCCTCTGGAATTCCAGCAGCAACTCCACCAAAAAGCACTCCAACCGCCAAACCTTCCGGAATATTGTGTAACGTAATCGCTAAAACTAGCAATGTCGTTCGTTGCCATGGTGATTTTACACCTTCCGTTTCTTTAAAATTAATGTGTAAATGAGGAAGCAATTTATCCAATCCAAAAATAAATAAAGCACCTAAAGCAAACCCTACAGCTGCTGGAATTACTTTTATAAAACCTTCGCCTTTACTCATTTCAATGGCTGGCGCCAATAAGCTCCAAAAACTTGCAGCAATCATTACTCCACCAGTAAAACCTAGCATTCCATCAAGAACAACGCGGTTCATGTTTTTGAAAAAGAATACAAACGACGCACCAAGTGCCGTTAAAAACCAAGTAAACATTGTAGCATAAAAAGCCGCCAAAACCGGATTTATGCTTTCGAAATAGTCTATTATTGTTTCAAACATAATCAGTGAACGTATAAGTTATTAGCAATTTTATTGGATATTGTAATTTCTTTCGAATTGACTTCGACAAGTAACGTATCATCAAAACTCTCTTTTTCTTTGACAACAATTTTTGAACCTAATGCAATTTTTTGTTTATCAAGATATTGCAAAAATTCAGACGAAGAATGTTTTACACCAACACATTGATATTCTTTGTGTAATTCCACTTCTGAGAGCAACAATTTGTTTACTTTTTTCATTACTCCGTTAACATCCGGAATTGGGTCACCATGTGGATCAAACGAAGGGAAATGAAGGTATTCATCCAATTTATTGATTAAAGTTTCCGATTTTATGTGTTCCAATTCTTCTGCAATATCATGGACTTCATCCCAAGCGAAACCCAATTTTTCTACCAAAAAAACTTCCCACAAACGATGCTTTCGCACAATCATTTTGGCAGATCGAAAACCATTTTCAGTTAGGGTAACACCTTGATATTTTTGATAGGAAACTAAATCTTTGTCTGAAAGTTTTTTCAACATATCGGTAACCGAAGAGGCTTTGGTATCTAGCATTCCGGCAATAGCATTGGTATTCACTCCTTTTGGTGAAACTTGTGATAGATGATAAATTACTTTAAGATAGTTTTCTTCTGAAGTCGTCATTCGATTTTTTATCAAAAATACAAATTTTTAGAAGTACAAATAAAATATTTAGATAAATCTAAAAATTAATTACATTTTGGACAAATACCTGTAACGGTGAAATTAAATGATTTAACGGTATAATCGTTTGAAAGTTGAATAACGGGTAGTACCATTTCTATGCAAGTTGTAGTCTTACATTTTTCGCAATTAAAATGAACATGATCATGAGAATGGTGTGCAGAATGATTACAAGCTGCATATTTTATGATACCATCAGAAGTTACCACTTTGTGAACATTATCTTCATTAACTAATCGTTCAAGAACTCTGTAAATGGTAACTCTATCGCACACACCATTTGTTAAAGTTAATAACTCAGCATGAGATAAAGCTGCTTCTGCATTTTTCAATACATTTAAAATAGTGGTTTTGGCTGTGGTGTTTCTAAATTGTTTCATAAAAATATTATTGCAACATTGTTGCATTAACAAAAAATATTTATATTTGCAACTCAATTGCATTAACAAAGGTATAAAAATGAAACACACAACTCAAAAATTATATGATTTTTTAGGAATTTCCAGCGCAACTTTATGTTTGGTTCATTGTTTAGTAGTTCCTTTTCTTGCAATTCTTCCTTTGAGTACTTTTAAGAGCATTTGGATAGATATCATTTTTTGCGGTATTGCTTTGTTTGCAACATCAAAAATACTAATGTCGAACGCAAGTAGAACTGTCAAAATTATTTTAGGTATTTCTATTTCGATCATTCTGGTTAGTGTAATGATTGAAATCATTTTACATACTCATTTTGAAGGAATGTTGTTAGGAGGAATTGGTTTAATCATTGGTCATTTATTAAACTTTAGTCAGCATAAACATTTATGAAAAAATTACCCGTTACCGTATTGTCAGGATTTCTTGGCGCCGGAAAAACCACGTTACTCAATCATATTCTTCATAATAAAGAAGGATTAAAAGTTGCTGTGATTGTTAATGACATGAGCGAAGTAAATATCGATGCTAATTTAGTTAAAGCCGAAAATACTCTGTCTCGTACTGAAGAAAAATTAGTAGAAATGAGCAATGGTTGTATTTGTTGTACGCTGCGCGAAGATTTAATGCTCGAGGTCGAAAAACTAGCAAAAGAAAATCGTTTTGATTATTTATTAATTGAAAGTACTGGAATTTCAGAACCTATTCCTGTAGCGCAAACTTTTACGTTTGTTAACGAAGAAGAAAACATCGATCTTTCTAAATTTAGTTATATAGATACTATGGTTACGGTTGTTGATGCTTTTAACTTTTTTAAAGATTATGGAAGTGCCGAAACATTAAAGGACAGAAACGCATCAGACATAGAAAATGATGAGAGAACAATCGTAAACCTGTTAGTAGATCAAATTGAATTTGCCAATGTGATCATTCTGAATAAAACCGATCTAGTTTCAAAAAAACAATTAGAGATTTTACAAGCATCCATAACCAAACTAAATCCAGTAGCTAAAATTTTGCATTCCCAAATGGGAAAAGTACATCCCAATGAAATAATTAATACTGGATTATTCAACTATGAAGAAGCCGAAGTTTCCGCTGGTTGGATTCAAGAATTAGAAGGAATTCATACTCCCGAAACCGAAGAATATGGCATCACTTCATTTGTGTTTAGAGATCATCGCCCATTTGATCCGTATAGCTTTTGGGAATTTATTTCCAATTTCCCAACCGCAATTATCCGGAGCAAAGGGTTATTTTGGATTGCTTCAAGGCCCGATCAAGCAATAAACTGGTCACAAGCTGGCGGCTCCATTAGATCAGAAGGTGCCGGCGTTTGGTGGGCAAGCATGCCGTTTTCTGAACGTATTAAATTTCAAAATTTTGTAGACAATCAAGAAATAATAGAAGAACGCTGGTCGTTGGATTTTGGTGATCGATTGAACGAGTTGGTGTTTATTGGTATTACTATGAACGAAGCAGATATTAGAAAGCAACTCGAAAGTACCATTTGCACTGCTGATGAACTTATGGATTTACAAGACGGATTCTTCTCTCATAAAGATCCCTTTCCTGTCCCAAAACAGTTTTACGAAAATAATAATGGGCGTGTAGTTTTTCATGACTAAATCACTTGGTTTTTGGTTAAATTAGTGATTAATCGGCTTGTTTAAATAGCAAGCCGATTTTATTTGTGTTAATAAAAATTTATTTTTAGTTTTGTCTAAATTTTTTGTTTATAAATGAAAAAAATAATATTCTTACTATTCTGTATTACTCAATATACTATTGCACAAACAAAAACAGATTCTTTGCCTAAAAAAGAAAAAAAAGAATTGGAACTCAATGAAGTAGTTGTATCAGGAACTTTAAAAGCAGTAAAAAGATTGGAAAATCCTGTTCCTGTTGAAATAATTACTGCCACTTTCTTAAAGCAAAATCCAACTAGCAACATTTTTGATGCACTACAAAATGTTAATGGCTTGCGACCACAAAATAATTGTAATGTATGTGGTACAGGTGACATTAGAATAAATGGTCTAGATGGTCCTTATACCATGGTTACTATTGATGGAATGCCAATAGTAAGTGCGCTTGGAACTGTTTATGGCTTATCGGGAATTCCAAATTCTATGATTGAACGAATTGAAGTGGTAAAAGGTGCTGCATCCACTTTATATGGAAGTGAAGCAGTCGGCGGCTTGATTAACATCATTACAAAAAAATCCAAGACTGCCTCTTTATTTACTGCCGATATGTTTTCTACTTCTTGGCTCGAAAATAATATTGACTTAGGTTATAAGGCTACCATTGGCAAAAAAGTGGACGCTCTTTTTGGTGTCAATTATTTCTCTTACAATAACCCAATTGATAACAATAACGATAACTTTACTGATATTGCATTACAAGACCGAGTTTCCTTTTTTAGTAAATGGAATATTAACCGAAAATCAGAAAAAGAGTTTAGTATTGTTGGACGTTACTTATATGAAGATCGTTGGGGTGGCGAAATGCAATGGAACAAAGGTTTTCGTGGAGGTGATGAAGTATATGGCGAAAGCATTTATACCTCGCGATTTGAGCTGTTAGGAAAATATGAGTTACCTGTTAAAGAAAAAATGTATCTGCAATTTTCGTTTATAGGTCATGACCAAAATTCGGTATATGGAAATTCATTTTATTTAGCCAATCAAAAAATAGGGTTCGGGCAATTCCTTTGGGATAAAAATATCCAAAATCATTCACTCCTATTCGGCAGTGCTTTTCGCTATCAATTTTATAACGATAATACACCTGCAACTGCCACTTCTGACCATTCAAAAATTTACAGCCTTTTTGTGCAAGACGATATAAAATTTTCTGAAAAAACAGGTCTTCTTCTTGGTTCACGTTACGACTATAACTCGGTTCATGGTTCTATTTTTACTCCAAGAATAGCCCTAAAATGGAAACCAACTCAGGATGATATTTTAAGACTGAATTTTGGTACCGGTTTTAGAGTAGTCAATCTTTTTACCGAAGACCATCAAGCACTTTCAGGTGCAAGAGAAGTAGTTTTAGTTGATAATTTAAAACCAGAAACATCTTATAATGTCAATTTAAATTATCTAAAAAGATTTAAATTGGAAAACTTAGGAGTTCTGAATTTAGAAATGTCATCATGGTACACCTATTTTACTAATCGGATATTTGCTAATTATGACCTCAACCCTAATCAAATTGTTTATGAAAACTTGAATGGTTTTTCGAAAATTTTTGGAATTAGTGCCAATGCCGATTGGATTACGCCATTTGGTCTAAAAGCAACTGTTGGAGCCAGCTATTTTGATCCAATTACGCAACAAGATGGTGTTAGTTTTGTTCCATTGTTTACAGAGAAATATTCCTTGAATTGGGCAATCAATTATGAAATTCCTGAATGGTATCTTTCCTTTGATTATACAGGAAATCTTACTGGTCCGATGCGATTACCATTGCTTAGTGAACTTGACCCACGACGCAACTATTCGCAATCATTTAGTATTCAAAACATACAGTTTACTTATAAAAAATTTCATAATCTTGAAATCTATTCGGGAATAAAAAATCTTTTTGATTGGACACCCAATCGTGGAAATCCGTTTTTAATTGCCCGTGCCAATGATCCGTTCGATCAAAATGTACAATTTGATATGAATGGAAATGCAGTTCCAACTGCTGATAATCCATATGGTTTGACATTTGATCCAACCTATGCTTATGGACCAAATCAAGGAATTCGATTTTTTCTAGGATTTCGATATCATATTGATTAACATTTGTTTGATTTCAAATTCCTTTAGATTGCTTATTTTTGAACCATGCAACACTATAATTACATTTTTACAGGTTCAGGTTTATCGGCGTTGATGACGGTTTATGAAATGATTTTATCAAAGAAATTTAACGATAAATCCATTCTAATACTTGATCAAAACCCCAAAAAAAACAACGACAGAACTTGGTGTTTTTGGGATGAGAAACAATCTTTTGATGAAATAGTTTCAAAAAAATGGGATGTGGCACTTTTTGCCGATGCAACCTTTCGAAGAGATTTAGATTTGCATCCGTATCAATATAAAATGGTTCGCGGATTGGATTTTTACAATCTGGTTTTCGATCTAATTTCAAAGCAAAAAAATATCCGATTTGCAAACGAAAAAGTAATTGAATTTGAAGAACTTGGCAATCATTGTGTGGTAAAAACAGAAAGTGAAAATTTTACATGCAATCAAATTTTCAACTCCATTTATCATCCCGAAATTGTAAAAAATCAGACGAAATATCCGTTGTTGCAACAGCATTTTATAGGTTGGTTTATACAATCCGAAGAAAAAGTTTTCAATCCAGCCAAGGCAACTTTTATGGATTTTTCTGTGGAACAAAAAGGAAATACCCGATTTATGTATGTCTTGCCAACTTCCGAAACCGAGGCTTTGTTAGAATATACTTTGTTTTCAAAAGATTTATTATCCAAAGAAGAATATGAAAACGAAATTCAAGATTACATCAAAAAAATAGGAATTACCAACTATAAAATCATCGAAAAAGAACAAGGAAATATTCCAATGACATGTTATGCTTTCTGGAAACACAACACTAAAAACATTGTCAATATTGGTTCTGCTGGTGGATGGACAAAAGCAAGTACAGGTTATACTTTTGCCAATACTATAAAAAAATCTAAAGCATTAATTCGATTTATTTCTTCTGAAAATGACTTTAGAAAATTCAATAAAAAAGACAAATTTTGGTTGTATGATTTACTCTTTATTGATGTTTTATTCCGAAGAAATGACTTAGGTTCAACCGTGTTCTCAGCGTTATTTAAAAAAGGAAATCCAACATTAATTTTCAAATTTTTAGATGAAGAAACCTCTTTTTGGGAAGATTTACAAGTGATTTGGAAATGCCCAAAAGGTCTTTTCATTAGAGCTTTATTGGAAAGATTATTTCGATAATGAATACTTCTACAAATGTTAAATTTTATAAAATGTAGTTTTCAATCCAAAAGTTATGTCTAGTTTTGTGCCATCAAAATAAAACAATGAACACGATTATTTCACAATTACATCATCATCATTCTTGCAACCAGGCGAGTTAATGATGTATTGTAGCTAATCAAATAACATAATTAAAAACCCGTCTGAGTATATCAAGACGGGTTTTTTGTATTTATACACTTCGTGATATACTCAGATTTTATTCTAAATTAAAAAATGAGTACTTTAAAAATTGCGGTTCAAAAAAGTGGCCGACTGAGTGAAAAATCACTCCAACTTCTAGAAGAATGTGGCATCAAAATTTCTAATGGCGAACGAAAACTGAAAGCTGTTGCCCAAAACTTTCCTATCGAAATTTTATTCTTGCGTGACGATGATATTCCGCAATATGTAGAACAAGGCGTTGCTGATATCGGAATTCTAGGCGAAAATGAAGTTTGGGAAAAAGACAAAGAAGTCGAAATTATCCAACAATTAGGTTTTGCAGGTTGTAGAATGTCGTTGGCTATACCAAAAGACGAAATCTATACCGATTTAAACTATTTCGAAGGCAAGCGTATTGCCACAAGTTACCCAAAAATTCTGATTGATTTTTTTGTCAAAAAAAACATTTCTGTATTTGTTGAAGAAATTAGCGGAAGTGTTGAAATCGCTACCAGTATTGGTCTTGCCGATGCCGTTTTTGATATTGTAAGTACAGGAAGTACACTTTTAATGAACGGATTGAAAGAAGTAGCAACCGTTACTAAAAGTGAAGCGGTTTTAATTTCAAATCCAAATCTAACACCAGAAAATCAAGCAATTCTTGATAAATTATTGTTCAGAATGCAAGCCGTTCGCGAAGGTAAACAGAACAAATATATTTTGTTGAACGCACCAAATTCTGCTATCGAAAAAATTTGTTCATTATTACCCGGAATGAAATCACCAACCATTTTACCACTAGTCAATAAAGATTGGAGCAGTTTGCACTCGGTTATAAAAGAAGACGATTATTGGGAAATTATTGAACAACTCAAAAATCTTGGTGCCGAAGGAATTTTAATTATTCCAATAGAAAAAATGATTCGATAATTCAATAAAATAATCATGAAAACTTACATAAATCCAAATGCAGAACAATGGAACGAATTGGCAAAACGCAAAACCGTTGCTACTGCCGATTTAAACGAAACCGTGAAAGCTGTTTTTAACGACATCCAAAAAAACGGAAGCAAAGCTGTAAAAAAATACACCAGTTATTTTGATGGTGTATCAATAGAAAATTTTGCAGTAACTCCATCAGAAATTGAAAATGCGGTTGCCCAAATTCCAACCGAATTAAAAAATGCAATCCAAATTGCAGCAGATAATATTTCGAAATTTCACAGTTCTCAAAAAGAAATTCCGACTAAAATCGAAACCACTTCAGGTGTTTTTTGTTGGAGAGAAAGTCGTGCCATCGATACCATCGGAATTTACATTCCTGGCGGAACAGCACCACTTTTTTCAACGGTTTTAATGTTGGCAATTCCGGCTAAATTGGCAGGTTGCAAAAACATAATTTTGTGTTCGCCACCAGATAAAAACGGCAACATCAATCCAGCGATTTTGTATGCGGCACAATTGACAGGTGTAACTCAAATGTATAAAGTTGGCGGCATTCAAGCCATTGCAGCAATGACTTTTGGAACCGATGAAATTCCGAAAGTTTCAAAAATATTCGGACCCGGAAATCAGTATGTAACTGCTGCCAAACAATATGCTCAACAATTAGGATTAGCTATCGATATGCCAGCTGGACCAAGTGAATTATTAGTAATTGCCGATGCAAGTTGTGATCCAGAATTCGTAGCTTCCGATTTACTTTCACAAGCGGAACATGGTGGTGATAGTCAAGTGATTTTGGTTACAAATTCAGAAGAAATTGTATCGAAAGTTAGTGTAGCAATCGAAAATCAGAAAGCCATTTTACCAAGACAAGCAACAGTAGAAAAAGCATTAGAAAACAGTCGTGCTTTGGTTTTTGAAGATATTAAAACAGCAATTGAATTCAGTAATTTTTACGCACCAGAACATTTAATTTTGGCTATTGAAAATGCTGAAGATAAAATCAATTTAATCGAAAATGCAGGTTCAATTTTCCTAGGAAATTATAGTTGCGAAAGTGCCGGAGATTACGCCAGCGGAACCAATCACACTTTACCGACAAATGGTTATGCTAAAAATTACAGCGGCGTTTCGTTAGACAGTTTTGTGAAGAAAATTACAATTCAAAAACTGACTTCGCAAGGAATTCAAAACCTAGGACCAACAATAGAAATTATGGCTGCTGCCGAACAATTAGACGCACACAAAAACGCCGTTTCCATCCGATTAAAAAAAATACAAAATGGATAATATCACCAATTTAATTCGAAAAAATATTCTCTCGCTTACGCCTTATTCGAGTGCGCGCGACGAGTACAAAAGCAATCAAGGTATCTTTTTGGATGCCAATGAAAATCCGTTTGGAAATTTAAATCGTTATCCTGATCCATACCAATGGCGCTTGAAGCAAATTTTAAGCAGTCAGAAAAAAGTCGGAATTGAAAACATATTAATTGGAAATGGAAGTGATGAAATTATTGATTTAGTCCAGCGTGTTTTTTGCGAACCCAACGAAGATAAAATAATCATTTGTCCGCCAACGTATGGCATGTATGAAGTTTACGGAAATATTAATAATCTAGAAATTATTTCCATTCCACTAACCGAAGATTTTCAGTTGAATTCGGAAGCAATTTTAGCGCAAAATGCCAAAGTTTTGTACTTGTGTTCGCCCAACAATCCAACAGGAAATTCATTAGAAAATCTAGAATACATCATTGAAAATTTCAACGGAATTGTGTTTTTAGACGAAGCATATATTGACTTTAGTGAACAACCTTCTTTGGTTTCCAAAATCAAACAATTTCCAAATTTAATAGTTTCACAAACGTTTAGTAAAGCACGAGGTTTGGCAGCAGTTCGCGTAGGAATTGCGTATGCCAATGAGAACATTATTTCGATGATGAACAAAGTAAAACCGCCTTATAATATCAGTCAGTTAAACCAAGAAGCAGCGGTAAAATCACTAGCTAGTGATGATGATTTTAAATCGAAAATACAACTTATTATTTCTGAACGAGAACTTTTAAAACAATCACTTTTGGCATTGGATTTTGTTACTAAAATTTATCCTTCAGATGCCAATTTTTTACTAGTCGAAATGGAAAATGCCACTGCCATTTACAACAGTTTAATTGAACAACAAATCATCACACGCAACCGTAGTTCGGTAGTTGAAAACACCATTCGAATTACCATTGGAACACCACGAGAAAACCAACAATTATTGTATGCTTTAAATTTAGTTATGTCATGAAGAAGGTATTATTTATAGATAGAGATGGCACGTTAATCATTGAACCGCCAATCGATTTTCAAGTGGATAGTTTGGAAAAATTGGAGTTTTATCCTCAGGTTTTTCAGTATTTATCATGCATTGCTAAAGAACTCGATTATGAGTTGGTTATAGTGACCAATCAAGACGGAATGGGTACCGATTCGTTTCCGGAAAGCACGTTTTGGCCAGCACAAAATAAAATGATGAAAGCATTTGAAAACGAAGGAATTCAATTTTCTGATGTTATTATTGACGTTTCTTTTCCAGAGCAAAATTTGCCTACAAGAAAACCTGGAACTGCTTTGTTGCAACAATATGTGAAAGGCAATTACGATTTAAAAAATTCCTTCGTAATTGGAGATAGAGTTACTGATATTCAACTAGCAGAAAATTTAGGAAGTCAGGCGATTTTTATTTCGGCTACAGCCCATGAAAAAGCGGTTTTATCAACGACTTCTTGGGAAACTATTTATCAATTTTTAAAGGAACAACCTCGAGTTGGAAAATTAATTCGAACAACAAAAGAAACCGAAATTGCGGTCGAAATCAATTTGGATGGCAACGGAAAAAGCAACATCAATACTGGTTTAGGATTTTTTGACCACATGCTCGACCAAATTGCCAAACACGGAAACATCGATTTAAACATTGATGTAAAAGGCGATTTGTACGTTGACGAACACCACACAATCGAAGATGTTGGAATTGCTTTAGGAGATGTTTTTTCACAAGCTTTAGGTTCTAAAAAGGGCATTACGCGTTACGGTTTTTTACTTCCAATGGACGATTGTTTGTCGCAAGTAGCACTAGATTTTGGCGGTCGTTCTTGGTTGGTTTGGAATGCCGAATTCAAACGTGAAAAAATTGGAGAAATGCCCACCGAAATGTTCTCGCACTTTTTTAAGTCGTTTTGTGATGGTGCCAAATGCAATTTGAATATTAAATGTGAAGGCGAAAACGAACACCACAAAATAGAAGCTATTTTCAAAGCATTTGCAAAAGCGATAAAAATGGCAGTTCAAAAAGATGGAACAAACGGCATACCAAGCACAAAAGGAATCCTATGATAGCAATAGTAAAATACAACGCTGGCAACATCACTTCGGTGAAAAATGCCATCGAACGATTGGGTTATTCTTGCATCGTTACCGATGATGAAACGATTTTGAAGTTAGCCGAAAAAGTTATTTTTCCAGGCGTTGGCGAAGCGAGTTCGGCGATGAATTATCTTAAAGAAAAAGGTTTGGATGAAGTCATAAAAAACCTCAAACAACCAGTTCTAGGAATTTGCCTTGGGCAACAGTTGATGTGCCAATTTTCAGAAGAAGGCAACACAGAATGTTTAGGAATTTTTGAAGCAACTGTAAAGAAATTTGAACCCAAATTAAAAGTGCCACACATGGGTTGGAATAACATTTCAAAGTTAAATTCTGAATTGTATAACGGAATTTCAGCCGATGAAAATTTCTATTTTGTACACAGTTTTTATGCCGAAATAAGTGAAGAAACCACAGCGGTTTGCGATTATATCGTTCCGTTTAGTGCTTCGATGCAAAAGGATAATTTCTATGCTACACAATTTCATCCTGAAAAATCATCTAGTGTTGGCGAACGATTATTATTAAACTTTTTGAAATTATAAATACGCAAAAAATTTAACCATTAAGATATTAAGTTTCCTTCAGATTCATACTTAATTTTCTTAAATCACTTAATGGTTTTAAAAAAAATTAAATGGTAAAAAAATTATGAGAATTATTCCAGCCATAGACATCATCAACGGAAAATGCGTCCGATTGACCAAAGGCGATTATGCCACACAAAAAATATATAACGAAAATCCGTTGGAAGTTGCCAAATATTTTGAAGATAACGGCATACAATACTTGCATTTAGTGGATTTGGATGGCGCAAAATCAAACCAAATTGTCAACCATAAAGTATTGTATCAAATTGCAACAAAAACTAATTTGAAAATTGATTTTGGTGGCGGATTGAAACAACGAAAAGACCTCGAAACTGCTTTTGAAAACGGAGCCAATCAAATTACAGGCGGAAGCATTGCTGCAAAAAATCCAATCGAATTTTTAGAATGGTTGACTGAATTTGGAAGTGACAAAATCATTTTGGGTGCCGATTGTTTGAATAGAAAAATTGCTACTCATGGTTGGTTAGAAACATCCGAAATTGATGTCGTCGATTATATTTCTGATTACGTTTCAAAAGGAATTTCAACAGTTATTTGTACTGATATTTCCAAAGATGGAATGCTTCAAGGAACTTCTAATGAATTGTATTCTAATATTTTAGAAAAAACAAAAGTCAATTTAATTGCCAGTGGTGGCGTTACAACTATTTCCGATTTAGAACTATTAAAAACTATAGGTTGCGAAGGTGCCATCATCGGAAAAGCATTGTATGAAGGCACAATCAAAATTGAAAATCTACGCGAATTATGTTAAAGAAAAGAATTATTCCGTGTTTGGATATTAAAGATGGACGCGTTGTAAAAGGCGTTCAATTTTTGGAATTAAAAGACGCAGGAAATCCTGTAGAATTGGCTTCGTTTTACTCTAAAAATGGTGCGGACGAATTGGTGTTTTTAGACATTTCTGCAACATTGGAAAAGCGAAAAACATTAGCCGAAATGGTCACACAATTGTCCAAAGAAATCAATATTCCATTCACAGTTGGTGGCGGCATTCAATCGGTTGATGATGCGCGATTATTATTGCAATCTGGTGCTGATAAAGTGAGTATCAATTCGGCTGCCGTTTTAAATCCTGAGTTAGTTACGCAAATTTCAGATGCTTTTGGTAGTCAAAGTTTAGTCGTTGCTATCGACATCAAAAAAGTGAAAAATGATTGGTTTGTTTTCATCAAAGGCGGAACAGAATCAACTGGAATTTTAGCTATCGATTGGGCAAAAAAAGTCGAAAAATTAGGTGCAGGCGAATTACTAATAACTTCAATGAACAACGATGGTTCCAAAGATGGATTTGCATTACAAATTACAAATGAAATCAGTAAAGCCGTTTCTATTCCAGTTATCGCTTCTGGTGGCGCAGGAAATTCGCAGCATTTTATAGATTTATTTACCAAAACTGAAGTCAGCGCCGGATTAGCAGCAAGTATTTTTCACTTTAATGAAGTGCCTATTTCCGAATTAAAAAACGTTTTAAAAACTCAAAATATTCCCATCAGATGAAGGTAGATTTCTCAAAAAACAACGGATTAATTCCTGTAATTATCCAAAATAGCGAAACGCAACAGGTTTTAATGTTGGGTTACATGAACGAAGAAGCCTTGCAAAAAACACAAGAAGAAAATGTGGTAACGTTCTTCAGCCGTAGCAAAAATCGTTTGTGGACCAAAGGTGAAACGTCTGGAAATTTTCTAAAAGTAGTTTCCATAAAAGAAGATTGCGATCGAGATGCGTTGCTGATTCAAGTCATTCCCAACGGACCAACTTGCCACAACGGAACGACTTCTTGTTTTGCAACAGAACATCAAATTTCTTTTCTAAACGAATTGGAAAACGTCATTGAAAACCGCATTTCGAACCCAAGTTCAGCATCGTATGTTGCTTCACTTTATCAAAAAGGCATCAACAAAATGGCCCAAAAAGTTGGTGAAGAAGCAGTTGAATTGGTAATCGAAGCCAAAGATGACAATAAAGATTTGTTTATTGGTGAAGCTGCCGATTTATTGTTTCATTATTTGATTTTACTTCAAGCTAAAAACATGAAATTAAATGATATAGAACAAGAATTGATGCGCAGAATGAAGAAATAATTTCATAGAACAAATGTTAAAATTTAAAAAATAGTGCAATTGCAACAAAATAATTCAATACGTTTGTACCGATTATGATGAACAAAATACAAAATACAAATTGGTGGCACATGACTAACTCCGTTCTTGGAATTGGTTGGTAATTGCTATTTGTAAATTTCTACAATATCGTCAAACCCGCTTTTCCAAGCGGGTTTTTTTTATGTCTAATTTTTCCAAAACAATTTAAAATATATGTATTCTTTTCAAACAAAATTTAAAAAAACGCTAAGCGATACGCACACACCAGTAGAATTGTACTTGAAGTTGCGCGATAAATTTCCAACAAGTCTTTTATTGGAAAGCTCTGATTATAAAAGTAAAGAAAATAGTTTTTCCTACTTGTGTTTTCAACCAATAGCTTCGTTTGTGGTAAAAAAAGAAACGGCAACACTTGATTTTCCTGATGGAACTAGTCAAGTAAAACCAACTAATGCTGTTGAAATTGCTTCAGAATTACATCAATTCACCACTTCTTTTCAGTCGGAAGATTTGAATTTGGGATTTGTCACCAACGGTTTATTTGGCTATACTTCTTATGATGCTATTCCGTTATTTGAAGACATTGAATTTAAAAATCAGTCGTTTGATTTACCGTTAATGCAGTATCATTTGTTCCGATTTACCATTGTTTTTAATCATTTTAATAACGAGTTATTTATCCTAGAAAATCTTTTGCCCGATCAAAAATCAAATTTATCCGAACTCGTTGATTTGGTAGCCAATCGTGCGGTAACAACCTTTCATTTTAAGAAAATAAACGACGAAACGTCTAATTTCAATGATGAAGAATTTTTAGAAAAAATTGCCATTGGTCAGCAACATTGTTTTCAAGGTGACGTATTTCAAGTAGTGCTTTCGCGAAAATTCAAACAACAATTTCAAGGCGATGAATTCAATGTTTACAGAGCTTTGCGTTCCATAAATCCATCGCCTTATTTATTTTACTTCGATTATGGAAATTTTAAAATTTTTGGTTCATCGCCAGAAGCACAATTGACGATAAACAATCAAAAAGCCATTATCAACCCAATTGCAGGAACGTTTAAAAGAACTGGAAATTCAGATGATGATAAAGTATTGTCGGAAGCTTTGCAAATGGATCCGAAAGAGAATGCCGAACACATCATGTTGGTCGATTTGGCACGAAACGATTTGAGTAAAAACAGTACTGAAGTAACCGTTGAACGATTTAAGGAAATCGAATTGTATTCGCACGTAATTCATATGGTTTCTAAAGTTAGTGCACAACTTAAAGACGATTTCAATCCTATTAAAATTCTTGGAGATACGTATCCAGCAGGAACTTTATCGGGTGCGCCAAAGCATAGAGCGATGCAAATTATTGACGAAAACGAACCCGATAGTCGCGGTTTTTATGGTGGTGCGATTGGAATTATTGGATTAGATAAAACCTTCAATCACGCCATTTTTATTCGCTCTTTTTTGAGTTATAAAAACGAATTGACTTATCAAGCTGGATGTGGAATTGTAACAAAATCGGATGCGCAATCGGAACTTAATGAAGTAAATAACAAGCTAACGGCATTGCGAAAAGCAATTGATTTGGCGCAAATAATATAAGTTATGAAAGTATTAGTTATAGACAATTACGACTCGTTTGTGTACAATTTAGTTTGTATGATGCATAATTTGGTTGATGCCACAATCGATGTTGTGAAAAATGATAAAATAAATTTTGAAACCTTTCATTTGTATGATAAAATAGTGCTTTCTCCTGGTCCAGGAATTCCAGTAAATGCTGGAAAAATGATGGAAGTTTTAGAAAAAAATAAATCGGTTGCTATACTCGGAGTTTGTTTAGGTCATCAAGCTATTGCCGAATTTTCTGGTGGATTTTTACACAATTTAAGCGAACCTTTACACGGAATTGCCTCTACCATTTCTATCGAAAAAGACGATTATTTGTTTGAAAATATTCCGAAAAATTTCAAAGTTGGTCATTATCATTCGTGGGTTGTAGCACCTTCAAACACCGCCGATTTTGAAATATTAGCCAAAGATGAAAATCAAAATATTATGGCAATCAAACATAAAACATTCAATTGGCGTGGTGTACAATTTCATCCCGAGTCCGTTTTGACAGAACACGGAGCGCAAATTATCAACAATTGGTTAAAGAATTAGACATGAAAAATATATTAGACTACTTATACGCACACAAAACATTTTCTAAAGAAGAAGCCAAAGAAGTTCTAGAAAATATAGCTTTAGGAAAATACAATTCAAGTCAAATTGCTTCTTTTTTGACGGTTTTCATCATGCGAAATATCACGCTTGACGAACTAATTGGTTTTAGAGAAGCCTTACTTTCGTTGTGTCATAAAGTAGATTTATCAGCTTACAATCCGATGGATGTTTGCGGTACTGGTGGCGATGGAAAAAACACGTTTAACATTTCAACTTTAACTTCTTTTGTGGTTGCTGGAGCAGGAATTCCTGTTGCCAAACACGGAAATTATGGTGTTTCATCGGTTTCTGGTTCGTCTAATGTTTTAGAAAGTTTGGGCGTTGCATTTCCAACCGATAATGCCGTTATCGAAACCCAAATTAAAGAAGCGAATATCACTTTTTTACACGCTCCATTGTTTCATCCAGCAATGAAAACTGTTGGACCAATCCGAAAAGAATTAGGAGTAAAAACCTTCTTCAATATGTTAGGTCCATTGGTTAATCCTGCAGAACCAAAAGTACAAATGAGTGGTGTTTTTAGTTTAGAATTGGCTCGAATGTACCATTACATTTTGCAAAATAATAATTCCAATTATAGTATTATTTATGGTTTGGATGGTTTTGATGAAATCACTTTAACGGATAGCGTCAAAATTATTCAAAATGACGGTGAGCACATTTTAAATGCATCCGATTTTCAATTGCCTAAAGTAAATTATGATCAATTATTTGGCGGAAATACCGTTGCCGAAGCTACAGAAATTTTTACGACCATCATCAACGGAAAAGGAACAACGTCACAAAATAATGTAGTGTTGTCGAACGCCGCTGTGGCCATTCAAACCTATCATCAAAATTTAGATTTTCAAGAAGCATTTGAACTAGCAAAAATCTCCTTATTTGAACAGAAAGCGAAGCAATCATTAACCATTTTAACTGAAATTCGATGACTATTTTAGATACTATAAAAGCACAAAAATTAAAAGAAGTTGCCGCTTTAAAATCTACAATTCCTATTGAAGCATTAGAGCAATTTCCTTTGTTTCAATCGGCAACACGTTCGTTAAAAAAAGCCATTACAAGTTCGGTTACTGGTGGAATTATTGCCGAATTCAAACGAAAATCACCTGCCAAAGGAAACATCAATTTAGATGCGAATGTGGTTGAAGTTACGCAAGGTTATACCGAAGCATTGGTGTCGGGTTTATCGGTTTTAAGTGATGAAAATTTCTTTGGAGCAAAACCAACCGATTTTGAATTGGCGCGACAAAATAATGCTATTCCTATTTTGAGAAAAGACTTTATTGTAGATGAATATCAATTATTTCAATCAAAAGCTATGGGTGCCGATGTTATTTTATTGATTGCTAAAATTTTGACCAAAAAACAATTGCAGTCGTATACCAATTTGGCTCACGAACTCGGATTAGAAGTGTTTCTAGAAACCCAAAACGAAGCTGAAATTTTGGATAATCTTGATTTGAATTTTGATTTGATTGGAATTAACAATCGCAATTTAAATTCGTTTGAAGTTTTGGTTGAAAACAGCATTAGATTGGCGCAATTACTTCCAAAATCGAGTTTAAAAATTGCA
Source organism: Flavobacterium macrobrachii (assembly GCF_014486675.1). Taxonomy (GTDB): domain Bacteria; phylum Bacteroidota; class Bacteroidia; order Flavobacteriales; family Flavobacteriaceae; genus Flavobacterium; species Flavobacterium macrobrachii. The sequence goes on from NZ_JACTAC010000017.1 coordinate 32,043, forward strand.
GAAAGTGGCATTCAATCTTTGGAAACAATTCAACTATTAAAAGCCAATGGATTTGATGGTTTTTTGATTGGAGAATATTTTATGAAAGAAGAACAACCTGCTGTAAAATGTTATGAACTAATTCAAAAATTGAAGGGATGAAGATTAAAATCTGCGGAATGAAATTTCCAAAAAATATACTTGAAGTCGGAGCATTGCAACCCGATTATATGGGATTTATTTTTTACCCAAAATCGAAGCGTTATGTTGGTGAAGATTTTTCATTCAAATCGTTAGAAAAATTACCTGAAAACATTAAAAAAGTTGCTGTTTTTGTAAATGAAGATGTTAATCGAATTATCGAAATTCAAAATGAATTTTCGTTTGATTTTATTCAATTACATGGAAATGAAACGGTTGCTGAATGTGAAATTTTAAAAGAAAATAACATCAAAATTATCAAAGTATTTTCGGTAGATAATTATTTCAACTTTAATGATGTTGTGGCTTATGAAACGATTTGCGACTACTTTTTATTTGACACAAAAACTCCAAAATATGGCGGAAGCGGGCAACCATTTGATTGGGAATTATTAGAAAATTACACCTTATCCAAACCCTTTTTTTTAAGTGGCGGATTAAGCATTCATAGCATCGGAAAGATTAAATACGCTAATTATCCGATGTTAGTAGGATTGGATTTCAATAGCAGATTAGAAGATACAAATACTAAAAAAATCACTGAAGAAGTGAGCGAATTAATAGAAAAAATAAGAAGACGATGAAAACGACTTTACAACCAGATGAAAACGGATTTTATGGCGAATTTGGAGGAGCATTTGTACCCGAAATGTTGTATCCTAACGTTTTGGAATTACAAAAAAATTATTTGCAAATCATAGCAACCGAAGACTTTCAAAACGAATTCAAATTGTTATTGAAAGATTATGTTGGGCGACCAACACCGTTGTATTTTTCGAAGAATTTATCGGAACAATTCCAAGCGCAAATTTATCTGAAAAGAGAAGATTTGAATCATACTGGCGCACACAAAATCAACAATGCAATTGGTCAGGTTTTGTTAGCCAAACGACTCAATAAAAAACGAATTATTGCTGAAACTGGCGCTGGACAACATGGAGTTGCGACTGCTACTGCTTGTGCATTATTAGGTTTGGATTGCACGATTTACATGGGTGAAATTGACATCGAACGCCAAAAACCAAATGTAGAACGCATGCGTCTTTTAGGTGCAAAAATTCAACCTGCAACGAGCGGAAGTAAAACCTTGAAAGATGCAACAAATGAAGCTATCAGAGCTTGGATAAATGATCCAGTTGGAACACATTATATTATTGGCTCGGTGGTTGGTCCGCATCCTTATCCCGATTTGGTGGCGCAATTTCAATCGGTTATCAGTGAAGAAATCAAAATCCAATTGAAAGAAAAAACAGGCGATGAAAACCCAGATTATGTTGTGGCTTGCCTTGGTGGCGGAAGCAACGCTATTGGAGCTTTCTATCATTTTATTGACAATGGAAAAACACAATTAATTGCTGTGGAAGCTGGCGGTTTAGGTGTTCATTCTGGAAAAACGGCAGCTACAATTGCTTTGGGTAAAAAAGGAATTATCCACGGAAGTAAAACCTATTTAATTCAAACTGATGATGGTCAGATTGTAGAACCACATTCGATTTCGGCAGGATTGGATTATCCCGGAATTGGTCCGATACATTCTTATTTACACGATACAAAAAAGGCGGAAGTGGTTTCAATTACTGATGATGAAGCCATGCAAGCCGCATATGATTTATCTCGAAACGAAGGCATTATTCCAGCGATTGAGTCGGCACATGCTTTGGCTTATTTGCATAAAATGAAACTAAAAACTACCGATGTTGTAGTCGTAAATTTATCAGGAAGAGGCGACAAAGATTTGGCAACATTACAAAATTACAGAAACGATGAACAATAGAATTCAATCTTTATTTGAAACTAAAAAAGAGAACATTTTGTCACTCTATTTTACAGCAGGATTTCCAAATTTGAACGATACGCTAACTATTTTAAAACATTTAGATGAAAGTGATGTTGATATGATTGAAATTGGATTTCCGTATTCTGATCCATTAGCAGATGGACCAGTTATTCAAGAAAGTAGTGGTCAAGCGATTGAAAACGGCATGACCTTAAATCTTTTATTCGAACAATTGCAATCGCTTCGAAGCATCACTCAAAAACCAATTATATTGATGGGTTATTTGAATGTGGTTTTGCAATTTGGAGAGGCAGCATTCATAGAAAAATGTGCACAAGTTGGTGTTGACGGAATTATCATTCCCGATATGCCATTGCATTATTATCTTTCGAATTTTAAAGAATTGTGTGAAGTAAATCAAGTTTCAAATGTGTTGCTAATAACACCAGAAACTTCAGAAGAACGCATCAAGCAATTGGACAGTTATTCCTCTGGATTTATTTATTTGGTTTCGTCCAATAGCATTACAGGAAGTACCAATGCGATTACTTTTCAAACAGAATATTATAAGCGAATTCAGAATATGAAGCTACAAAATCCGCATCTAATTGGTTTTGGCGTTCATAATAAAAAGACTTTTGAAACGGTTTGCGAATTTGGTTCTGGAGCAATTATTGGAAGTGCTTTTATCACACATTTGAATGAAAATGGTGTTTCCAAAGAATCAATAAGTAGATTTGTTAATCTGATTAAACTATAACAAATCTTTATGAAAACAACTATTCGAAAAATTAGAATTCTCATTACCTTTGTACAAGATTTTTAAAATCTAATATCATATATCTAAAATCTAATATTAAAATTATGTATCCAGAAGAAATGGTAAAACCAATGCGTGCTGAATTAACAGATGCAGGTTTTCAAAATTTATATAATTCAGAAGAAGTGAAAAACGCTATCAAAGCTGAGGGAACAACATTAGTTGTTGTGAATTCTGTTTGTGGTTGCGCTGCAAGAAATGCTCGTCCAGGAGCAAAAATGAGTTTGGATGGAGCTAAAAAACCAGATCATTTAGTGACTGTTTTTGCAGGAGTTGACAGAGAAGCGGTTGATGCTGCAAGAGAAGAAATGTTTCCTTTTCCTCCATCATCGCCAAGTATGGCTTTGTTTAAAAATGGCGAATTGGTTCACATGCTAGAACGTCATCATATAGAAGGTCGACCTGCTGAAATGATAGCAGAAAACCTTAAAGATGCTTACTCAGAATTTTGCTAAAAAAATAAAATCCTTTCAGTTGAAAGGATTTTTTCATTTTTAACGCAACCTTTTTGAAGTTTTTATATCTAATAATAAAAATTGCTTTGAAATTGTTTGACCTAACCCAAAAACCAATGAAAACTCTTTTTAAAACATTCGTACTTTTAGTCGCATTTTTATCATTTCAATGTTCTGGCTCTGATGATAACTCAGTCTTAAATGATGAAGTAATTACGCAACCAATATTGGATGCAAAAAAAGCTGAAATAACCAATTACATAAACAGTTTTGATTGCTCAGGAAGTTGTAACTACATTGCTTTTGGAAGCAAACCATGTGGTGGACCAAAAGAATATTTGCTTTTTCCAAGTTCGGTAAATCTTACTCAATTACAACAAATGGTTACAGAGTTCAATGAAATGGATCATCAATATAACATCCAAACTAATGCCGTATCAGATTGTGCTGTTGAATTACCGCCAACTTCTGTAGAATGCGTAAACGGTGATTGTGTGGTTATAAATTAAAAATTAAGAATTGCTATGAAAAAGAAACCCTTTCAATTGAAAAATTGTTAGGGTTTTTTTATTTGAAAAAAGATGTAAATTTGCCTCGAATTCTTCCATTTAGAGTTCAATACCTATTTCTCACTTAAACGTTTATAGCATGCAACTGTATAACACCTTAAGCGCAGAAGAAAGAGCTCAACTTATTGATGAAGCCGGACAACAACGTCTTACATTATCTTTCTATGCGTACGCCAAAATTGAAGATCCCAAAAAATTTCGCGACGATTTATTTGTCCAATGGAATAAACTCGATGCTCTTGGTCGAACCTATGTAGCCAAGGAAGGAATCAATGCTCAAATGAGTATTCCAGCCGAGAATATCGAAGCTTTTAGAGAAACTTTAGAAGCCTATGATTTCATGAAAAACATTCGCTTGAATGTTGCCGTAGAACATGACGATCATTCGTTTTTGAAATTGACTGTAAAAGTTCGCGACAAAATTGTAGCCGACGGTTTGAATGATGAAACATTTGATGTTACCAATATTGGAGTGCATTTGAAAGCAAAGGAATTCAACCAAATATTAGAAGATCCAAACACCATTGTAGTAGATTTTAGAAATCATTACGAAAGTGAGATTGGTCATTTTAAAGGTGCGATTACGCCAGATGTAGAAACTTTTAGAGAAAGTTTACCAATCATCAACGAGCAATTAAAAGATTTTAAAGAAGATAAAAACTTAGTGATGTATTGCACTGGAGGAATTCGTTGCGAAAAAGCATCAGCCTATTTTAAACACCAAGGTTTTAAAAATGTGTTTCAGCTTGAAGGCGGAATTATCAATTATGCTAAACAAATCAAGGAAGAAAACTTAGAAAGTAAATTTATAGGAAAGAATTTCGTTTTTGATCATCGATTAGGGGAAAGAATTACAGACGATATCGTTTCGCAATGCCATCAATGTGGAAAACCTTGCGACAATCACACCAATTGTTTAAACGATGGTTGCCATTTATTGTTTATTCAATGTGATGAATGTAAAGCAGCAATGGAAAATTGTTGTTCAACCGAATGTTTAGAAATCACACATTTGCCATTAGCCGAACAAGTAAAACTTCGCAGAGGAAAACAAGTGGGTAATAAAGTTTTCAGAAAAGGAAAATCAGAAAATTTGAAATTCAAACATTCAGGAGAACTTTCGGATACTGCTTTAGCAAAAGCACAAGAAATAAAAGATATTCGTCAAAAAATAAAAGTAAAAAAATCACTACTTGGCAAAGCCGAACATTACTTTGTAAAAGCACAAGTTGCACTTTTTATTCTAGAAAAAAATGAAGTACAACTTGGCGACAAAATCTTAATTTCTGGACCAACAACTGGAAATCAGGAATTGGTTTTAGAAAAAATGTTCGTCAACGGAAGTGAAAATTCATCTGCAAAAGTGGGAGACAAAATAACATTCGAAGTGCCGTTTAGAGTAAGATTATCAGATAAATTATTTAAGATTTTAGGATAAATAGTTTAAAATTAAACCTTTCAAAATCCCAGATTTCAATACAAATACTGTTTTGGAATTTGGGATTTCTGTTTTGTTTTTTAACAGTTAAAAATACTATCTTTACACTTTTAACGTTATCTATGATAAGTAGTCTCGGTTATACATCGAGATGACCAATATATATTCAAATTATGGCATGTACAAGTTGTTCAACGTCTGATGGCAGTTCGCCTAGAGGATGCAAAAATAATGGGACTTGCGGCACCGATAGCTGCAACAAATTAACAGTTTTTGATTGGCTTTCTAACATGAGTCCTTCAAATGGAGAAATACCTTTTGACTGTGTTGAAGTACGTTTTAAAAACGGAAGAAAGGAGTTTTATCGAAACACAGAAAAATTAACATTAAGCATTGGCGATATTGTTGCTACTGAAGCTTCGCCAGGACACGATATAGGTATTGTTACTCTTACAGGTGAATTGGTGAAAATCCAAATGAAGAAAAAAGGTGTAAATCCTACTTCTGCCGAAATTCAAAAAATCTACCGAAAAGCATCCCAAAAAGACATCGATATTTGGAGTGAAGCACGAGACAAAGAAGAACCAATGAAGGTAAAAGCTCGTGAAATTGCTATTGCTTTAAAACTTCAAATGAAAATCTCCGACATCGAATTTCAAGGTGATGGTTCAAAAGCGATTTTTTACTACACCGCCGAAGATAGGGTAGATTTTAGACAATTAATCAAAGAGTTTGCTCAAGTTTTCAAAATCAGAATCGAGATGAAACAAGTTGGTTTTCGTCAAGAAGCTGCACGACTTGGTGGAATTGGTTCTTGTGGACGCGAATTATGCTGTTCTACTTGGCTAACCGATTTTAGAAGCGTGAATACATCAGCAGCGCGTTACCAACAACTTTCGCTAAATCCACAAAAACTGGCTGGTCAATGCGGAAAATTGAAATGCTGTCTAAACTATGAATTAGACACTTACATGGATGCGCTAAAAGATTTTCCCGATTTTGAAACCAAACTTTATACCGAAAAAGGCGATGCTATTTGCCAAAAACAAGATATTTTCAAAGGGTTAATGTGGTTTGCATATACCGATAATTTTGCCAATTGGCATGTGTTAAAAATTGATCAGGTAAAAGAAATCATTGCTCAAAACAAACAAAAAATTAGAGTTTCTGCACTCGAAGATTTTGCCGAAGAAATTGTAATTGAACCAGAAACTACGTTTAGTAACGCCATGGGACAAGAGAGTCTTACTCGTTTTGACCAACCCAAAAAGAAAAAAAACAACAACAAAAAAAGAAGACCAAACAATCAAAATAAAAAGCCATCAACCAATAACCGAAATGAACAAAAAAAATAGTTTAATTCTTGTTTTATTATGCTGTTTTTTATTCTCTTGTGACAAAAAGAGAGTTTTTGACGAATACAAATCCGTTGGAAAATCATGGGATAAAGACAGTATTGTTTCTTTTGAATTGCCTCAACTCGATAGTAATAAAAACTATGATATGTTTGTAAACGTTAGAAACAATGATGATTACCAATTCAGCAATTTATTTCTAATCGTTTCATTAGAACAACCCAATAGAAAAGTTAAAGTAGATACGCTCGAATACATCATGACAAATCCTGACGGCACACTTCTTGGTGAAGGTTTTACCGATGTTAAAGAAAGTAAATTATTCTATAAAGCAAACGAAAAATTTGACCAAAAAGGCGTTTACAAGGTAACCATCAAACACGCCGTGAGACAAACCGGAAAAATTGAAGGCGTAAAAAATCTCGAAGGTATTACCGATGTCGGTTTTAGAATAGAATCAAAAGAATAAATGTATGGCTCAAAAAAATAATACAACCGTAAAAGACATAAACTACTACAAAAAGAAATTTTGGAAACTATTTTTCTATAGTTCTGGAGCAGTAATTCTATTCTTTTTGTTGGCTTCTTGGGGATTTTTTGGCGCAATGCCATCCTTTGAAGATTTAGAAAATCCTGAATCGAATTTAGCCACAGAAATTATCTCTTCTGATGGTGTAACTATTGGTAAATTCTACAACGAAAACCGAACGCCAATCAAGTTTGAAGATTTGCCACCACATTTAGTAAACGCATTAGTCGCAACCGAAGACGAACGTTTCTACGAACATTCAGGAATTGATGCAAAAAGAACTTTTGGTGCAGCAGTTCAATTGGGTTCAAATGGTGGAGCAAGTACAATTTCGCAACAGTTAGCCAAGCAATTATTTCACGGCGAAGGTTCAAGTTTCAAAGTTTTTCGTATAATTCAAAAAGTAAAAGAATGGATTATCGCCATCAAACTTGAAAGACAATATACTAAAAATGAAATCATTGCCATGTATTTCAATGTCTATGATTTCAACAATTATGCTATTGGAATTCGTTCAGCATCCAAAACTTATTTTTCAAAAGAACCCAAAGATTTAACCATAGACGAAGCGGCAATTTTAGTCGGAATGTTCAAAAATTCCTCGCTTTACAATCCGGTTCGAAATCCTGTTGGTGTAAAAAACAGACGAAATGTGGTGCTTTCGCAAATGCTGAAATCAAAAATTATTACGCAATCACAAAAAGAACAACTGAGCAATTTACCAATCAAATTGGATTTCAAACTCCAAACTCACAAAGAAGGAATCGCAACCTATTTCCGCGAATACCTTCGTGAATACATGAAAAAATGGGTAAAAGAAAACAAAAAACCAAACGGCGAAGATTATGACATCTATACCGATGGATTAAAAATCTACACAACCATCGATTCCAAAATGCAAGAACACGCCGAAGAAGCGGTTCAAGAGCACATGAAAAATCTACAACAAGAATTTTTTCATCAGCAAAAAGACAATAAAAACGCACCATTCATCAACATTACTGATGCCGAAACCAATCGCATCATAACCAATGCTATGAAAAACTCAGAACGTTGGCGCGTGATGAAAGATTTAGACAAAACCGAAGACGAAATCATCGCTTCATTTGATGTAAAAACCAAAATGAAAATCTTTTCATGGAAAGGTGAAATCGATACCGTTATGACTCCAAAGGATTCCATTCGTTATTACAAACATTTCCTTCAAGCAGGTTTAATGTCATTGGAACCACAAACTGGTCATATCAAAGCTTGGGTTGGCGGAATCAATTACAAATATTTTCAATACGATCACGTTGGTCAAGGCGCGAGACAAGTAGGTTCAACATTCAAACCCTTTGTTTACGCTACAGCAATCGAACAATTAGGAATGTCGCCATGTGATTCAATCATCGACAGTCCGTTTATGATTCACAAAGGAAGACATCACGTAACCGAAGATTGGGAACCAAAAAATTCCGACCGACAATACCGTGGAATGGTAACACTAAAACGCGCTCTGGCACTTTCTATCAATACCGTTTCCGCCAAATTAATCGACAAAACTGGTCCAGAAGCCGTTGTAGCTTTAACCAAAAAACTAGGAGTTAACTCCGAAATTCCAAACCAACCTTCCATTGCGCTTGGAGCAGTTGAAATTACCGTTCAAGATATGGTTGCTGCATACAGCACATTTGCCAATCAAGGCGTTTACATGAAACCTCAATTTATTTCAAGAATTGAAGATAAAAATGGCGTTGTTCTTTATGAAACAATCCCAGATTCTCGAGATGTATTAAACAAAGACATAGCTTTTGCTGTAATAAAACTTCTAGAAGGTGTAACCGAAAGCGGTTCAGGAGTTCGACTTCGAACAGAAGGTGGCGGAAGTGGCGACAATCGTTGGACAGGTTACCCTTATGGATTTACCAATCCAATTGCAGGAAAAACAGGAACTTCCCAAAACCAATCCGATGGTTGGTTCATCGGAATGGTACCAAATCTCGTAACCGGAGTTTGGGTTGGCTGCGAAGATCGTTCTGCTCGTTTCAAAAGCATAACCTATGGTCAAGGCGCAACAGCAGCTTTACCAGTTTGGGGATATTTCATGAAAAAATGCTACGAAGACAAAGATTTACAAGTATCCAAAGATCCATTTGAACGACCAGATAATTTATCCATAAAAGTAGATTGTTGGACGCCTCGAAAAGTAGTAACCGATTCCACAGCAGTTGATACCGAAGAACAAGATATCGACGAATTCGGATTATAATTTTTAGAAGCTGATTCCTGCTGTACGCTATATCTTTTTTGTTTTGTCACCCTGAGCGCAGTCAAAGGGCAATTTCTAACAAAACAAAAAAAGGATGCCGCTTCCATCAGGGCTAAAACTGAAACAAACTAACACAATATGATTAACAAAAAAGTAAACTCTGTTCAAGAAGCACTACAAGGCATCGAAGACAACATGACCATCATGCTTGGCGGTTTCGGACTTTGTGGCATTCCCGAAAACAGCATCGCCGAACTAGTAAAAAAAGGCGTTACTAATCTAACCTGTATCTCAAACAATGCTGGAGTTGATGACTTCGGATTGGGATTATTGCTTCAAAAAAGACAAATCAAAAAAATGATATCCTCCTACGTAGGAGAAAATGCCGAATTCGAACGCCAAATGCTTTCTGGAGAACTAGACGTTGAACTTACACCACAAGGAACATTGGCCGAAAAATGCCGCGCTGCACAAGCCGGAATTCCAGCATTCTTCACACCAGCAGGATTTGGAACCGAAGTTGCCGAAGGAAAAGAAACTCGTGAGTTCAACGGAAAAATGCACGTAATGGAATTAGCCTATAAAGCTGATTTCTCAATCGTAAAAGCATGGAAAGGCGACGAAGCTGGAAACCTAATTTTCAAAGGAACAGCTCGAAATTTCAACGCAGTTATGGCTGGCGCAGGAAAAATAACCATCGCCGAAGTAGAAGAATTACTTCCAGCTGGAAGCTTAAATCCAAACGAAGTTCACATTCCTGGAATTATGGTTCAACGTATTTTCAAAGGAGAAAAATTTGAAAAACGAATTGAGCAAAGAACGGTTAGAAAAAAGTAATCAGTATTCAGTTTTAAGTGTTCAGTTAAAATAAAACTTAGTGAACCTTAATAACTTAATGATTAAAAACAGTCAATTATGTTATCAAAAGAAGATATAGCAAAACGAATAGCCAAAGAAGTAAAAGATGGTTATTATGTAAATTTAGGAATTGGCATTCCGACTTTGGTTGCCAATTATGTTCGCAATGACATTTCTGTAGAATTTCAAAGTGAAAATGGCGTTCTTGGAATGGGACCATTTCCATTTGAAGGCGAAGAAGATGCGGACATTATCAACGCAGGAAAACAAACCATTACAACATTACCTGGCGCAAGTTTCTTCGATTCGGCTTTTAGTTTCGGAATGATTCGTGCTCAAAAAGTAGATTTAACCATTCTTGGCGCAATGGAAGTTGCCGAAAATGGTGATATTGCCAACTGGAAAATCCCAGGAAAAATGGTTAAAGGAATGGGCGGAGCAATGGATTTAGTAGCTTCTGCCGAAAATATTATCGTTGCCATGATGCATGTCAATAAAGCTGGGGAAAGTAAAATTCTAAAAAAATGCACGCTTCCATTAACTGGTGTTGGTTGTGTTAAAAAAGTAGTAACAGAATTAGCCGTTATGGAAATTACTCCAAAAGGTTTCAAATTATTAGAACGCGCACCAGGAATTTCAGTAGAAGAAATTATAAAATCAACTGAAGCTGACTTAATCATCGAAGGAGAAATTCCTGAAATGAAGATTGATTAATAAAACCAGATTACAACACAAACCTGACAGGTTTTTCAATTTAATAAAAAATGAGTTTCCCAAAAGTTATATTAAAATCAGGAAAAGAAAAATCTATTCAACGTCGACATCCTTGGGTTTTCAGCGGAGCAGTTTTTGGCGTAAGCCGAGAAATCAATGATGGTGAAATGGTTGATGTTGTTGACTCAAAAAACAATCATTTAGGAACAGGATATTTCAGCGACAAAGGAAGTATTGTGGTTCGAATTTTAACTTTTGGACAAGAAATTTTTGATTCTACTTTTTGGCAAAAAAAATTACAATCGGCTTGGGAATTACGAACGCAACTATTGGATTTTGAACAAACCAATGCGTTTCGTGTAATTCACGGCGAAGGCGATGGAATTTCGGGTTTAATCATAGATTATTATGATAAAAATTGGGTAATTCAGGCCCATTCAACTGGTGTTTTTCTTCAAATAGACAAAATTTCCGAAGCCATACAAACTAATTTTCCTGAATATTGTAAAACCATTTATTGCAAAAGCTCAGGAACATTGCCAAATACAGGAACTGATTATTTTCTTTTTGGAACCAATGAAGAAACAGTTGCCAAAGAAAACGGTATTTTATTTTCAGTAAATTGGGTTGAAGGTCAAAAAACAGGTTTCTTTCTTGACCAAAGAGACAACCGAAAACTCTTAGGCGAATTTTCCAAAGGGAAAAAAGTACTCAACACATTTTGTTATACTGGAGGTTTTTCTATTTATGCCATGCAAGCACAAGCCGAATTAGTTACTTCTGTTGATATTTCACAAAAAGCTGTGGATTTAGCAGCCAAAAATATGGAATTGAACTTTCCAAATGCCAATCATAAAGCCATTGCGGATGATGTGTTTAATTTCATGAAAGAAAATCATCAAATTTATGATGTAATTGTACTTGATCCACCGGCTTTTGCCAAAAGTATTAAAAGTAAACACACCGCAACCCAAGCGTATAAACGATTGAATATTGCTGGTTTAAAAGCTTTGGCACCAAAAGGAATTTTGTTTACCTTTTCGTGTTCGCAAGTAATTGATGATGTTTTGTTTTACAACACTGTTGCCGCAGCAGCTATCGAAACAGGTAGAAATATTAGAGTTTTACATAAATTAGAACAAGGTTCAGATCATCCAACCAATATTTACCATCCCGAAGGTCATTACTTAAAAGGATTGGTTTTATATGTGGAATAAAAGCTAAAAAAGCATGTCATTTTTAAACTTTGACATGCTTTTTTTAACTTTTACGCTCCAAATACTCCAAAATTACTGGCGAAGCATGAGTGAAACTCGGAAACTGTTCAATTACTGAAACCGCTCGTTTTTTATTTAATTTATAAGTCAAATCAAACTCGGTTGAAAAAAGAATAGCCGATAAAAAAGGATTGTTTATAAATTCCAATAATCGAGAAAAAGCACTGTCAATAGTGTGAATTTCAAATAACTCTTCTCGCTGAAATTTGAATTTCAATTCCAATTTTAAAGTGTTTTCATCTAAAATCGGACGAACATAAATATTCATCAAATCGGTATTTCCAATGGTTTTTGCTAATGTCAATTTCGCAAAAGTTCCATCTTCTAAACTCAGTTTGACTTTAGAATAAAACTCTGAAAATGTTTCTTTAAAAGGCATTTTTTTGTTATTAATCCTGCAAGGTTTTCAAAACCTTGTAGGTTTTTTTTGATATACCTACAAGGTCAAAAAAAGACCTTGCAGGAAAACTAAATTTTATAAGTTAGCAAAGAAATCATTTCCTTTATCGTCAGTAATAATGAATGCTGGGAAATCTTTCACAGTAATTTTACGAACGGCTTCCATTCCAAGTTCTTCAAAATCAACAACCTCAACAGCAAGAATATTTTCTTTTGCCAAAATCGCAGCTGGTCCACCGATAGAACCCAAATAAAATCCGCCGTATTTTTTACAAGCATCAGTTACTTCTTTTGTACGGTTTCCTTTGGCAAGCATAATCATGCTTCCGCCATGACTTTGGAATTCATCCACATACACATCCATTCGTCCGGCAGTTGTTGGTCCAAAACTTCCTGATGGCATTCCTTCTGGTGTTTTTGCTGGTCCAGCATAATATACAGGATGATTTTTGAAATACTCTGGCATTGGTTTTCCTGAATCAAGTAATTCTTTAATTTTAGCATGAGCAATATCTCTTGCTACAATAACCGTTCCGTTTAATTTCAATCGAGTGGTAACTGGATATTTTGATAATTCAGCCAAAATTTCAACCATCGGACGATTTAAATCTACAATAACTGGTTCTTCTAAATGTGGAGGAACTTCGGGTAAAAACTGCTTCGGATTGGTTTCTAATTGTTCCAAAAAGATACCGTCTTTTGTGATTTTTCCTTTGATATTTCTATCTGCCGAACACGAAACGCCTAGTCCAACTGGACAAGAAGCAGCATGTCGCGGTAAACGAATTACGCGAACATCATGAGCAAAATATTTTCCGCCAAATTGTGCTCCAATGGCACTTTCTTGACAAATTTGTAATACTCGTTTCTCCCATTCTAAATCACGAAATGCTTGACCAGCCATATTTCCTGTAGTTGGAAGTTCGTCAAAATATCCTGCAGATGCTTTTTTCACGGCAGCAAGGTTGGCTTCAGCAGATGTTCCACCAATTACTAACGCCAAATGATATGGCGGACAAGCCGATGTTCCTAGATCTTTAATTTTTTCACGAACGAATTCGTCTAATGATTTTTCGTTTAAAAGTGATTTTGTTTTTTGGTATAAGAATGTTTTATTGGCACTTCCACCACCTTTGGCTAAAAATAAAAACTCATAGCTGTTTCCTTTTTTGGCATAAATATCAATTTGTGCTGGAAGATTGGAACCTGAATTTTTCTCTTCAAACATCGAAATCGGAACAATTTGCGAATAACGAAGGTTTTTTATTTGGTAGGAATTAAAAATCCCTTTGGATAACCATTCGGCATCATCAACTCCTGTAAAAATATTTTCGCCTTTTTTTGCCATGACAATTGCAGTTCCAGTATCTTGACAAGAAGGTAATTCGCCTTCAACAGCAACAGCAGCATTTTGCAACAAATTATAAGCTACAAATCGGTCGTTGTCCGTTGCTTCTGGATCGTGAAGAATATTTTCTAATTTTTTTAAATGCGATGTTCGCAACATGAACGATACATCAATCATCGCTTCTTGTGCCAAAAGTTCTAATCCTTTTGGATCAATAGTAAGTATTTCCCTATCGCCAAGTTGTTCAACTTTAACATAGTCGGAAGTGAGTTTTTTGTACTGTGTATCGTCTTTTAAAATCGGATAAGGTTCTTGGTATATGAAGTCCATTTGTTTGTTTATTGAAATGTAAAGTTAAGTATAACCTGCAAGGTTTCCAAAACCTAGTGAATTAGTTTATCGTAGTTTTAACATTTATATCCTCAAAGTCAAAAAAGATTATGCAGAAAAGTTTTAAAAAAACCAACTCGCCACAAAAATCGCTGTAATCACACAAATTAAATCTACCAAAAGCATTGTTCCTAATGTATAGCGAGTGTTTTTGATATTTACTGAACCAAAATAAACGGCAATTACATAAAAGGTTGTTTCAGCACTACATTGGAAAATACAACTCAATCTTCCGGTGAATGAATCGGGACCAAAATTTCGCATCGCATCAATCATAAAACCGCGTGAACCACCAGAACTAAATGGTCTAAGCATAGCAACAGGAAGCGAGTCTGTAATTTGTTTGCTTACGCCAATGTTCGAAAAAGCAAACGAAATTCCATCGGACATAATTTCAAATAAACCACTATTCCTGAAAAATGAAATCGCTACTAACATTCCCATTACATAAGGGAAAATTTTAACTCCGGTTTGCAATCCGTTATTGGCTCCAGATACAAAAGCATCAAAGACAGTTGTGCTTTTTTCGCTAAATTTCTTCTCATTGATAAAAGAAAAAACCAATGTAAAACCTATAATAGCTACTAACATTAATCCAGAAAGATTGGCAGTAAAAAAGTTTTTTCCAACCAAATCTAATCCGTTTATATAAAATAATAATCCAACAATAGCGGCGATTACCGTCATTAAAGCAACGAGTAATGTCGCGCTTAAAAAGTTAATTTTTTGTCTAATGCCAACAATTATCATTGCAGCAATTGTTCCAATGAAGGAAGTAACGATACATGGTAACATCACATCAGCTGGATTGGCGGCATTTTCGGCGGCACGATAACCAATAATTGATGTAGGTATTAAAGTTAAACCCGCAGCGTGCAAACACATAAACATGATTTGAGCATCACTCGCTTTGTCTTTTTCGGGATTGATTTCTTGTAAACTTTGCATGGCTTTCAATCCAAATGGAGTTGCTGCAGAATCCAATCCAAGGAAATTGGCGGCAAAATTCAGAGTCATATACGAGATTGATTCGTGATTTTTTGGTACTGAAGGAAATACTTGAGCAAAAACAGGACTTAGTTTTTTGGCTAATTTTTCGGCTGCGCCAGAAATAATCAGTAACTCCATTAATCCACAGAAAAAGGCAAGATAGGCCATTAACGGTAGGATTAAATCAAACAAACTGCTTTTGCATGTTGGTAGTAAACCATCGGTTTTTTGAACGCCGCTATAAATTTTTACAGTTTGATTTTTATAAACGTAAGTTGTATCGGCATTAATGGTATCAAGATTGATGACAAATGTTTTTTCCTCGTTTTTTTGAATACTATCTTGAATGAATTTAGGAATTTCATTTAAGTATTTTTCCGAAATTAAAATGGGATCGTCTTTTTTCCCGTTTAACACATAATCAACGGAATAACTGTTTCCGATAAAAAAACCAAAAACGATAAAAACAATTGACGAAATGAAAATTACGAGCCAAAATCTACTGAGAACCATGATTTGTTTTTTTGTAAAAGTAATAAAAAGACGTGACAGGTTTTTAAAAACCTGTCACGTCTAAAATTTAAACATGAATTATTTCATCTTCAATTAATAAATCTTCTCTTCTAAGACGAAGAAATATTTGTGCCACGGCAATGGTATCTTTTTCGCAGTAGGTAATAATTCGGTCAATATCTTTTTCTACATAAAAAACGTGACCCACTTGACTTCCATCGATATCTCCTTTTGGAGATGGAATTCCGAGGATTTTGGTTAGTAATTTCAATGATGTAAAATGTTTGTAATCGCCAAATTTCCACAATTCTAATGTGTCCAAATGTGGAATTTCCCAAGGTTTTTTTCCAAATAAATTCAGTTTGGCTGGAATTGCAATTTGGTTGATAATCATTCTTCGGGCAATAAACGGAATATCAAATTCTTTGGCATTATGTCCGCACAAAATGTGTTGTGGTTGATTAAAATGTGTGTCTAATAAATTTGAAAAATCTTTTAAAATTTTCTTTTCATCGCCAAAAAAAGAAGTAACTCTAAAGTTTCGAATATCACTTTTGTTGACAAAATAGCCCACGGAAATACAGATGATTTTTCCGAATTCTGCCCAAATTCCGGCTCGATCATAAAACTCTTCAGGAGTGAAATCTTCTCTTCGCTGATATTGGGTTTTTTGTTCCCAAAGTTCTTTTAATTCATTATCTAAACTATTAAAATGTTCTTCCTGTGGAACAGTTTCTATGTCTAGAAAAAGAATATTATTGAGATTTACTTTTTCAATCATGGCTATTAATTTTAAAACTAATGAGTGAAAATTAGGAAATCTATTTGAATTATGAAAGAAAATTTTTAAAATAAGGATTGTTGGGTTGATGGGTTTTCATGTTCCAAGAGCCATTTCTTTCGCCACAAACCTCCAGCATAACCAGTAAGTGAACCATCAGTTCCAATGACACGATGACACGGAACTACAATCCAAAGTGGATTTTTGCCATTAGCAGAAGCAACAGCACGAATGGCTTTTACACCACCGAGTTTTTTTGATAAATCGAGATATGAAATGGTTTTTCCAAAAGGAATTTGGAGTAATTCTTGCCACACTTTTTGCTGAAAATCGGTTCCTTTTGGGTTTAATTTGAAGTTGAAATGTTTACGTTTTCCATCAAAATAGTCGCTTAGCTGTGCTGCTGCTTCTTGTAATTCAGTTGGAATTATTTCTGAAATTACTCCTTCTGATGTAACGGATATTTCTGTAATGCCGTTTTCATCGCCGACGATTTTGGTAATTCCAAGTGGTGAATTGATAAAGCAGGTTTTCATCCTATAAAATTTTTTTACCGCAAAGTATGCGAAGAAAGCGCAAGGTTCGCTAAGATTTATTTTGCAAAACTTAACATATACTCTTCCAATGCTTTTAGTTCTTCATCACTCATTTGCTTGGTGATGGCGAAGTTAGCTTTCATCACTTCGTACTGACTTGGATCAACGATGGGTTCGGCTTCTTCTTTTAGGAAAGAAACTATGCTGGCGTTTTTTTCTTTGTAGATTTTAGCAATTTCGGTAATGCTTGGACCAATTACTTTTTGGTCGGGTAAGTGACAAGCGGTGCAGGTTCCTTTGCCTGAAAATAATTCTTCGCCTGAAACTGCAACAGAAGTTTCATCGTGTTTTGGTTGATCAAAATTGGTTTCGGTTTCTTTTTTACACGACACCAATGTTGTGATTAAAGCGATTAGTATGTATTTTTTCATAGTTTACAAAAATTCAATTCTTTTACTTTTTAGCCCTGATGCAAGGGAAAAGCCTCGCCTTTTTTTGGCGAGCTTTGGAAAGGCAGCAGGAAAATGGATTACTGATAAATCCCGAACGATTCGCTCCTATTTTTGGTTTAACAAAATGGCGGCTTCTTTGGCAAAATAAGTCGATATTAGGCTTGCTCCAGCGCGTTTGATGCACATTAATTGTTCCATCATGATTTTGTCGTGGTCGAGCCAACCTCTTTCAGAAGCGGCTTTAATCATGGCATATTCGCCTGAAACATGGAAAACGGTAACGGGAACATTCACAGCGTTTTTGACTTCGCGAACGATGTCAAGATAAGCAATTCCTGGTTTTACCATGACCATATCGGCGCCTTCTTCTACATCAGAAAGCGCTTCTTTGATGGCTTCAATGCGGTTGGCGTAATCCATTTGGTAGGTTTTTTTATCTTTTGGAACGACAACGTCGGCTTCTCTTGGCGCGCTATCTAAAGCATCGCGAAATGGTCCGTAAAATGCCGAAGCGTATTTAGCAGAATAGCTCATAATTCCAACATTTGGAAATCCCGCAGCGTCTAGACCTTGACGCAAACGCAAAACTCTTCCGTCCATCATGTCGCTTGGTGCTACAAAATCGGCACCAGCTTGTGCGTGAGAAACAGCCATTTTTACTAAAGCTTCATTGGTTGCATCGTTAGCAATATCGCCGTTTTCTATAATTCCGTCGTGACCGTAAATGGAATATGGATCAAGAGCAACATCTGGCATTACAATCATTTCTGGGCAAGCGGTTTTTATTGCTTTGATGGCGCGTTGCATCAATCCGTTGGGATTCCAAGCTTCTTTTCCGGTGTTGTCTTTTAGGCTTTCATCTACTTTTACATAAATGTTTACAGCGCGAATTCCTAAAGTGAAAAGTTCTTTAACTTCTTCGACAGTTAAATCTATTGAACGACGGAAAATTCCAGGCATTGATGGGATTTCAACTTTGTAATTTTCGCCTTCTGCGATGAACATTGGAAACATAAAATCGCTTGGACTTAATGTAGTTTCGCGAACTAAACTTCTTATGGATTCGTTTACTCTTAAACGACGATTTCTTTGTAATGGAAACATATTTTTTGTTTTTTGAACCATTAAGGTATTAAGTTTCATTAAGTTTTCTTACTACCTTACTGATTTAATTTATATCCAGTCAACCGGTGATTCTAATACTTTAATTAATTTTTCTTCTTCGCTGCCAACTTCTGGATGATGGTCGTAAACCCATTGTACATGTGGTGGCAAAGACATTAATATGCTTTCAATTCGTCCGTTGGTTTTTAGTCCGAATAAAGTTCCTTTGTCGTGAACTAGATTGAATTCTACATATCGACCACGACAGATTTCTTGCCACATACGTTGTGCGGCTGTGTATTCTAAATTTTTTCTTTTTTCTACAATTGGAACATACGCCTCTAGAAAACTGTTACCAACTTCGGTTACGAAATTGTACCAATCTTCCATTGTCATTTCTTCGGATTCTTTGCAATAATCGAAGAATAATCCGCCAAGTCCACGAGCTTCGTTTCTATGTGCGTTCCAAAAATAGTTATCGCATTGTTTTTTATATTTTGGATAAAACTCTGGATTGTGTTTGTCGCAAGCCGTTTTACACGTTTGATGAAAATGCTTTCCGTCTTCTTCAAATAAATAATAAGGTGTTAAATCTTGTCCGCCGCCAAACCACGAATTTATAATTTCACCATTTTCATCGTACATTTCAAAATATCTCCAATTGGCATGAACCGTTGGCACCATCGGACTTTTAGGATGAATTACTAAACTCAATCCACAAGCAAAGAAATCGGCTTCACCAACGTTGAATAACTTTTGCATAGAATCGGGTAATTTTCCGTGAACGGCTGAGATGTTTACGCCGCCTTTTTCAAAAACTTCTCCGTTTTCGATGATATGTGTTCGTCCGCCACCACCTTCTGGTCGTTCCCAGTTGTCTTCGCGGAATTTGGCAACGCCATCCACTTCTTCTAGTTTGGAAGTGATTTGGTTTTGGAGGTTTTGAATGTATTTTAGGAATTTGTCTTTCATTTCAAATGTCAGTGTTTATAGGGTTTCCGCCGATGCGAAATTAGTTTCCGCCGAATAAAAATGTTCTTCCGTAGGCGTGAATTTATCTTCCGTCGATTGAAAATTAGTTTCCGCAGATGCGAAATCAGTTTCCGTAGGTTTGAATTTAATTTCCGTGAACCAAAATTGAGTTTCCGTTGGTTGAAAATTAGATTCCTTCGACCAAAAATTAATTTCCGCAGGAAAGAATTGATTTTCCGCAGAATGGTTTTGGATATAGGAAAGGAATTTATTTTTCATATTGATGTTTCCTGCAAGGTTTTTAAAACCTTGTAGGTATTACTGTTTTATTCAAAAGTGTACTCTTCGGTTAACTTGTCTTTTCTTTGTTTATGATAAAAAATAAAATTTTCTTTGTCATCAAACAACT
>NZ_JACTAC010000180.1 GCF_014486675.1 Flavobacterium macrobrachii
GATATGCAAATAAAAATTACAGTTTAAGTTAAGCGACATTTTTGTAAATACTGTTTTGATTATTAAATTCTTCGATTGTTTTGTAATTTAATGCACCGTGTCGTCTTTTTTTGTTGTACCAGATTTCTATGTATTCAAATATTTCCAGTTTCATTTCTTGTTTTGTTTTGAGTTTGTTTCCATAAATTAACTCGGTTTTTAATGTTTTAAAGAAGCTTTCGGCCACTGCGTTATCCCAACAGTTTCCTTTTCTACTCATACTTCTGATTACGCCATAAGATTCAATTGTATTAGCAAATTTCTTGTTTGCATATTGAATGCCTCTATCAGAATGAAAAATTAATCCTTTTTGAACACTTCTGTTTCTAATTGCCATTTTCCATGCAGCAAGAGTTGTTTCATCTGTACTCATACCATTGCTTAAACTCCATCCAATCATTTTTCGGTCATATAAATCAATGATGGTTGTCAAGTACAAAAAGCCTTCTTTAGTTTGAATATAGGTTATGTCAGATACCCAAACTCTTGATGGATGAGCAACTGCAAAACCTCTATCTAAAACATTATCTACAACTAAATAGTTGTGTTTTGAATCGGTTGTAACTTTAAATTTCTTACTTAATTTACTTTTCAAACCAAGCTCTTTCATATATTTTGCAACAGTTATACGTGATACTTTGTAACCTATTGCATTTAGCTCAGTAGTAATTCTTGGGCTTCCATAACGCTGTTTTGAATCAAAATAGATGTCTG
>NZ_JACTAC010000181.1 GCF_014486675.1 Flavobacterium macrobrachii
GTATTATTTTTGATAAAAAAAGCAATGAATTTATTCAGTTTTACAGCAAATTTTACTAGTGAAGAATCATGTAGACTTCATTTTAAAGAAGAAAGAGATAAGCAAGGGGTTCAATGCAAGTGTGGCAGTAAAGAACATTTTTGGATAAAAAGTGTTTGGAGCTACGAATGTAAAAAATGTAGAAGCAGAATTTCTTTGCGAAGTGGAACAATAATGCAAAGTTCCAATTTATCATTTTTGGTTTGGTACAAAACTATGTTTTTAATGACTGCTACCAAAAAAGGGTTTTCGAGTAAAGAAATTCAGAAGCAACTTGGATTGAAACGATATGAACCAGTTTGGGCAATGGTGCATAAGCTACGAAAAGCAATGGGAAATAGAGATGCCCGTTATACTTTAGAGGGAATGATTGAATTTGACGAAGGTTATTTTACTGTTGAATCATCAGAAATAGAACAAGAAAAAGGTATTCGTGGTCGTGGCGCAGTAGGAAAAATGAACACAGCAATTATGGCTGAATCAACAATTTTAGAAGATATTGAAACAGGAAAGAAATCAAATCAATGTAGATATTTTAAAGCTAAAGTATTAACAGATCATACTTCTGAACAAATAAATGAAACCATTAAAGAATCTATTTCAGAGAAAAGTATTCTTTTTTCAGACAAAAGCACATCATATATTGACATTGCAGACTTGGTTGAAATACACATAACAGAGAAATCCAATAAAGAAACAACAACAGAA
>NZ_JACTAC010000182.1 GCF_014486675.1 Flavobacterium macrobrachii
AGCACTAGTTTTTTAATTCAGACTTTAAATTTTCAATTTTTTGCGTTAATTCTTTTTTCTCGAATTCACTCATTCTTCTTGATAATTTATACTTGGCGCAAAACATGTCAAGATTATTACTTAATTCGGATGTTTCAGTAACGGATTTTTCCATTAATAAAATTCCTTGTTTTAGTTTTTCAGCATCAAATATTTCTGATTGATTCGGGTTGTTTAGGTGCGTTATTACTGGAAGTATAAAGTTATCGAGTATTTTGTCAACCGTTTCAAAATATTTAATTGTACTTTCTTTTAGTTTTATTTCATTATCAACTTCTGATAAATCATTTATGAATTTTATTTCAGCTTTTAAGGTATTTTTACAATTATAATATTCAATCATAGATAAACTATCAATATCTCCTTCGTTTAGTAGAGTATTTATTTTTTTAATTATTGGATTTATGTTATTGCTACAATTTTCTATCGAATATTCTATAGCGTTTTTGAAATTTAATTCTTTGGTATTCTTTTCTTGAGAACAACTATTATGAGTTGCCAACAATAACAAAAAAAATGATAATATTGAGCTTTTCATGTTTTTATGTGTTAAATTCTACGTTCGCTTTCAAAATTAGTGCTAACGTTTGCAACTTGGCGAGGTTGGGAAAAGGATTCCAAAACTTCGGATTAATCACTAATTATAAAAACACAAAACAATGACTAAATTAAAGACTGAAACCCAATCTTGCCAAATTGCTG
>NZ_JACTAC010000183.1 GCF_014486675.1 Flavobacterium macrobrachii
ACTGGTGGTTGTACCGGTTGTGTACCTTGGTTTACCCAGCTACATGAAGTAGTATTGAACTGGTAATTATCCCAGCAGTTTACAGCTGGTGGTTGTACAGGTTGTGTACCTTGGTTTACCCAACTACATGAAGTAGTATTGAATTGGAAGTTATCCCAGCAATTTACAACTGGTGGTTGTACCGGTTGTGAACCTTGATTTACCCATGAACAGCTTGTTGTATTGAATTGGAAGTTATCCCAACAGTTTACAACTGGTGGCTGTGGCGCTTGTGTTCCTTGATTTACCCAACTACATGAAGTAGTATTGAATTGGAAATTATCCCAACAATTTACAGTTGGTGGTTGTACAGGTTGTGTACCTTGGTTTACCCAACTACATGAAGTAGTATTGAATTGGAAGTTATCCCAACAGTTTACAGCTGGTGGTTGTACCGGTTGTGTACCTTGGTTTACCCATGAACAGCTCGTTGTGTTGAATTGGAAGTTATCCCAGCAGTTTACAACTGGTGGTTGGACAGGTTGTAAACCTTGGTTTACCCATGAACAGCTCGTTGTGTTGAATTGGAAGTTATCCCAGCAATTTACAACTGGTGGTTGTACAGGTTGTGTACCTTGGTTTACCCATGAACAGCTCGTTGTGTTGAATTGGAAATTATCCCAGCAGTTTACAACTGGTGGTTGTACCGGTTGTGTACCTTGGTTTACCCAGCTACATGAAGTAGTA
>NZ_JACTAC010000184.1 GCF_014486675.1 Flavobacterium macrobrachii
AGCTACCATCGTTGATAAGTCACACGCTTTTCCGTCTGGTCCAAATACACCTCCTAATTGAATTGCTACCGCTACGCTATAGTTTTTGTTCACTGTTGCTGCGGTAAACATGTTCAATTTGAAGTTTGGTACTGTACGCTCAATTGAACCTACTGGTATCAAATCTTCTCCTACTTGCTCGAATAAAGTAACTCGATATGTTGGGAAACCTGGATAAGGCACTATAGTCAACGTTTGGTCTAAACCTGTTGTTGATAATCCACATAATGATGGGGTTACCTCCGTTACTGGGAAAGATGGCGTTGTTACAGCACATGCTGGTCCAAAGTCTGACCAAACTGGCGTAGTTCCATTCATTATCATGTATCTCACCGATACAGTGTAACTAGTACTATACTGTAATGTTACGCCTTGGAAAGCTGATAAGCTTGAGAAACGACTTGCGCTTGGAACTGTATAATAGTAAGTTGGTTCTGGACCATTATCGCTAGTCAATCGAATTCTGAATTCGTATTGTTGTGCAAACAAGGCTGGACTTGCCGAGATGGTTGCTCCTAACGAACTTACTGTTGTTCCACATGTTGGACTACTTAAACCTATTAACGGAATACTTGGTGTTACTACTGTACATGTTTCTCCATAACCTGATTGAACGGCTGTATTTGAAATAACATCAATAAACTCAAACTGTACATCTACTGTATAGCTTGTAGAATACTGTGGC
>NZ_JACTAC010000185.1 GCF_014486675.1 Flavobacterium macrobrachii
TGCGCTCGGCATGACAAATTCATCATTTCGATTTTCTTCTTCAATTTTTTTTGATTGCTCGCCCAAGTTTAAGCTGTTTGAATTGTTTAAATCGTTTGAATTGTTTGTATTGTTTATATAAGGTACTACGACTTGTTCATTAACCTGTTCACTACTTGTTTCATCACTAGTACACGACTTGTTCACGACTTGTTCAATGACTGGTTTAAAATTTGAACTGGCACTTTTGGGTAAAGGCTTTAAATCATCGGAGAAATTGAATAAAAAAACATGGCTGCCTTTGAATGGATTGTATGATGGTTCGTATTTGATATACCCTTGTGCATGCAATGCTTTGAGGCATTTGTGATAGGTTGCTTTTGAACTGATTTTACTTATTCGCATTATTTCATCACGAGAAATACTGATTGGGTTTCTGAACCGATTGCAATTCCAGAATTGGAACAATGACATGTATAAACTTACATGCGTTGGATTGAGCAGTTTGTCTTTTGCTACTCTGTCAAAAAATCCTGTTAGGTGTTTTATGTAGTTCATGGTTTAGTGATGAGTGATTAGTGAAGAGTAATTAGTGAATAGTTTAACCGCAAAGACCACAAGGAAGGCGCAAAGCACGCAAAGTCCTTCGATAAGCCCAGGATGACATTCTTAGTGACAAGAAGCATTTGAATGATAAAGTACCTCGTCTGCGCTCGGT
>NZ_JACTAC010000186.1 GCF_014486675.1 Flavobacterium macrobrachii
ATTGATGCGTTAAACGATACCAATGCGATCACGAACTTAAATTACCAAAATAACGATATATACGTTCAAACGTTAGGAATTCGTATTACAAACGATGCTACGCTTTGTTATGTTGTATCTACGATGGACATTCGAGTAGAACCATTGCCAGAACCAATACCACCAACCACACCATACACGATATGTGATGACAACCAAGACGGTTTTGCGGACTTCATTTTATCGACTTTAGAAGCCGATATATTAGGAGGCGAAGTTTACACCATCACGTTCCACGAAACGCTGACCAATGCACAACAAGGAACCAATGCTTTATCGACAACGGCTTATACTAACATAAATCCGTTTGTACAAATTCTATATGTACGAGCAGAAAATCCAGTTACGGGCTGTTTTAGTGTGATGCCAATAACGTTAGAAGTTAACCCAAGTCCAGTTGCACCAATCGATTTAGACGACATTACGGTATGTGATACCAATGCCAATAACCAGAATGGTCAAATGACAGTGGATTTAACCATAAGAACAGCAGCAGTCTTGTCCCAACAACCGCTACCAGCGAGTAGTTATACAGTGGAGTATTATACCAACCAAACCTTGGCAGAGCAAGGT
>NZ_JACTAC010000187.1 GCF_014486675.1 Flavobacterium macrobrachii
ATTTAACCCAGGAGTTGTAAGTATTTCAGCAACAGGATTGGTAACGGCCAATGCGAACACTTATACTTTTACAGTTACCAATGCATCTGGTTGTACCTCACCATCTTCAGCCAACATAGTAGTAAATACTCAACCAAGTACGCCAAGTGTGCCAACAGTTGGTGCGATAACACAACCAACATGTACGACAGCCACAGGAAGTTTTCAAATCACAGGATACAACATTTCAAACACCTATATTTTTACACCAGGAGTTGTAAGTATTTCAGCAACAGGATTAGTAACGGCTAATGCGAATACTTATACTTTTACAGTTACCAATGCATCTGGTTGTACCTCACCATCTTCAGCCAACATAGTAGTAAATGCTCAGCCAAGCGTGCCAAGTACACCTACAGTTTCAATTGTTTCTTCTTGTGTTTCTAATTCAGTAACTGTAACAAATCCAATTGGTTCAGATTACCAATATTCTTTGGACGGTTTGCCATATCAATCAAGTCCAATTTTCAATAACCTTGCTGTTGGTAGTCATACTATCATTGCTAATCAAATTTCATCAAATTGCATTTCAAATCCAGTAAGTTTTAATGTAATATCTACTTCA
>NZ_JACTAC010000188.1 GCF_014486675.1 Flavobacterium macrobrachii
CGGTGCAGGAACTATTGTTAATGATATATCTTACCCACAATTTGCAGGATATTTAGAATTGCCTAACCTAGATTTTGTTTTGGATGTTCGTGATGCAACTGGAACAACTACTGTAGCTAGATATTCAGCTCCACTACAAACGCTAAACCTTGATGGTGCAGCATTGACTGTAGTTGCTAGCGGGTTTTTAAATCCTGCTTCGAATAGTAATGGTCCTGCTTTTGGACTTTGGGTTGCTACTGCTGCTGGTGGAAATTTAATTCAACTTCCTCCATTTGTTGAGCCAACAGCTCGTTTACAAGTAATTCACAACTCACCTGATGCTATCGCAGCCGAAGTGGATGTGTATATCAATGGAGATTTAGCTCTAGATAATTTTGCCTTTAGAACTGCAACACCATTTATAGAATTACCAGCAGAAACTTCGATAAGCATTGATATCGCACCTTCTACTAGTTCTTCATCAAGTGAAAGCATATATAATTTAACAACTTCTTTAGCTGCTAATGAAACCTATATAATAGTTGCTAACGGAATTGTATCACCAACAGGATACAGTGTT
>NZ_JACTAC010000189.1 GCF_014486675.1 Flavobacterium macrobrachii
TAAACTAGATTAATTTTTAAGTTGTTAATATTTCTGTTGAATACAAATTTATTGAGATATTGAATTGTTGTCAAAGTAGTAATCTTTGCTAAAATTCTAGTTTTAAAACCTTCGAAAGACTTTGCATAATTTCTTCTAATCATGAACTGGTCACATAATTGAGAAAATAAAGTTTCTATACGTTTTCTGTATTTTTTGAATTGATAAAACTGAGGTTTGTAATCTTTCTGATTTTTCCTTTTGGGCGTTTCCAATTCAATGTTTACTTCATTAAATAAGTCAAGTTGAATCGTTTGGGAAAGATATCCTTTATCTCCAAGTATAACACAATCTGAAAGTTGTGTTTTTATATCTTGTAAATAATGGATGTCATGAACAGAAGCCGGCGACAAATCAAAACTTTGAAAAACGCCATTAATGGTGCAAATAGCATGAAGTTTATAACCATAGAAATGTAAATTTTGCGAAGCACAAAATCCTTTGTTAGGAATTGCATAATCTGCTTCTTTACAAATCTTACTCCTAGAAGAACGAGCCATTTTACATACTTCTAAAG
>NZ_JACTAC010000018.1 GCF_014486675.1 Flavobacterium macrobrachii
ATTTGTGGGAGAGTATGTCGCCGCCTTTTTTTTTAAAAACCCTATTCACATCGAATAGGGTTTTTTGTTTTTAGGTCTTGTCTTGAAAAAAGTTGACTAAATATTAAATAAAATGTCAACAGAAAAGAAAACTTCAAAAAATGCGATTACTCCCAAAAATTATAGTGAAGCATTTAAACGTCAAGTTGTGAGTGCATTTGAAAGGGGTTATTGATAAAAGCAGAACTTCAAAGATGCTACACTATTTTAGGAAATAGTTGCATACCAAGATGGTTAAAAAAATATGGTAAATTTACCTGCGAAGATAAAACAAGTATTGGTCGTCCTATGAAAGATCCTCAACAACAGCGTATAAAAGAACTAGAGGCTCAATTAGCTAAAAAAAGAAGAATAATTAAAAGTATTCAAACGATTTATCGAAATAGTCGAACGCGAGCTTAAAATAGATATTGTAAAAAAGTCTGGTTCCAAGCAGTCGAAGAAATAAGCACTAGTAGTTTGTTGACTACTTATGAGTTATGCGAACTGTTTGGATATATAAAACAGGCGTTTTACAAACGAAAATCAAAAATTAAAATATCTAAATACAACTGCGAATTATTACGAAGTTTAGTTGTAACTATTCGAAAGCAATTACCGCAAACAGGTGGTAAAAAACTTTATGTAATGTTGCAAAAATGAATTTATCAAACATCATATATCAATTGGTGGAGATAATTTTTTAGATTTTTTAAAAGCAGAATATTTACAAGTTCCTAAAGCTCGAAGATATTACAAAACAACAATCTCAAGGCACTGGATGAAACGCTATCCAAATTTAATTAGCAATTTAGTACTTAACAGACCTTAACAAGTTTGGGTAGCTGATATAACATATTTATGAACAAAAGAGAAAACATATTATTTGCATTTACTCACTGATGCTTGTTCCAAGAAAATTGTTGGTTATCAACTATCAGACAATTTAATGAGTTCAACTACAGTAAAAGCTTTAGAAATGGCTTTGATTGAAAAGAAAACAAAAAACCAATTCATTCACCATTCCGATAGAGGTTTACAATATTGCAATAAAGAGTATACCGATTTGTTAAAGAAAAACAATATTTTAATTAGTATGACGCAAGAATACGACCATATGAAAATACAATAGCTGAAAGAGTAAATGGAGTTTTAAAAGAAGAATTTAGTTTATATGAAATCTTTGAAAACTATCAAAATTTAAAGAAACAAGTTACACAAGCAATTAATTTATTACAATAATTTTAGAATACATATGTCTGTTTATATGATAACTCCAAACCAAACACATCAACAAAAAACAATACTATTAAAACAATGGAAAAAAATAAATCGTAACAGAATTAATTCTGTTACGATTTAACTAAATTTGAATTGTTAACAAGTCAACCGCTTTTAGGACAACTCATTAATGCTTTTTTTCAAGATTACAACAAGTTTCTTATTTTGATAAATACAAAATTTTTACTTACCAAAAAATAGAAATTTTCAAATTCAATCAGACATTCTTAATAACATAAGTTACAATTCCCCAAATAACAAATTGATTTTCTTCGGTAACTTTTATAGGTTGAAAATCATTATTTTCGGGCATTAGCAACAATTCTTCTTTGGTTTTTTTTATACGTTTTACGGTAAATTCGCCATCGATAAGACAAACAGCAATTTTATTGTTTCTAGGTTCAATACTTCGATCGATAACCATAATATCGCCATCGTCAATTCCAGCACCTTTCATCGATTGACCATTTGCTTTAGCATAAAAAGTAGTATGAGGATTTTTTACTAATGCTTTGTCGAGACTAATTCGGGTTTCGTCAAAATCGGCTGCTGGCGAAGGAAATCCCGCTTTAATTCCTGAAGTAATAAATGGTAACTCGCGACTGTTTTCGAAGTTTGGAATAAAAAATTTAATGTTTTTGTTTATTAGCATAATATTTCAAAGATTTCTTCAAATCGTGTGGTATATTTTGGCGAAAGATGATTTTGCTTCATCGTCCAGGTTTTTTCTAAATTTTGAACGCCGAGTTTTATTTTTCGGTCGCCCGTTTTTTTCTGATAATCATCCATTACTTTCATCAAGATTTGGTGTTTTGGATTTTCTTCTTCAAAAAGATGAAATTGCTTTTCGTTTTCGGGAATTAACTGTGTCACGATAACGCCAGCTTTTTTATAAATTTCACCTTCTTCAAAAATACTTTTCAGCATTTTAATAGCAACATTACTAATCGTTATTGCCGAATTACTTGCGTAAGGAAGTGTTTCCATTTTGTAGAAACTATAACGGTCTTTTTGGGTTTTAAAATTGTCTTTTCTAAGATACAAAATCACGCCATAACAGCAAGATTTTTGTTTCCTTAATTTCTCGGAACAAACGGTTGCAAAGGTAGAAACGCGTTCTTTCATCTCGTCCAAAGTGGTTATGCTTTGAGCAAAACTTCGAGTAATGGCAATGTTTTTTTTGGTTTTTGGTTCTTCAAGTTCTAGTACAGATTTTCCTTCGAGTTCATATTTTAAACGGATACCAACAATTCCCATAGTCGATTTGATAAACGCTTCATAATGAGGTAATGTAAAATCATAAGCTGTATGGATATTATGCGCTTTCATTTTCTTGGAAAGTCGATAGCCAATTCCCCAAACATCTTCAATTTTGGTCCATTTCAAAGCTTTAGTGCGTTTCTCTTCGGTATCAATAACATAAACGCCTTGTGTTCGTTCCTGATATTTTTTGGCTATTTTATTTGCTACTTTTGAAAGTGCTTTACTGGAACCAAATCCAATGCAAACAGGTAAACTCAACCATTTTAGAATGCTCATTTTGATTTGTTGACCATATTGGTTGTAATCGATAGTCATTCCATCAAAGTTCAAAAAAGCTTCATCAATGCTGTACATTTCAACATGTGGCGTGAATTTATGCAAAAGATTATGCACTCGATTACTCAAATCTCCGTACAAGGCATAATTGGAGGAAAAAACATGAATATCGTGTTGCTTAATTTGATTACGAATTTTAAACTCGGGTTCGCCCATTAGAATGCCTAAATCTTTGGCTTCATAGCTTCTAGAAATGACACAACCGTCATTGTTAGACAAAACAACAACAGGTTTTCCATTGAGTTTTGGCTGAAAAACCCGCTCACACGAAACATAAAAATTGTTACAATCAACTAAAGCATACATGATGTAAAATTACACAATAGCTTGTAATTTTTGATTGGAACAAACGTTAATTTTAGGAGTTTAATCTAAGACTTCACAATCAACGCCGAAGGAATATCACTAAGCCAAGTTTCTTCTTCATCAACGATTTTTTTCCAGCTTTCTAGACTCACCAATACCAAATCTTGTTTCTCTAAAAATGGTTTGTTAAGTTTTCCGTAGTCAACTAGCTGAAGGTTATTTGCATATTTTAATTTCAATCCTGCAACAGCATTTTCGATGATGAAATTATTTTTTCGCTGATTATTATTTTCAACAATGGTAACTTTAGTATTGTTATTAAAAATCAATCGCTCGGCATAATCAAACAAAAAAGCATCGCCAATACTCATAATTGGAATGGTTACGTTTTCTACTTTTTTTAAATCTTTGTCAATCAAAATTCCAAGTGGCGTTTTGGTTTTAGAAATAATCAATCGGGTTCGTTCGTCAAAAGGAGAATTTTCGAACAAACCTTCTTTTCCAGTTAATTTATCCAACAATCGGTCAGGATTTATAAATCGTGAAGTGAAACCCAAAACTTTTCCTAAAATCGTTCCTTCAAAAATAGATTTTCCCAAACCAACCAACAATAAATCATATTCTCCTTTGGCAGAAACATCAGCAATATCGGTTTCGATATCATTTGTTGCTTTAAAAATGGTGGTAATTTCTTGGTTCAATGCTTTTGATTCTCGAACAATTGGTTCAAATGCTTTGGTTTCATATTCGTCTAAATCATAAGCATGTAATTCATCACTTGAGGTAAAGTGCATTGCTGTAACTACAGTGGTTTCGGTTTGTTTTTTGACTAAACTATTGGCTAATCGTAACAATGATTTCCCTTTTTCATTATTTCCAAAAGAAATCAGCACTTTATAATCGGAGTTATTTTTAATTTCTTCTGGAATAAAAACGTCTTTTGATTTGAATATGTAATTGATAATATCCAACGCTGGACCAGTCATAAAAGTAGTAACTAACGCCATGATAACCATCATTGTGAAGACTTTTGGCGAAAGCACTCCGAGTTCGTAACCAATGTTCAACACGACCAATTCCATCAATCCGCGCGTGTTCATCAACGCACCAATGGTTAAACTATCGCGCCAATTTTGTCCCACAAATCGAGCTGCCAAAGCACTTCCGAGAAACTTTCCAATAACGGCAACTAAAATGATATAACCAGTTATTTTCCACAAATAAGGTTCATTGATTAAACCAATTTCTGTACGCAAACCCGTGAAAACAAAGAAAAGTGGCAGCAATAAAATCACCGCAACATCTTCTACTTTTTCGATAAAAATATTTCTAAACTTAGCACTTTCGGGCATAATTGCTCCAGCCATAAATGCTCCAAAAAGCGCATGAATTCCAATAACTTCGGTAGAATAAGCCGAAACAATTACCGTTAAAAAGAAAATAGCAACAACAGGTTTATTCAAATTTCCTTTATCGGCATATAAATCGCCAATACGTTTTAAAAATGGTTTTACCACAAAAAGCATTGCCAAAACATATACAACTGCCAACGCAATAATGTATAATGAACTGACAAAAGTTCCTGCTTTTACAATGGCAATTACCGCAGCAAGTAAACACCAAGCCGTGATATCATCGGCTGCAGCACAAGTAATTACGATCGTTCCCAATCTCGTTTTATGAATGCCTCGTTCTTGTACAATTCTAGCTAAAACTGGAAACGCTGTAATGCTCATGGCAATTCCCATAAAAAGTCCAAAAGACAGAAATTCAACGCCTTGTGGAGCAAATTCGTGATAAATAAAATAGGATAATCCAATTCCAAGTGCAAACGGAATTACGATACTAGCATGACTGATTACAACGGCATCATTGGCTTTGTTTTTCAATACTTTCAAATCCAATTCCATCCCAATAACATACATGAAAAGTATCAAACCAACTTGGCTTAAAACCTGAAGATTTCCAAGAGATTCTACTGGGAAAAGCGATTGATTTAAATCGGGGAAATACAACCCAAAAAGTGATGGTCCAAGTGCAATTCCGGCAATAATTTCTCCGATAACTGTGGGTTGACCAATTTTTCTAAAAATCCAGCCAAAAATTCGTGCAACGAGAACAATCGTAATAATTTGCATTAAAAGTAATGCTACTGGATGTTGCAAATTGTGAAAAAGTGATGATAAAAACTGTGTCCATTGACTATCATTTGATGAAGGTGAAATAATTTTTCGACCAACTTCGAGCAGTTTTCCTTGTTCTACAATCCAGTACATCAAAGCCGTAAAACCGCCAGTTACTAAAATATAAAACAATGTGTTTTTTAAATTTCTCATCTTTTTCAATTCGCTATACAAATATGAGAAAAAGGAATGTTATTTTCTAAAAAAATTAAATGATGTAACTTTAACTTAATTTATGCCTAAAACAAATTAAAATTTGGTCAAATTCTTTCAAAAAAAGGACTGTTTTTTGCCGTTTTGATTACCTTTGCAACCCATTAGGATTTTATGAAAAAATTGTTAGGTATTGGTTTTTGGGAATTTATTGCGAGAGTAATTCTTAGAAACCGAATTGTCATTCTTGGTAGTATTGTTTTAATCACCGCTTTACTGGCTTTGCAGTGGAAATCAATACGATTTACCCAAACCGAAGCCAACTTAATTCCACTAGACGATAAAGTAAATGTAGATTATCAAAAATTCCTTGATCGTTTTGGCGAAGAAGGAAACTTAATTGTTATTGCTACAAAAGATAAAAAACTTTTTACCCCAAAAGTCTATCAAGCTTGGAGCGAATTGATGCAAACCATTCAATCGAGTAAAGAAGTTAGCTTGGTCGTTTCGGTGGATAATTTGCAAAAATTGGTCAAAAACGATACGTTGGAAACCTTTGAATTAAAACCTTTAGTTGACAAAAATAAAATTCAAGACGAAGCCTATTTAACTCAAATTCAAAAAGATTTATTCAGCAAAATGCCTTTTTATGAAGGATTGTTGTTCAATAAAAAATCAGGTGCAATTCGTTCGGCGATTTATTTAGATAAGAAAATTGTCAATACTAAAATCAGGAAAGATTATGTTTTAGAAAAACTAATTCCTGCTATTGAAAACTTTACCCAAAAAACCAATATTGAGCTTCATACTTCTGGAATGCCTTACATCCGAACGTTGAATGCCAAAACGATTATTGACGAAATTGGTCTGTTTATCGGTGCCGCATTGTTGATTACTTCGTTGATTTTCTTTTACTTTTTCAGGTCGTTTAGAGCAACATTGATTTCATTAATCATCGTGATTATTGGTGTAATGTGGTCGTTTGGAATTATTGCTGGTTTGGGTTATGAAATTAACGTTCTTACGGCTTTGGTGCCAACATTGGTCATTGTTATTGGTATTCCAAACTGTATTTTCTTTATCAACAAATACCATCAGGAATATCACAAACACGCTAATAAAGCAAAAGCGTTGCAACGCGTTATCACGAAAACAGGAACAGCAACTTTAATGACTAACATTACGACAGCTGTTGGATTTGCAACATTTATTGCTACCAATAACGATTTGTTGAGAGAATTTGGAATTGTAACAACCATCAATATCTTGGCAATTTATTTATTGTGTTTGTTGATTGTACCAATATTTTTCAGTTACATTCCACCGCCAATTCCGAGACATCTTGGCCATTTGCAACGCGAGTCGTTGACTTCGTTTTTAAAATGGATTGTCAATACTGTAAAATACAACCGAGTTGGTGTTTATGTTACGGCCGTTTGTCTTTTGGTTTTTGGAATTATCGGAATTAATAAAATAAAAGTTTCTGGTAGCATCATCGAAGACATGCCAAAAAACACTACTTTTTTTGATGACATCCGTTTTTTTGAAAAAGAATTTGATGGCGTAATGCCTTTAGAAATAATGATTGACACCAAACGAAAAAATGGTGCGATGAAACTTTCCAACCTTCGTAGAATGGAAGAATTGGAACAAACCATTATGGACGTTCCTGAGCTTTCAAAGCCATTATCGGTTGTAAATATTGCCAAAAGTTTTAACCAAGCTTACTACAACGGAAATCCTGAATATTATAGTTTGCCTTCATCACAAGAAGAAATATTTTTATTGCCTTACATTAAAAATTCACTGAAAAATTCTAAAGAAAATCAGTTGAAAAGTTACATTACTGCTGATGGAAGCGTAGCAAGAATGACCACTTTTATCAAAGATGAAAATGGTGAAAAAATGGAATCTATCGAAGCTCATATTCGCAATAAAGTCAATAAATTGTTTCCATCACCACGATATGAAGTTATCATCACAGGAAAACCTTCGGTATTTCAAAAAGGAACTAAATACTTGTTAGACAATTTATTATCATCGTTACTGTTTGCCTTTGCCTTGACTGGCGGATTGGTTGCTGTTATGTTCCGATCACTAAAAATGGTATTGGTTTCTATCATTCCTAATTTGTTGCCATTGCTTATGACCGCTGGTTTGATGGGCTTTTTAGGGATTCCTTTAAAACCGTCAACTTTATTAGTTTTTGGAATTGCTTTTGGAATGTCAGTGGATGATACGCTTCGATTTTTAGCACAATACCGATTGGAATTAGCACGAAACGATTGGAAAATAAAAAAATCAGTTTTTGCCACTTTCAACGATGCTGGAATTAGTATGTTTTACACGTCAATCGTACTATTTTTTGGGTTTTCGGTGTTTATGCTTTCAAGTTTTGGCGGAACAGTTGCGCTTGGCGGATTGGTTGCATTAACTTTATCCTTCGGAATGTTGTCTAATTTGGTTTTGTTACCGTCATTGGTATTGACTTTGAATAAAACGTTGGCAAATCAGCAAGAATTACCAGAACCAATAATCGATATTTTAGAACAAACCGATGAAGCAGTCGATGCTTTAGAAAAGAAAAATAAATAATTTATATTTGCGATAGATTTTAAAAATCTAATATCTGAAATCTAATATTTTAAATTTAAAATGAAACATACAAAAGTTAAAGCGCTTTTAAGCGGCTCGAAAGTGAACACAGAAGTAAATGCAAAAGGTTGGGTTAGAACTTTTAGAAATAATCAATTTATAGCGTTGAACGACGGTTCGACGATTCATAATATCCAATGTGTTGTTGATTTTGAAAACACACCAGAAGAAACCTTAAAAAGAATTACAACCAGCGCATCAGTTTCTGTAACTGGAACGTTAGTTGAAAGTAAGGGTGCAGGACAGAAATATGAAATTCAAGTTTCCAAATTAGAAATTCTGGGTGATTCAGATGCTGAAACTTACCCAATTCAATTAAGAAACAAACCAAGTTTAGAATTTTTAAGAGAGAAAGCACATTTAAGAGTTAGAACCAACGCGTTTGGCGCAATTATGAGAGTTCGTTCAGTTCTTGCACATGCGGTTCATACGTATTTTCAAGAAAAAGGATTTGTTTATGTAAATACGCCAGTAATTACTGGTGCTGATGCTGAAGGCGCAGGCGAAATGTTTCAAGTAACTTCGTTGCCATTAGACAATCCGCCAAGAACAGAAGACGGAAACATCGATTATAAAAAAGATTTCTTTGGAAAACATACTAATCTTACGGTTTCTGGACAATTGGAAGGCGAAACTTTTGCTATGGCATTAGGTCAGATTTATACTTTTGGACCAACTTTCCGTGCTGAAAATTCAAATACATCACGTCACTTGGCAGAATTTTGGATGATTGAACCCGAAGTTGCTTTCAATGATTTGGATGACAACATGGATTTGGCAGAAGATTTTATTCAGTATGTCATAAAATATACGATGGATAAATGTCAAGACGATTTGAAGTTTTTGGAAGGTCGTTTATTAGAAGAAGAAAAATCAAAACCACAAGCTGACAGAAGCGAAATGGCTTTGTTAGAAAAATTGAATTTCGTTTTAGAAAACAACTTCAAACGTGTTTCTTACACCGAAGCGATTGATATTCTGAGAGATTCAACGCCAAATAAAAAGAAAAAATTCCAATACATCATCAACGAATGGGGTGCAGATTTACAAAGTGAGCACGAACGTTATTTAGTGGAAAAACACTTTAAATGTCCAGTAATTTTATTTGATTATCCAGCCAATATCAAAGCATTCTACATGCGATTAAACGAAGACGGAAAAACCGTTCGCGCTATGGATATTCTTTTTCCTGGTATTGGAGAAATCGTTGGTGGTTCACAAAGAGAAGAACGTTATGATGTTTTGGTGGAAAAAATGAAAGCATTAGGTATTGACGAAGAAGAACTTTGGTGGTATTTGGATACTAGACGATTTGGTTCGGCAGTTCACTCAGGTTTTGGATTAGGTTTTGAACGATTAGTACTTTTCGTTACTGGAATGACTAACATTCGTGACGTAATTCCTTTTCCAAGAACACCACAAAATGCGGAATTTTAAAAAAGGTTATAAGGCTAAAGTTTATAAGGTTATATTATAAATTTATCAACAAATAAACTCATAAACATAAAATGTTAAAACAGTTTTTAAATCTTAAATTATCTCAAAAATTATCTCCACAACAAATTCAGTTGATGAAGTTAATTCAATTGCCTACGCAAGCCTTTGAACAACGATTGAAAGAAGAGTTGATTGAAAATCCTGCGTTGGAAAATGGTAAAGATGAGGAAGAAATTTATGAAAAAGACGAATTTGACAACAATGAAGATTATGACGAATTTGATGATAATGAAAGCATTGATGCCGACGAAATCAATATTGACGAATATTTAAGCGACGACGAAACTCCCGATTATAAACTGCAAGCCAACAATTACAGTGATGACGACGATGATAGAGAAACACCGTTTGCAGCACAAACTAGTTTTCACCAAGATTTGATTAATCAGCTGAATACTTTTATTCTTAGCGATGACGATAGAGGAATTGCCGAATTTTTAGTTGGAAGCATTGACGACGATGGTTATCTTCGAAGAAGCATTCAGGATATCGTTGACGATATGGCGTTTACGCAAGGAATTTACACCGATGAAAAAGCAGTTGAAAGAATCCTAAACATCATTCACGACCTTGAACCTGCTGGTGTTGGCGCTCGCGATTTACAAGAATGTTTACTACTTCAACTGAAACATAAAACACCTACAGAATATGTAGATTTAGCGATTACGGTAATCGAAAATTACTTTGATCAGTTTACTAAAAAACACTACGAAAAACTGTTAACTTCATGTAATGTTTCTCAAGAGCAACTTAAAAAAGCAATTGAAGAAATCGAAAAATTAAACCCAAAACCTGGAGGTTCTTTTGACAGCAGCAATCGTGTAGTTGAACAAATTGTTCCCGATTTTACTATCAGAATTGTTGATGGCGAACTCGAATTAACACTTAACGGCAGAAATGCACCATCGCTTCACGTTTCGAAAGATTACCAAGAAATGTTACAGACGTATAAAGATTCTCGCGACAAATCGGGTTCACAGAAAGATGCCGTTCAGTTTATCAAACAAAAATTAGATTCAGCAAAATGGTTTATCGATGCTATTCGTCAGCGACAAGAAACGCTCTATGTAACAATGAATGCCATCATGTATTTTCAACAGGAATATTTTCTTGATGGCGAAGAAACCAAACTCAAACCAATGATTTTGAAAGACATTGCCGATATGGTTGGTTTGGATATTTCTACCGTTTCGCGCGTGGCAAATAGCAAATATGTTGATACGCCTTATGGAACAAAACTAATTAAAGAATTCTTCTCCGAAGCGATGAAAAACGATCAAGGTGAAGACGTTTCGACATTAGAAATCAAAAAAATATTAAAAACGGTTGTAGAAGACGAAGACAAAAGCAAACCGTATTCCGACGAACAATTGGTTGATATTTTAAAAGAAAAAGGTTATCCAATTGCTCGACGAACTATTGCAAAATACCGTGATTTATTGGATATTCCTGTAGCTAGAATGAGGAAGAAGATTTAAAGTTTTCAGTCGCAGTTTTCAGTAGGCAGAAGAAAATTTAATTTTAGCGAAAGTCTTTTTTATTTTTTGTAAACGATATTGTTTTCAATTCCTTCGACGCACCATTGATTTTTATCTCTGCAAAAATGTTGTTTTCTTTTTGAAAAAAGTGAAAAGTGTAGTTATGTTTGTCATTTCTATTATTTTTGAAATGTCTAAAATAACCATACAAACTATCTTTATAATTGAAATGCCAGTCGTTTTCACCATATTCATTTGGAATATCATAAATTATATTTCCATCATATATAACTTTTCTATTAACATCACTTCCTAAAATTTGAATTTCAATTTTGAAATCTTCCTTTTTTAAAGGATTTGAGAAATCAATTTCCATCTCATTTTTATTTGTACAAGCATATAAAAACAAAATAGTTTTTAGTAATAATAGTTTAGAAAATTTCATCTTTCAAATGTTAATCCAAACAAATCTAACAAACTTGTTTTATAAACTTTTAATGAATTCATATATTTGTCTGAAATAATTCATTTTGAAAAAAATCCTTCCCGTTTTTTCATATCTCTTTCATCCTATTTTCATTCCGTTTTTAGGAACTTTTTTCTATGTTGTTCTGGATGACAACTATTTTACATTGCCGCAATATCTAGTTTTATTTATTCAAATTATCATCATTTCAATTCTATTACCGTTGACTTTTTTCTATTTACTGAGAACTTTTGGAAAAATAGACAGCATCATGCTTTCGGATATTTCACAACGAAAAATTCCGCTGCTTTTGCAAATTATGCTCATGTCAATTCTCATCGCAAAAAGCATTACGATTGATCGATACTTTGAGCTTTTTTTCTTTTTTTCTGGTGGTTTGTTCAGTACGATTATTGCTTTTTTGTTGCTTTTTGCCAAAATAAAAGCAAGTATTCACATGATTGGTATGAGTGCTTTGACCGTTTTTATCATTGGATTAAGCATTCACACGGAAATAAATATTATTAATACTGTAGTGTTTTTTGTTGCAATGAATGGTTTTGTAGCTTCATCTCGACTGGAAATGAAAGCACATACGAAGAAAGAATTAGCGATTGGTTTTGTTTGTGGAATGTTACCTCAATTGTTGCTGTTATATTTTTGGCTATAAATTCAATTTTAACTACACAATAATATTTTTAGAGACTGTATTGTGAGATAGTATAAAGTTAGAATATTTATAAAGGTGGTTTTGAATTAGTAAAAACAAGGCATAAAAAAACTCCAACATTTCTATTGGAGTTTTTGTGGGCGATGAGGGGTTCGAACCCCCGACCCCCTCGGTGTAAACGAGGTGCTCTGAACCAGCTGAGCTAATCGCCCTTATTTGTGACTTTCAGTATTGTTCCTGATTGCGAGTGCAAATATAGACTACTTTTTTTATTCTGCAAACAAAAATGAAAAAAAATTATAAAATTTCTGCAACCACAAAAGTACTACCGCCAACATAAATAAAGTCTTCCGAAGTTGCCTTTTGTCTAGCTTCATCATAAGCTTCTGAAACTGAATTATATATTTTTCCTTTTAATCCAAACTCACTTGCTTTTTTTTGCAAAACTAACGTTTCAAGTCCTCGAGAACCAATTGGCTTGCAAAAATAATATTTTACATTTTTAGGAAAAATCGGTAAAATATCATTTAGGTTTTTATCATTAACCATTCCTAAAACAATATGTAATTGAGCAAACTTTTCTTTTTTTAACTGATTAATGGCTATTTTTAGACCATGCTCATTATGAGCAGTATCACAAATTATCTTAGGATTAGCTCCAAGTTGTTGCCATCTTCCCTGCAAACCAGTGTTTATAACAACTTTTTGCAGACCTTGTTTGACATTCTCTTCAGAAATTTGAAAAGAAGTCGTCTCTTGAAGCACTTTTAATGTCTGTAAAACTGTTTTTTTATTGTGCTCTTGATAATCCCCAATTAAATCGGAAGAATAAACTTCAGATATTAATTCGGAAGCAAAATAAATATCCGACTGCATTTCATCTGCCTTTGACTGAAAAACAGGCTTGGTTTCGCTGGTATATTCCCCAATTACAACAGGAACATTGCTTTTGATTATTCCTGCTTTTTCAAAGGCTATTGCTTCAAGTGTATTGCCCAAAAACTGAGTATGATCCAACCCAATATTGGTAATAACAGAAACCAATGGTGTAATGATATTGGTAGAATCCAATCTTCCACCCATTCCAACTTCTATAATATTGATATCGGTTTTACTTTCTTTGAAATATTGAAATGCTAATCCAACACTCATTTCAAAAAAACTGAGTGAATTTTGCTCTAAAAAACCTTTGTTTTCTTCTATAAAATCACAAACAAATTGCTTAGAAATTTCTTTCCCGTTTATTTTTATCCGTTCACGATAATCTTTTAAGTGAGGCGAAGTATATAGTCCTACTTTAAAACCAGCTTCTTGCAATACTGAAGCTAACATATGAGAAGTGGAACCTTTTCCATTGGTACCAGCAACATGAATACATTTCAAATCTTTTTCGGGATTGCCTAAATGATTTGCTAAAAGAATGGTATTTGTTAAGTCCTTTTTGTAGGCAGATGCACCTTGGGTTTGATACATGGGAAGCTTAGAAAACATCCAATCGAGGGTTTCTTGATAGTTCATTGACGCCAAGTTTATTCTCCTAACTTGAAATTTATTACAATAAAGCCAATTTGAGTTTCTGGCGCATTACTATCCGGTTGCCACTTGAACTTTCTTGCCGCTGATAATGCTGGATTAACCAGACAAGGATTGGTATTTGTAGTTCCTTTTGAATATTTAGCAGCAATTACATTTCCACTTCTATTTACAGTAACCTGAACAACCACTCTGCCTTC
The DNA here is from genome assembly GCF_014486675.1 of Flavobacterium macrobrachii. Taxonomy (GTDB): domain Bacteria; phylum Bacteroidota; class Bacteroidia; order Flavobacteriales; family Flavobacteriaceae; genus Flavobacterium; species Flavobacterium macrobrachii. The sequence continues at coordinate 14,040 of NZ_JACTAC010000018.1, forward strand.
TTCGTTACAATCTTGAACCTCTTTAGCTGGCGTGCTTAACTTACGTCCGTTTAAACCCCAACTTGTTCCGTTTCCAGCACCATTTCCCGTTCCATTACCATAAAAACTATTAGCATAACGGTCGCCATTAGGATCGCCTTTGTCTCCAGGAATACCATCATTACCATGTCCTGCTTCAACACCTGTAGATTTTGGACCATTTATTAAACTTTCTAAAGCACTTGTGGCGTTTTTTGAAGGAGTTTTAGGTTTTACTTCTTCTTTTACCTCTTTTACTGGTTTTTTAACTTCACTTTTTTTTATAACTGGTGCGTCAGAGTTATCTTGTGTTGCTATATCTTCTTCAACCGCTTTTTCAGGTTTAGAATACTCTGGTTGTGGCGAAGACTTTATAGGTTCTAGCGGTTGTACTTCCCCTTGACCAACATCAGAAGTACCAAAGTTAATTGCTATTCCATTTTCTGGTGGCGGATCCATGTAGGTCAGTCCAAAAAAGAAAAACAACAAAAACAATATCACAAAAATTACTGATGTGATAGTGAAAGATTTTTTCTCTTCTGGGGTTTCTAAAAATTTCATGACTAAATTTATTTAGGTCTTACCGCTAATACTATCTTAATCTGATTTCTGTTGGCAATATCCATTACATAGACCGCCTTTTCAATTGGAACACCTTCTTCAGCTCTCAGAATTACTGGTTTTTCTTTATCTCCACCTAATGCAGCTAATAACTGGGCTTCTACCGATGCTTCTTCAATTGGAGTTTTATCTAAATAGAACTTCAAATCTTTATCAATACTAATGGAAATACTTTTGTTGCTATCGGTTTTTCCTTTTGCTTTTGGTAAAACTAAGTCCAAGGCATTAGTGGTTACCATTGTTGATGTTAACATAAAGAAAATCAACAATAAGAACACAATATCAGTCATCGATGACATATTGAATTCGGGAGTTACTTTATTTCTGCCTCTTAAATTCATATTATTTACGCTCGTTTAATAAGTCTAGAAATTCTACAGCATTTAGTTCCATTTGATGTACCACTTTATCCGTTTTTACCACCAAATGATTGTATCCAATGTAAGCTATCAAACCTACAATCAACCCTACAACTGTAGTTGTCATAGCCGTATAAATACCTTCTGCTAATGCTCCAACTTCAATTTGTCCGCCGCCGCTTGCCATTTTATGAAAAGCCATAACCATTCCAACAACCGTTCCTAAGAAACCTGTCATTGGTCCAGCTCCAGAAATTGTAGCAAGCATACTTACATTTTTTTCTAGTTTATAAACTTCTAATTTTCCAGCATTCTCGATTGCAGTATTAATATCTTCAAGTCTATTTCCAATTCTAGAAATTCCTTTTTGTATTAATCTTGATACAGGAGAATTTGTTGAGGCGCATAACATTTTTGCTGAGTCAATTCGTCCATTAGAGATATGATCTTTGATTTGCATCATGAAATTAGTATCTATTTTTGATGCCGCGCTAACTGCCATCAATCTTTCAAAATAAAGATATAGTGCAAAAAACAGCATAATAAAAAGCGATATCATAATTAATTGACCTGCAATTCCACCACTAGTTAATAATTCCCATATTGAAATTGTTTTCTCTACTGGAACAGCTTCTGCTAAAGCATCTTTTGCTACCGAAAGCGAGTCGGACTGAAGAAATAAACCCATATACTTTAATTAAATTTGATTGATATATTTATACTAACGATAAAAATAAATAATTATTGTCTAAACTAGTTGTTTTAATGCAATTTCAAAAGCAGTTGCACTAATATTTTTTGAACTAGGGTTTTTTGCATGAGCATTTTCTAGTGCTTTTTTGATGGTTAACGAAATATCTTGAAAAATAGCTTCGTCGGTCATTTGTACTTTCTTTTCCATAAAATAAGCAAAAACTCTCGCCATTCCACAGTTAGAAATAAAGTCTGGTATCAAACTCACTTTAGCATCTGTTGCTTCCATAATTGGTCCAAAGAAAATTTCTTTATCAGCAAATGGTACATTCGCACCACAGGATATAACTTCTAATCCCGAAGAAATCATAGCATCAACTTGATTTTGAGTTACCAATCTAGAAGCTGCACAAGGAGTAAAAATAGCTGCACCGATGGTCCAGATTTTTTGATTGATCTCTTCAAAAGGGATCGTATTTTCTGCAACTAATTTATTGCCATCTTTATTTAAAAATAATTCTTTAATTTCTTCAAATGTAAATCCATCTTCATTGATTAAACCACCATCTCTATCAATAATTCCAACAACTTTAGCGCCCATTTCTGCCAAATAAAATGCTGCTGCTGAACCTACGTTTCCAAAACCTTGAACAATTGCTTTTTTTCCAACTACATTTCCACCATAAATATCATAAAAATGTCTTACCGATTCGGCTACACCATAACCTGTAATCATGTCGGCAACGGTATATTTACGTAAAACATCAGGAGAAAACTTAGTGTTTTCAATTACTTTAATTACTCCTTGGCGCAATTGCCCAATTCTATTGATTTTATCGGCTTCTGTTGGTTTAAAGTGTCCATTAAAAACGCCTTCTTGTGGATGCCAAACACCACATTCTTCTGTCATTGGGATAACTTCATGAATTTCATCTACATTCAAATCTCCACCAGTTCCATAATAACTTTTTAACAACGGAGAAACAGCCTTATACCATCTTTGTAAAACACCTATTTTACGCGGATCGCTAGGATCAAAGTTAATCCCCGATTTTGCTCCACCAATCGCTGGTCCTGATACTGAAAATTTCACTTCCATTGTCTTAGCCAATGATAATACTTCATTTGAATCAAGTCCTTTTCTCATTCTTGTTCCTCCACCAGCGGCACCTCCGCGGAGGCTATTGATTACTGTCCAACCTTCGGCTTCGGTTTCATTATCTTTCCAATGGAATACAATTTCAGGTTGCTTATTTTCGAATTTCTTTAATAAATCTTTCATTAGTTTAGTTTGTTAGTTGTGCAAATATAATTAATTAAGAAGTGAAGCCAAATAGTATTGGTTTATTAACAAACTATTATAAGTTTGAGATTTCTTTGGCTTTTTTTTTGATAGGAATTGGTTTTGCTACTTAATTTGCTTTTATAAAATGTAAAACATCAAACCTAAATGGAGTGCGTTCAAGTTAATTGGTTTGCCATCTATTTTTGCTGAGGATTTAAAGAAGGAATTTAAACCGTAATATCCATAGAGATTTACAGTATTCCAACCCACAGAGATATATGCGCCGTACTGTATTTTATTTATATCTTCATTATTTATAATGGAATAATTTCCGATAGATGAATTTAACTTATACTGATTGTAAAATACATAACTTAGTTTTAGTCCAGTATAAACACGCCAAAATTTATAGCTTTCGGGAGAAGAATTTCGCCATCTAAACTCTATCGGAAGGTCGATCGAGTGAAAAGTAAATCGGCTTTTGTCTAGTGTTTCATTTTCTGGAATAGGGAAGTAGTCAAGGCTTTCGTTTTCATTGTTCACAATTAAATTTTGATTGTAAATGCTTAATGAGTAACCGATTCCCGCTGCAATGGCTATAGTTCTATTTTTATTTATTGGCATATCTCTTAGAAAGCCCAAAGAAATTGCTGGTGAAAATTTACTTTGTTTAAAACCATCAGGTTGGTTTTGCATAGTGCTATAGGCAACACTAAAGTAAAATTGATCTTCTCTGTAGAGTGAGTCAACAGCGTCAAAGTCTACTTCTGTTTGTTGTGCTTGTGCGTTGAAAGCAACTAATAGCGTAAAAAGATAGAAATAAGTTCGCATAAATATTTTACTAATACAGAGATGTTGTACTGGGTTTTTTAGTTTTGTCTAAATAAATAGTTTTTTTACTAAATTGTAAAAGTACTATTTAATTGTAGGTAACCAAAAGGTTTTGATTTAAAAGTGTTTTGAAGTTATAATTTATTGGTTGGTTCTAGGGAATGATATGATACTTTTATCTTTTTTATATTATTTAAATGCTTTCTTTTATTTGATTGATATTAGTTTTTCTATTATTTATGATGTTATATAGTTATTATAAATATGTTATATACACGACATATATAGTTATTTGAGATTAGTTAAGGTTTAATCGCTTTTCTTGTAGTTTTTTTGATGCAAAGTTTTAATAAATACATTTTTGGTGATGAATTAAAAGAAATTACAACTTACATGATCAATAAATATGTTGAAGAATGTGACTAAATATCGAACTTAATTAGTTTTAAGTAAATTTTAAGCAAATAGTCTTAACAGGTAAAAGTATTTGCTATTGTTGAGTTTTGATTGATTGGTCTTGATTTTTGAACATAGAATAGAATGAAATTCAAACGTTATAGTTAAGAATTGTATTTTAATCACTTGTACAGATGATAAGCTTTATATAATTTTGAACTCGATGAAAAAATGGCTTATCCAATATTATGTCGTACTGAGTATTCTTTTAGGAGGCTGTTTTCAACTTCATGCTCGAACGCACGAGGTATTGATAACTCCTTTGTCAAAAGCATCGTTGGAGATTTTAGACGAAGCGCAACCTACTAACAAGGAAAACTCCAAACATCAGAACAGATCGTTTGTTGTTGCCAATTTTTTTTCTTCTTCTTTTTTTATAAAAACACTTCTTGAAGTTACCGATACAGAAGAGGAAAGTGATGAGGATGAAAAAGAGGAAAAAAATTCTAAACTAAAAAAACTAGCTGCTAAGAAAGTTATCCCAAAAGACTTTGCTAGTTATAATATCATTTTATTTTATTCAAAATCCTTAAAAGCACAGCGTTTATCGTTGTATAAAAAAACGGCACTTGCATCTTCGAGTTTCTGTTCTTTTTCTTCGGATAATCGACTGTATATTGTTTTTGAAAACTTCAGAATTTGATTTTTTTCAGACGAATTTCTTAAAAATTTAAGTCCTCAAACTTTAGCAATTACGCTACAGTGTGGCACATGTGCTTTGATTGCACCTACTGAAAAAAAATAAAAATCATACGACTTTAAAAAATATGAACAAAATCCTGATAGTTATGGGTTTGTGTTTGCTATTTAGCAATACAAGCTGCGAATCAAAAAAAGAAGAAAAAAAAGAAGAAGCCCATTTTGTGGTAACCAATCCAATAGAAAAAGATACTGCAATTACCAAGGAATATGTAGCCCAAATTAACTCTATTCAGCATATTGAATTAAGAGCTCAAGAAAGAGGTTATCTTGAAAAAATTTATGTAGATGAAGGGCAACACGTTAAAAAAGGACAGTTGTTGTTTCAAATTATGCCTAAATTATATGAAGCCGAAATGCAGAAAGCTAAGGCAGAAGCCGATTTTGCTGAAATAGAATATAAAAATACCGAAAGACTATCTAACAATAAAGTGGTTTCTACCAGTGAATTAGCTATGGCAAAAGCAAAGTTGTCCAAAGCCAAAGCCGAGTTAATGTTGACCAATTTACATTTGCAGTTTACTCAAATCAGAGCGCCATTTGATGGTATTATTGATCGGTTTCATGTGAGATTGGGAAGTTTAATAGAAGAAGGCGATTTAATTACAAGTCTTTCTGATAATAGTAAAATGTGGGTTTATTATAATGTTCCCGAAGCAGAATATCTCGATTATACTGCCAAATTGCAAGGAAATGCGAAGGCAAAAGTAAATTTGTTAATGGCAAACAATAAAATATTTGATTATCCTGGAGTGGTTGAAACTATCGAAGGAGAATTTAATAACGAAACTGGAAACATAGCTTTTAGAGCTACTTTTCCGAATCCCAAAGGTTTACTAAGACATGGTGAAACTGGAAATATCCAAATGGAAGTTTCAGTGAAAAAAGCACTACTTATTCCTCAAAAAGCCACTTTTGAAGTTTTGGATAAAAAATATGTTTATATCATTGATAGTAACAATACCGTTCAATCCAAGGAGATTGAGATTGTTGCTGAATTGCCTCATCTTTTTGCCATAAAAGGATTGTCAACTAAAGATAAAATTCTTCTCGAAGGTCTTCGTCTTGTAAAAGAAAACGAAAAGATTGAGTATAAGCTGGAGAAACCGGAATATGTGATGTCACATTTAGAATTATACGCAGAATAATCGAAAATTTTAAAATAAGGTATATATGTTTAGTAAATTCATACATAGACCCGTATTTGCAATAGTGATTTCGATTATGATTGTATTTATGGGTATGTTGGCCATCAAGAAATTGCCGACTTCTCAGTTTCCCGATATTGCTCCAACTACGGTAAATATATTTATTGCTTATCCTGGTTCAAGTGCTGATGTATTGGTAAAATCAACTTTGATCACACTTGAAAACGCCATTAATGGTGTTCAAGATATGCGATACATGGCTACCGATGCTACTAGTGCTGGAGAAGCTACTTTGAGAATTATTTTCGAACCCGGAACTGATCCCAATCAAGCAGTAATTAGAGTGAAAACCAGAGTAGATCAAGTAATGCCATTATTACCTGAGTTGGTACAAAAAGAGGGAATCGTTATTACGCCAATCCAACCAAGTATGTTGATGTATGTCAACTTGTATTCTGAAGGAAAAAGCATGGACGAAAAATTCCTTTATAATTATGCTAATGTTAAAATGCTTCCGGAGATTAACCGAATTAAAGGTGTAGCAAGGTCACAAATTTTAGGAAGTAGAACTTATGCTATGCGAATTTGGTTGAATCCAGACCGAATGAGAGCTTACAATATTTCTACTGATGAAGTGATGAAAGCACTTGGTGAGCAAAGCATCGTTGGTCGTCCAGGACGAATTGGACAAAGTTCGGGTATCAAAGCACAATCACTAGAATATGTTTTGACCTATAAAGGACGATTTAGTGAACCCGAAGAATATGAAAATATCATTATTCGTGCCAATTCTAATGGCGAAAGTGTTCATTTAAAAGACATTGGTCGCGCTGAACTGGGCAGTGAGTTTTTTGATATTTATTCTAACCTTGACGGACATCCTTCGGCTTCTATTGTATTAAAACAGAATTATGGTAGTAATGCCAACGATGTAATTAAAGAAGTAAAAGCCAAATTGGAAGAAATGAAACAAACATTTCCTCCGGGATTGGATTATAAAATTAGTTATGATGTGTCCAAATTTCTTGATGCTTCCATAGAACAGGTTATCGACACTTTACGAGATGCTTTTATACTTGTAGCCTTGGTTGTATTTATTTTTCTTGGTGATTGGCGTTCCACCTTGATTCCGATACTTGCTGTTCCAGTTTCGTTAGTTGGAGCTTTTTTTGTCATACAGTTTTTTGGAATTACCATTAATCTAGTGACGCTTTTTGCTTTAGTATTGGCTATTGGAATTGTGGTAGATGATGCTATAGTCGTCGTCGAAGCTGTACATGCTAAGTTTGAAGAACATCCTGATATAACGCCTTATCAGGCGGTAAAAAAAGTATTAGGCGAAATTAGCGGTGCTGTAATTGCTATAACGGCTGTAATGGTTTCGGTGTTTATTCCGATTTCGTTTATGTCTGGTCCAGTTGGAACATTTTATCGTCAATTTTCCATTACTATGGCGAGTTCAATTGTTATTTCGGCATTAATTGCTCTTACACTTACTCCAGTATTGTGTGCTATGCTTTTGAAAAATCAACATGGGCATGAAAAGAAAAAGAATCTGCTTTCCAAAGCACTTGACCGTTTTAATAGCGGATTTGATAAATTAACGGGGAAATATGTAACGGTTTTAAAATCAATAGTTAGTAGAAGACTAGTCACGTTTGGTATTTTATTAGTGTTTTGTGTGGGAACTTTTTTTATGAATCAGTCGTTACCTTCTGGTTTTATTCCTAGTGAAGATCAAGGAACGATTTATGCCATTATCCAAACGCCACCAGGTTCAACTTTGGAAACAACCAATCAAGTTTCGCAGAAACTAATGAAAATTTGTGAACATGTTGATGGCGTAGAATCGGTTTCATCACTTGCGGGTTATGAAATTATGACTGAAGGTCGAGGTTCAAATGCGGGAACTTGTTTAATCAACCTTAAAGATTGGTCAGAACGACATCATGGTGTTACTGAAATCATGGAAGAATTGGAAGAAAAAACAAATGGTCTTGGGGCAAAAATCGAGTTTTTTGAACCGCCGGCAATTCCCGGATTTGGTTCTTCAGGAGGTTTTTCTATGCGTTTGTTGGATAAAAATACAACCGTTAATTACAAAGATTTTGATAAGATAAATAAGGATTTTATGAATGCTTTAGGTAAACGAAAAGAACTTACAGGTTTGTTTTCGTTCTTTGCGGCAGATTATCCTCAATATGAATTGGTCATCGATAATCAGTTGGCGATGCAGAAAGGAGTTTCGATAGGTAAAGCCATGGAGAATCTTGATATTTTGATAGGTAGTACTTATGAACAAGGCTTTATTAAGTTTGAACGTTTTTTCAAAGTATATGTTCAATCTGATCCTAAATTCCGTAGACTTCCGTCAGATGTTCTCAATTTGTACATTAAAAATGATCATGATGAAATGGTACCGTATTCGGCATTCATGAAATTGGTGAAGACACAAGGTCCGAATGAAATTACCCGTTACAATATGTACAATTCAGCAGCCATACAAGGACTTCCGGCTAAAGGATATACAACGGCAGATGCTATACAAGCCGTTCGGGAAGTAGCCAAAGTATCCTTGCCTAAAGGATATGATATTGCTTGGGAAGGTCTTTCTTATGATGAAGCCAATAAAGGAAATGAATCTATTTATATCTTTTTGATTGTACTTTCTTTTGTCTATTTTGTTTTAGCGGCTCAATATGAAAGTTTTATCATTCCGTTTGCCGTTGTGCTGTCATTACCGGTTGGTATTTTTGGTTCCTTCTTTTTGCTAAAAATCATGGGATTACAAAATGATATTTATGCGCAAATCGGGCTTATTATGCTTGTTGGTTTACTCGGTAAAAATGCAGTATTGATTGTAGAGTTTGCCGTTCTCAAGCGACACGAAGGAATGTCGATACTAGAAGCAGCTATTGAAGGAGCCAAGGTTCGTTTTCGACCTATTCTTATGACCTCTTTTGCGTTTATCGCTGGATTGATTCCGTTAATGATTGCAACAGGCGCAGGTGCAATTGGAAATAGAACATTGGGTTCTGCTGCACTTGGAGGTATGTTGTTCGGAACTGTTTTTGGAATAATTATTGTGCCCGGATTGTATTTTATTTTTGGGTCACTAGCCGATGGAAGAAAACTGATAAAAGGAGAAGAGGATAGCTCGCTTTCAGAAGAATTTGCACACAGCATGGTTAATTTTACTAATACAGAAGAAGATGAATAATACGTTTAAAAAGATAGTAGCGATTTGTATGGTAATTGCATTTTCAGGTTGTAAGACTCCTTCTGTAATTCAAAGGAATGAGAACAAAGAAGTTCCATCCTCTTTTGGTTCGAATGGAGTAGTAGAAGACACCATCAATTCGGGAAAAATAAAGTGGAAAGATTATTTTAAAGACCCAAAACTTGTAGCGCTTATTGAAATGGCACTTGCTAATAATCAGGAGTTGAATATTACAATGCAGGAAATTGAAATAAGTCGAAATGAAATCAGAGCTAGAAAAGGAGAATATCTTCCTTTTTTAGGATTGAAAGGATCAGCAGGTGTTGATAAAGTTTCACGTTTTACTAATATTGGAGCTATGGAAACTACTACTGAAATTAAACCTGGAAAGGAAATGCCGGAACCGCTTCAGGATTACGTTTTTGGTGCTTATGCTACTTGGGAACTAGATATTTGGAACAAACTTCATAATGCAAAGAAAGCCGCTGTAAGTCGATATCTTTCAAGTGTTGAAGGCAAAAATTTTATGACGACTAATTTGATTGCCGAAATAGCAGACTCTTATTATGAGTTAATGGCATTGGATAATCAATTGGCAATAGTAGAGCAGAATAGTAGTATTCAGGAAAATGCTTTTGAAATAGTTAAGTTGCAAAAGGAGTCTGCAAGGGCAAATGAATTGGCAGTTAAACGATTTGAAGCGCAGTTATTGAATACTCAAAGTCTTCAATATGCTATTCGGCAGAAAATTACTGAAACAGAAAATAAAATTAATTTGCTTGTTGGACGATTTCCTCAGTCGGTTGATAGAAGTACCGCAGCTTTTGTTGAATTAATGCCTAATGATATTCATACTGGTATTCCTGCTCAGTTGTTGGAAAATCGCCCAGATGTTAAACAAGCTGAATTTGAGTTGGCTGCGGCAAAACTTGATGTTAAGTCGGCAAAAGCTAGATTTTATCCTTCATTAGGGATTTCTGCTGGCGTTGGTTATCGTGCTTTTAATCCGAGTTATGTTTTTAAACCGGAATCATTACTTTATTCTTTAGCAGGAGATTTAACGGCTCCACTGATCAATAGAAATGCAATTAAAGCGGCGTATTACAATGCTAGTGCAAAACAGTTACAGGCGGTTTATAATTATGAGCGTACTATTTTGAATGCTTATATAGAAGTAGCCAATCAAGTGGCAAAAATAGACAATATGCAGAAGAATTTTGTCTTGAAGTCGAAGCAAGTTGAAGCGCTAAATCAATCGGTAAATATTTCCAATGATTTGTTTATTTCTACAAGAGCTGATTATATGGAAGTATTAATGACACAACGTGATGCACTTGAATCTAAATTTGATTTGATAGATAGTAAAATGGCTCAAATGAATGCTATGGTAAATATTTATCGTGCTTTGGGCGGAGGATGGAATTGATTTTCCTGTTTTGTTTTTTGTTAAAAAGGCTGTTTATTTAAGACAGCCTTTTGTTTTTTTAAATATATTCTAAAGTTCTTTCCAAAGCCATGCCGCGTGAACCTTTTATTAAAATAGTTTTATCTTTCCAATTAGTATTTCTTAATGAGTTTGAGAACATTTCAAAACTTTCATAAAAGTGAAAGTTTGAGTTTTCAGATTTATTTTCGAAAAAATATTTTCCGATGAAGTAGCATTCAAAAGAGCTATTTTTAGTTAAAAAATCAACGATATATTTATGTTCAGCAAGACTTTCTTCTCCCAATTCATACATATCACCTAGAATGGCAATTTTGTTTGTTTTGTCTAATTGGATAAAGTTTTCCAAAGCTACTTTCATGCTACTCGGATTTGCATTATAAGCATCCAAAATGATTTCGTAAGAGTCTTTATTAATCAACTGTGAACGGTTATTTTCTGGAATATAGCTTTCAATAGCTACTTTTATATCTGATGTTGAAACACCAAAATAATTTCCAATAGTTATTGCTACATTAATGTTGTTAGTATTATATAAACCAATTAAGTGTGAATTAATTTCGGTAGTTAAAGTTTTAATTTTTACAAAAGGATTGGCACTTATTTCATTGATAAATACATTTGCGGAAGTGTCTTTCTGACTAAAAGTTATTCGGTTGAAATCGATTGTTTTGTCATTTTGAATAGCATCATCTAGGTTTACAAAAACGGTTTTACTGTTTGCTTTCAAATAGGTGTACATTTCACTTTTACCTTTGATAACACCTTCTATGCCTCCAAAACCTTCCAGATGTGCTTTTCCAAAGTTGGTTATGTAGCCATAATCAGGTTTGGCTATTTCGCATAGAAATTCGATTTCTTTTTGATGATTGGCACCCATTTCTACAATTCCAATTTCAGTTTCCTTGGAAAATGAAAGTAAGGTAAGCGGAACGCCTATATGATTATTGAGATTTCCTTTGGTAGCTTTGGTTTTAAATTTTTTGGCTAGGACAACCTGAATTAATTCTTTAGTGGTAGTTTTTCCATTACTTCCGGTTAAAGCTACAATTGGAATTTTTAGAAACTCTCTATGATAGGTTGCGAGTTGTTGTAATGCTGTTAAGCTATTTTCTACAAGAATTGTTTTATCGCTAGTAGCATATTTTGGATTGTCAACTATTACGTATTTTGCTCCTTTTGCTAAAGCTTCTTCGGCAAAGGTATTGGCATCAAAGTTTTCTCCTTTTAATGCTACAAACATGCAGTTGTTCTCTATTTTTCTTGTATCGGTTGAGATGGAAGTGCATTGTAAAAATAAACGGTGTATTTCGGCTATAGTCATAATGTGTCAAGTATAAAAACAATAAAAGCCCTAAAATTAGGGCTTTTATGTAGTGTGAAACAAATATTATCTTTTATTTCTAGCTGATTTTTTCTTGTCAGCTTTTGGACCAACTCTTGACATTGCACATCTGAAACCAATGTAATCAGTAGCAATATCTTGAGGGAAATATCTTCTTTGAGCTGGATCTAACCAATATGCTCTATCTCTCCAAGAACCACCTTTGTAAACTCTTACATCATCATTAACAAGCGTTGTTCTTTTGTTAGATTTGTCATATTTTCTAACCATTGAACCTAAACTATCTACAGAAACATTGTGTTTTGGAGAATCGTACATTCTTTGGTTGTCATTTAATTTTCCTTTTTCGTCTCCTTCTTCAGAACTTCCAAATTTGAAATAACGACTAGATTGTTTGTCACCATCTCTGTAATTTCTGTTGTCAGATTTGTCAAAGTTTTGTCTTAAATACGTTTCGTTTTCATCAACTGGTACTTGAGCAAGTTCTCCAGGGAAGTTTCTTGCAATAATTTTTCCAGTTGAAATAGTATCGAATTTTTGGTTTTCAGCAGTAACTAATTCTACTTTTCCGTCTTCACCAATTTTATTTTTCATGTACACGTTTCCTCTGTAATAGTTGAAATCGTTTGCTTCATCATCAACAATTGGTCTGTAAACGTCAGCAACCCATTCTGCAACATTACCTGCCATATCATATAAACCAAAATCATTTGGTGGGTATGATTTAACTTTGTTAGTGATGTCAGCACCATCGTCAGACCAACCTGCAATTCCACCGTAATCACCTTTTCCTTGTTTAAAGTTAGCCAATTGATCACCTCTAACTTGTCTTTTTCCTGAACGCGTGTAACTTCCAGACCAAGGATATTTCTTTTGTCCTTTGTAAATATTGTATTCTCTTTGTCCTACATCAGAGGCAGCAGCATATTCCCATTCTGCTTCAGTTGGTAGTCTATAATCAGGTAAAATTAAACCTGAACTTCTTGTTGCATATACGTTTTTAGGATCGTTTCCGCCAGTCGGTTGTGCATTTGCTCCACCATCAGTTCCACTTGAGCTTTTCTTAACAGCACCTCTGCCTTTTCCTCTTTGTAAAACGATTTCAGAATCACCGCCTACAGCTTGATTAGGAACTGCTAAATAAGTTTGCGTACTAAACACCTTTCCAGCTTCTGCATTTGTAACTTTAGCATCTTTTTTCAAATATCTTTGTTCTTCAAGGATTTTTTCGTTTACACGATCGGTTCTCCATCTTGAAAATTCAGTTGCTTGTATCCAGTTAACCCCAACTACAGGATATTCTCCATAAGCAGGATGTCTTAAATAGTTTTCGGTCATCGTTTCGTTATATCCTAAACGATTTCTCCATACTAATGTATCTGGCGATGCACCTTCATAGATGTTTTTGTAGTTTTCTTGGTCTGGAGGATAAACTCTTTTTAACCAATCAAGATATTCCATATACATCATGTTGGTAACTTCGGTTTCATCCATGTAGAATGATTGGACGTGTTGTTGATTTGGAGTGTTGTTCCAATCGTGCATTACGTCATCTTGAACTTTACCCATGGTAAAAGTTCCACCTTCTACTAAAACAAGTCCTGGACCAGTAGCTTGTTTTTTAAATTTTGAGGCATACTGAAAACCACCTTTTTTGTCGTTGATTTTCCATCCAGTAGCTTTTGAACCACCTTTTGAGTCCGATTTTTTGCTACAAGATGTAATACTTATTGTTAATGCTAACAATAGTAGTAGTCTAGTATTCATAACTTTATTTGTTTTCATACTTTAGTAGGTAACTAATTTGTGGCGCAATTTAAGAATTAACCTTTAATTTGCAACATCTTTTTTAAATTAATACTAAATTCGCTCTTAAAAATTGTGAGCTTATTATATAAACGCAAAAATATATTTTTTATTGTGTTATCCTAAAAAAAAATACACAATATTTTTTGTATAATTACGTTCTATTAATTGTTATGAGAAAGAATATACTGTTTTTATTGTTTTTTTTGGTGTGTTTTGTTGGATTCAGTCAAGAACAAGGCACGGTTTCCATTGTTTGGAAGTCAAATTCAAGCTATACTATTGGAGATAACTCCTATCTGTTACCACAGTTTAATGTTGAAAATTTTCAATTTAATGCGGTGGAAAATAGCGTAGTTTTTTTTAAAACTATTTCAACATCATCTCTTTTTGATGAAAAAAGTGCATTAGAAATTTCTAATGTAGTTTATGAATCAATTAATGAGAGCGAACTTGGAGATGTATCGAAGAGGAATTTACCTTCAACTTTGAAATATTGGTCTCAAACGTATCGTGCTAGAGATAAATTTTACCTTCAATTTTTTGTTTCTCCTATTGTAAATGAAAATGGAGTTTATAAAAAAATTATTTCTTTTTCCTACAGAATTAATCAATCAGCAAATCGAACTGCTTTTTCAACACAATCCAACTTTAGTATTGAAAATTCAGTTTTAGCATCTGGTAATTGGTATCGTTTTTATGTAAAAAAATCGGGTGTTTATCGACTTACAAGAAGTTTTCTTCAAAGCATAGGCTTAAATACAAATGTTGATCCTAGACGAATTAAGATTTATGGAAATGGTGGGCGAATGGTTCCTTTACAAAATTCAGAATATTATCCGATTGATTTAGCTGAAAATGCAGTTCAGTTTGTTGGTGAAAACGATGGTGTTTTTGATAATCAAGATTACATTTTATTTTATGCCGAAGGAGTAGATAATTGGAGTCAAGAAAATTTTACCAATTTGAATTTATACGAAGATAAGTCTTATTATTATGTTACTTTTGGAGGTGATCTAGGGAAAAGAATTCCCGAAATGCCGCAACCCACTACAAATCCAACCACAACCATTACTACTTTTGATGATTATCAATTTCATGAAGTTGATAATACTAATGTTTTGGAGTTGGGTAGAATTTGGTTTGGCGAATCGTTTTCGATTACTGATGAAAGAACGTTTGATTTTTTATTTCCTAATCTAGTTACCACAGTACCAGTAGATTTTAATATGCACTTTGTAACACAATCTTCGGCTGTAACTGTTTTTTCTGCTGAAGCTAATGGTCAAGCCTTAGGAAGTCAGTCTTTTTCTGCGCTAAATCCAGATAGTAGTATTAAAGCTATTAATGCAAGTATAAAAAATGCTATTCCACTAAGTTCGGATAATATTGAGATTAAAATAAAATATGATGATAATGGTGTTCCTAATTCAAAAGCCTATTTGAATTTTATCCGGGTGAAAGCCAAACGAAATTTAAAGGGTTACAACAAGCAATTTCGTTTTCAATCTGCCGAAGCCGAAGCTAATATTGGTGTTGGCGAGTATCAAATTTCCAATGCTACTTCGATTAATCAAGTTTGGGATATTACAGATATATATAATGTACAAAAAATCGAAAATACTTCGGGAAGTGGATTTGCTTTTAGAGCCAATCTTGGGGAATTAAAAAAGTATATAGCTGTAGATAGTAATGATTATTATTCTCCATTAAAAGATTCGAAGTCGAAAGTAGAAAATCAAAATCTAAAAGGAACAGTTTTTAAAAATACTCAAGGTCAGTTTCAAGATATCGACTACCTTATTATTACGCCGAAAAATTTAACTACTCAAGCTGAAAAATTAGCTAATTTTCATCGAAACTATTCTCAGATGAATGTAAAAGTAATTACACTTGAGTCTATTTATCAGGAATTTTCATCAGGAAAGCAAGATGTTGGAGCTATTAGAAATTTTGTTAAATATGTTTATCATAACGCTTCATCGTCAGATAAAAGAGTAAAGTATCTAAATCTTTTTGGAGATGCTTCATTTGATTTTAAAGATAGAATTCAACGAAATACTAATGTTGTTCCCATTTATCAATCGGCAAATAGTTTTACCGATGGAGAATTTTCATTTGCTTCCGATGATTTTTTTGGGTTAATGGATGACGAAGAAGGTAGAATAGATTATTATTCTGAAAATGGCAGCTGGATTAATTCAATCAAAGGTTTAGATATTGCTGTCGGAAGAATGATTGCAAATTCTGCTCAACAAGCTGATGAATTGGTTAATAAAGTGATAGAATATCATGATATTAAATCTTATGGAAATTGGCGAAATAATTATGTGGCGATATCAGATGATTCTGATAAAATATCAGATGCTACTCTTCAATTTAGACAAAATGCACTGGCAGATGCAATAGTAATTCAAAAACCATTTGTAAATGTCAAAAAAATATTGATGGACTCTTATGTTCAAGAGGCATCAGCAGGAGGAAAAAGATACCCAAAAGCTCGTCAAGAAATTTTTGAAGCATTTGAAAAAGGTGCGTTGGTATTTAATTACTTAGGGCATGGAGGAGAAGATGGGCTTTCGGGAGAAAGAATTTGGGAAAAATCAGATGGTCAAAATTTGAGTAATCAATATAAATATCCTTTATTTATTACAATAACGTGCGATTTTTCACGATTTGATAATCCAACACGACCAACAGCAGGTGAATATACTTATTGGAATCCAAAAGGTGGTGCAATATCTATGATTACAACTGTACGATCCATTTTTCAAGGTCCAGCCGAAATCTTCAATAACAAATTGGCTGAATATGTTTTTTCATATAATGGAACTAATCAAAATTCAATTGCTGAAAACTTGCGATTGGCTAAGAATTTTAACCCTAATTCATCAACTAATATTGTATTTTATTTAGGTGATCCAGCAATAAAACTTGCAATGGCTGAACCAAAGGTAGTTTTGACTAAAGTAAACGATATTCCAATTACTGATGCCATTCCTGATTTTCAATCATTGGCACCAATGAAAATTACTGGTGAAGTTCAAGATGATAATGGAAGTTTGCTAACTACTTACAATGGAGAGATTGCAATCAATATATATGATAAACAAATAACTCGCTCAACATTAAATAATGATTTTCTGAGTCCTCCAATTAACTTTAATATACTAGGAGAAACTATTTTTAGAGGAAATGCTTCTGTTGTTAATGGTAAATTTGAGATTAATTTTGTGGTTCCACGAGATATAAGGGTTCCAGTAGAAAATGGAAGAATAAGTTTTTATGCCAAAAGAAATCAAATACGATTAGATAAGACAGGATACAATACGGATATAAAAATTGGAGGAGTAAATTTGAATGCAGTTGCAGATAATACTGGTCCAACCGTTAGATTATATATGAACGACGAAACTTTTGTAAATGGTGGTATTACAAATTCATCACCGTTTTTATTGGCGCTTTTGCAGGATGAAAATGGAATAAATACAGCAGGTGGAATTGGCCATGATATTGTTGGGATTTTGGATGGAGATGAAACCAATCCCTATATAATGAATGATTATTATCAAACAGAATTAGATAATCATACAAGAGGTAGAGTTTATTTTCCTTACAGAGATTTGGCACCAGGATTGCATACCATAACTTTCAAAGCTTGGGATGTTTACAATAATCCAATCACTGCAGAAATACAGTTTGTTGTTGTTGGTGATGACTCTGTAACTTTGAAAAACGTACTTAATTACCCTAATCCATTTGTGAGTTATACTGAGTTTTGGTTTTCTCACAACAGGCCATTTGAGCCATTGGAAGTTCAAGTTCAAGTGATGACTATCACAGGAAAAATTGTCTGGACAAAAAATCAAACTGTAATCAATGAAGGATTTTTGTCGAGAGATATTGTTTGGGATGGAAAAGATGATTTTGGCGATCGAATTGGAAAAGGTGTTTATGTGTATAAGTTGACTGTAAAATCCACTTTGTCGAATAAACGTGCAGAAAAAATAGAAAAACTTGTAATCCTATAGGAAAATCATATATTTGTTAACTTTTATAAAATTAAAATGAAAAAAATTGCTGTTTTATTACTACTAACCACTATACAATTAGTTAAAGCCCAAGATGACAGTCGTGTTATTACTACAGGAGTACCGTTTCTTTTAATTGCGGCAGATGCACGTGCTGCTGGAATGGGTGATCAAGGCGTGGCAACATCTCCGGATACTTATTCTCAACAATGGAATCCAGCAAAGTATGCTTTTGCATTAGACAAACAAGGTTTTTCAATTAGTTATACACCTTATTTAACAGAGTTAGTAAATGATATTTCATTAGGTCAAGTTACTTATTACAATAGATTTGGCGAAGAAGGAAGAAGTGCATTTGCTGGAAGTTTGCGTTATTTTGGATTAGGCGAAATTGAATTACGTCAAAACGCTGATGATGTAGCTCAGGTGGTAAAACCATTTGAATTAGCTCTAGATGGTTCTTATGCTTTAAAATTAAGTGAGCGTTTTTCTATGTCAGTAGCAGGAAGATATATTCGTTCACAGTTAAGAATTCCTACGGAAAGTTCAGGCGGAGATGCAAAACCAGCCAGTACATTTGCATTCGATATAGCAGGTTATTATCAATCGGAAGAAGATGCTTATGGCGATTTCAATGGAAGATGGAGAGCAGGATTTAATTTCCAAAATATGGGTCCAAAAATTAATTATGATGCTGGTACATCTGATGACAATAGTGCTAACTTTTTGCCTGCCAATATGAGAATTGGCGGTGGTTTTGATTTTATTTTTGATGATTACAATAAGGTGTCGTTAAATCTTGAAGTGACAAAATTACTAGTTCCAACACCTCAAAAACTTGATGTTAACGGAGATGGAGAAATAACTTCTTCTGAAAGAGATCAAGTCATAGGTGATTACAATCGAGTAAATTGGGTTTCAGGGGTTTTTAAATCCTTTGGAGATGCGCCAGGTGGATTTAGCGAAGAATTAAAAGAGTTAACCTATTCAGCCGGAGCAGAATATTTATATCAAGACTCATTTGCTATGCGATTAGGATATTTTCACGAAAGCCCATTAAAAGGAGCAAGACAATTTTTCTCACTTGGAGCAGGATTTAAGTACAACACAGTTAAAATAGATGTTTCTTATTTGTTCTCAGCATCAAAAGTGAAAAATCCATTAGAAAACACCCTTCGTTTCTCATTGACGTTTAACTTCGGTGATCAATACGAAGAATATTAATAAAAAATAAAGTAAAATAATTATCCAAATTTCTCCTTTGAAATTTGGATTTTTTTTCCCCTATACATAATGAAAGAAATAAATATCAATACCTCGTTTACAGTGTATCAGTCGGTTGCAGAACTTCCTCAAGATGTACAATTATTAATGGAACAAGCCATTGAAATTCGAAAAAAAGCTTATGCGCCATACTCCAAATTTAGAGTTGGAGCTGCACTTTTACTTGATAATGAAAAAGTAGTTTTGGGTTCTAATCAAGAAAATGCAGCTTATCCATCGGGACTTTGTGCAGAACGAGTAGCAATTTTTCAATCGGGAGCAATTTATCCTGAAGCAAAAATTGTAAAAATGGCAATTTCAGCAGCTTCGGATACTAATAAAACAACCACGCCAATTCCGCCATGTGGAGCATGTCGCCAATCTATTTCGGAGTATGAGTTTAAACAAGAGTATCCTATAGAAATTTATTTCATGGGAGAAAGAGGTGAAGTTTATTTATCGAAATCGATTTCGAATTTATTACCACTTACTTTTGATAAAAACTTCTTGTAAAAAGGTAAAAATTACAGTTTTAAATTTTACTTCTTACTCGGAATGTTTTACTTTTGCATTCCGACGTTTTCGGGACGCAAATTTGTGTGAGTAAACTATTTGCTTTTATTACTAGTAAAAATATTAAAAAAGCGCTTTAGCGAATAATCAGATGAGAGAAATTACAAAAGATGTTTATTTAAAATGGTATGAAGACATGCTATTTTGGAGAAAGTTTGAAGACAAACTTGCAGCACTTTATATTCAACAAAAAGTTAGAGGATTTCTACACTTATACAATGGGCAAGAAGCTGTTTTAGCAGGTGCTTTACATGTTATGAATCTAGGCGGAAAAGACAAAATGATTACTGCCTATCGTAACCACGTTCAGCCAATTGGGATGGGTGTTGATCCAAGAAAAGTAATGGCAGAACTTTTAGGTAAAGTAACAGGAACATCCAAAGGAATGGGTGGATCGATGCACATTTTTTCAAAAGAACACGGATTTTATGGAGGTCATGGTATCGTTGGAGCTCAAATTCCAGTTGGGGCAGGAATGGCTTTTGCCGATAAATATTTTGAAACCGGTGGTGTAACCTTAACCTATTTTGGTGATGGTGCAGCACGTCAAGGTTCACTTCACGAAGCGTTCAATATGGCAATGTTGTGGAAACTTCCAGTAGTATTCATTTGTGAAAACAATGGATATGCTATGGGAACTTCTGTAGAAAGAACAGCAAATCACACTGATATTTGGAAACTTGGTTTAGGTTATGAAATGCCTTGCGGACCAGTTGATGGAATGAATCCAGTAAAAGTTGCCGAAGCAATGCACGAAGCAATGGAAAGAGCTCGTCGTGGTGAAGGACCAACATTCTTAGAAATGAAAACGTATCGTTATAGAGGTCATTCTATGTCAGATGCGCAATTGTATCGTTCAAAAGAAGAAGTTGATGAGTATAGAAAAATAGATCCAATTACTCAAGTATTGGATGTTATCAAAGAAAAAAACTATGCTACCGATGCTGAAATTGAGTTGATTGACGAAAGAGTAAAAGACTTAGTAGAAGAATGTGCCACATTTGCCGAAGAATCTCCTTTCCCAGAAGCACAACAATTGTATGATGTGGTTTACGAACAAGAAAATTATCCTTTCATTCCTCATAGACTATAATTATGGCAACAAAAATAACAATGCCGCGTTTAAGCGACACCATGACGGAAGGAACGGTTGCTACTTGGTTGAAAAAAGTAGGCGACAAAGTTTCGGAAGGCGATATTTTAGCAGAAATTGAAACCGATAAAGCTACCATGGAATTTGAATCATTCAATTCAGGTACTTTATTATATATAGGAATTAACGAAGGCGAAACGGCAGCAGTAGACTCGCTTCTTGCTATCATTGGTAAAGAAGGAGAAGACATTTCTGGATTAATTTCAGGAACAGCTACTGTAACTGAAGCTGCTACGACAGTTGTAGAAGAAAAAGTAGAAGCACAAACTTCATCAAATAATAGTCAACCGACTGCTTTACCAAAAGGAGTTGTAGTGGTAACAATGCCACGTCTAAGCGACACCATGACCGAAGGAACTGTTGCAACTTGGTTGAAAAAAGTTGGCGATAAAGTTTCGGAAGGTGATATTTTAGCGGAAATCGAAACCGATAAAGCTACAATGGAGTTTGAATCATTCAATGCTGGTACTTTATTGTATATTGGAATTAACGAAGGACAATCAGCACCAGTTGATAGCGTTTTAGCAATTATTGGTCCAGCAGGAACAGATATTACAGGAGTTGCTGAAAACTTTAAAAAAGGTGGAACAACAACAGCTGCACCAGCAAAAAGTTCAGAAGAAACAACTACTTCAAATGTTGCTGTGGCTTCAACAGAAGTTGCAGAAACCATAAACAGTGGAAGAATTTTCGCTTCGCCATTAGCTAAACAAATAGCAAAAGACAAAGGAATTAATCTTGCTCAAGTTAAAGGTTCAGGTGAAAACGGGCGTATTACAAAAAGTGATGTGGAGAATTTCACACCATCAGCTGCTGCTCCAAGTCAATCCCAACCAGTTGTTACACCGAGTACAACAGAAGCTACAACTGCAGTGGTAAAACCATTTGTTCCAGCAGGAGAAACTTTTTCTGAAGAAATCAAAAATTCGCAAATGCGAAAAACTATTGCGAAACGTTTATCAGAATCAATTTTCACAGCACCACATTTCTATTTAACGATAGAAGTTACTATGGACGAAGCTATGAAATCTAGAGCAGTTATCAATTCGGTTCCAGATACTAAAGTTTCTTTCAACGATATGGTAATCAAAGCATGTGCAATGGCATTGAAAAAACATCCAAAAGTAAATTCACAGTGGAAAGAAGATGCTATAACTATTAATCATCATGTGAATGTTGGTGTAGCAGTAGCTGTTGAAGACGGATTAGTGGTTCCAGTATTGCGTTTTACAGATCAAATGAGCTTGTCTCAAATATGTGGAAATGTAAAAGATTTAGCCGGAAAAGCGAAAAGTAAAAAGTTACAACCAGCCGAAATGGAAGGAAGTACTTTTACGGTATCTAACTTAGGAATGTTCGGAATTCAGTCGTTTACTTCTATCATTAATCAACCAAACTCTGCAATTTTATCTGTTGGAGCAATTGAAGAGAAACCAGTAGTTAAAAATGGTCAAATTGTAGTTGGAAATACAATGGTCTTAACTTTAGCTTGTGATCACAGAACAGTTGATGGTGCTACAGGAGCTCAATTTTTACAAACACTTAGACAGTATTTGGAAAATCCAGTGACGATGTTAGCCTAAATAAATTAAAATTAATATCATAAAAACCCAATTAGAACTTAATTGGGTTTTTTGTATATTAGCCTGTACTGTACAAAGCAGTACTTAAAATATAAAAAAGAAACTATGGGAATTTTTTCAGCCTTATTAGGCAATGCAGGTTCAGTGAATCAAGAAGATTTAATCAAACAATATGGACAACTTTTAATTGATGGCGAAACAGTAGAATTAGGTTTTAAACTGATTAGAGATACGTTCATCTTTACCTCAAAACGATTGATTTTAATTGAAAAACAAGGTATTACAGGTTCGAAAGTAGAATATAAATCAATTGCCTATAAAAGCATAACGAGATTTAGCATCGAAACCGCCGGAACATTTGAACTTGATGCAGAATTGAAAATTTGGGTTTCTAGCGAACTAAATCCAAGCGTTGTAAAACAGTTTAATCGTTCGGTTAATGTGTACGATGTGCAGAAAGTTTTAGCCTATCATATTCTTTAGATTTGATAAATTTTTCCACTACTATGGTCTTTCTTCGCACCCGTAACGCTGCTTAAAACATTAACTTCTTTTCGGAGTTTCAAAATGCCAAGTAAGGCAAAAATCAGCGCTTCTTTGTATTCTAACGTTTTGGCATCGGGAACTACAAGGCTCATTTCGGGTAAATAATTTTGCATGGATTCCAGTAGAAAATCATTGTACGTTCCGCCGCCGGTAATCAACATTTTTCCATTTCTTTCAGGTAAAGCAAATGCCGTTTGTTTGGCAATATGCTTGACAAACGTATGCATTTTATCTTCGATACTTATGTCATAGCTTTCCATTAAAGGCAGTACAACAGTTTTTACAAATTCAAATCCTAATGACTTTGGAAATGGTTTTTGATAATACGCCAACGCATCCAATTCTTCCATCAGGTTGAGGTCAGATTCGCCACTTCGGGCAATAGTGCCTTTATCATCATACGCCAAACCTAATTTATTCGCATAAAAATTCAAAACGGTATTAACTGGTGAAATGTCAAAGGCAATTCGTTTTCCATTTTGTTCAAATGAAATATTGGAAAATCCGCCTAAATTCAAACAATAATCATATTCAGAAAATAAAATTCTATCACCAATTGGAACCAACGGTGCGCCTTGTCCTCCAAGTTTTACATCTTGAACTCTGAAATCGCAGACAACTGTTACGCCAATTATTTCAGCAATCTCGGGAAGATTACCTATTTGTAACGTATAACCATTTTGAGGTTGATGTAGAATAGTATGACCATGACTGCATACGGCATCAAGATTGGTTATTTTGTTTTTTTTAATAAACGATTTTATAGTATTTCCCAACAAAAGCGTATAATCTTCGTTGAGTTTTGTTAATTCATTTGCAGAAAAATCAACAGCAGTTTTTAGTTTGTTTAACCAATTACAATTGTAAGCTATTGTTTCGGTTTCATACAAAGTAAAACTCCAACGGTTGTTTTTTATAGTAAAATTAATATGCGCCAAGTCAATACCATCAAGCGATGTTCCCGACATAATTCCCAATACATTGTAACTTTCTTTAAACATGTTCTAAATTTACGAAATCGTTTGAAATTTTAACTTTAATATTCTATTTTTGCCCATCAAAAATAAAGAAACAACCATCAAAATCAACAAAATATATGGATTTTAATTTAACCGAAGAACATTTAATGATACAACAAGCAGCTAGAGATTTTGCTCAAGCGGAATTGTTGCCAGGTGTAATCGAAAGAGACGAACACTCAAAGTTTCCAACCGAACAAGTGAAAATGATGGGAGAATTGGGTTTCATGGGTATGATGGTCGATCCAAAATATGGAGGTTCAGGTTTAGATAGCGTTTCCTATGTTTTAGCAATGACTGAAATTGCAAAAGTTGATGCTTCAGCTGCCGTTATTATGTCGGTAAACAACTCTTTGGTTTGTGCTGGAATGGAAAAATACTGTTCGGAAGAGCAAAAAATGAAATATTTAGTTCCGTTAGCCAAAGGTGAAGTTATTGGCGCTTTTTGTTTATCAGAACCAGAAGCTGGAAGTGATGCAACTTCTCAAAAAACAACCGCTATCGATAAAGGCGATTACTATTTGTTAAACGGAACGAAAAACTGGATTACTAATGGTTCAACAGCTTCGACTTATTTGGTAATTGCACAAACGGATGTAGAAAAAGGACATAAAGGTATCAACGCATTTATAGTAGAAAGAGGTTGGGAAGGTTTTGATATTGGTCCAAAAGAAAAGAAAATGGGAATTCGCGGAAGCGACACGCATTCGTTGATGTTTACCGATGTGAAAGTTCCAAAAGAAAATAGAATCGGTGAAGATGGTTTTGGATTTTCATTTGCAATGAATGTTTTAAATGGCGGAAGAATTGGAATTGCTTCACAAGCTTTAGGAATTGCCACTGGCGCATATGAAATTGCTTTGAAATATTCGAAAGAAAGAAAAGCATTCGGTAAAGAAATATTTAATCATCAGGCGATTGCTTTTAAATTAGCCGATATGTACGTAAAAGTTACAGCGGCAAAATTATTAGTAATGAAAGCGGCTTGCGAAAAAGACGAAGGTAAAGATATTGCACATTCTGGAGCAATGGCAAAATTGTATGCTTCAGAAATTGCGTTGGAAGTAGCTAATGAAGCAGTTCAAATTCATGGTGGAAATGGTTACGTAGCCGAATACCATGTAGAACGTATGATGCGTGATTCTAAAATCACTCAAAT
Organism: Flavobacterium macrobrachii; assembly: GCF_014486675.1. GTDB lineage: Bacteria > Bacteroidota > Bacteroidia > Flavobacteriales > Flavobacteriaceae > Flavobacterium > Flavobacterium macrobrachii. The sequence goes on from NZ_JACTAC010000018.1 coordinate 39,292, forward strand.
CTATGAAGGAACTTCAGAAATTCAACGCATTGTAATTTCAAGAGGATTGGTATAGTTTAGAGTAATAATAATAAAAATTAACCCTTTCAAAGTTCATTATTTTGAAAGGGTTTTTTATTTTAGCTGAATGAAAAATATAATCATTACAGGAACTTCACGTGGAATAGGATATGAACTGGCAATGCAATTTGCCAATACAGGACATCAAGTTCTTGCTATTTCCAGAAAAACACCTCGAGCATTAATTGAAAACAATAATATAACGTGTCTCTCTGTTGATTTGTCTAATGAAAACGACTTAACTTCGGTCGAAAATTTCTTAGCAAATTCATGGAAGAAAGTCGATATCATCATTCACAATGCAGGAAGTTTAATAAGCAAACCTTTTGCTGAACTATCGCAATCTGATTTTGAGAATGTGTATAAAGTAAATGTTTTTGGGGTTGCCAATTTGACCAGAATTGCATTGCCTTATTTACAAAAAGGAAGCCATGTAGTGACCATTAGTTCCATGGGAGGAATTCAAGGCAGTATGAAATTCCCAGGTTTAGCAGCCTATAGTTCAAGCAAAGGAGCAGTAATTACATTGTCGGAATTATTAGCAGAAGAATATAAAGAACAAGGCATTGCATTTAATGTTTTGGCACTTGGTGCAGTAAATACTGAAATGCTGCAAGAAGCTTTTCCAGGCTATGAAGCACCAATTTCGGCAACAGAAATGGCGGATTATATTTTTAACTTTGCATTGACTGGGAATAAATATCATAACGGAAAGAGTATACAAGTTTCAAGTTCAACACCATAAAAATATAGTGTCGTTAGGATAGGAATACAAAGTCAGACGATGGAAGTAATACTTCAGACGATGGAAATAGATTGTCAGACGATAGAAGTAAGCAATCAGACGATGGAAGTAGACTGTCAGACGATGGAAGTAGACTGTCAGACGATGGAAGTAAGCTTTCAGACGATGGAAGTAGATTGTCAGACGATGGAAGTAAGCGTTCAGACGATGGAAGTAGACCGCCAGACGATGGTTTTTAATAAACATACTTTATTTGTAAGATTTAAGATAATAAATTAGTAAGATTTGAGCGAAGTTTTATCAAAATATTTACCCGAACATGCTGTTCATCTTTGTTTTGAGTTAATCAAAAATAACTCCGTTCATTTAAAAATTGTGAACGAGCGACAAACGCGTCATGGTGATTATCGTAGAAACCTAAATGGCAAACACGAAATTACCGTAAATGGAAGTTTAAATAAATACCGTTTTTTGATAACCCTAGTTCATGAAATTGCACATTTGGTGGCTTTTGAAAAATATGGTCGATTGATTAAACCTCATGGTGATGAATGGAAAAGTACGTTCCAACGACTGATGGTTCCGTTTATTCGACCTGAAATTTTTCCACATTCAGTTTTGCCTTTGGTTGCCAATCATTTTAGAAATCCAACAGCAAGTAGCGATACTGATGCTCGATTGGCATTTGCTTTGAAACAATTTGACGAAAGAAAGCCTGATATTCATTTTATTCACGAAGTACCAAGCGGCAGTTTATTTAGAATAAAAAACGGAAGAGTTTTTCAAAAAATCGCTCTTCGGGTAAAACGCTACGAATGTTTGGAAGTAAAAACCGGCAGAACTTTTTTGTTTAATGCCAATGCTGAGGTTGAAATAATTCCGGGATAATAAAAATCTTAGCTGATATTATTTTATCAAAACCTTGTAGAAATTGATATATTTGTAGCAAGAGAAAATATAATAAATTGATTTTTTGCTGAAAGTAACTATGAACAAAAATTATTATGCAATATTGATGGCTGGTGGCGTTGGTTCACGATTTTGGCCCGTTTCTACAACAGAATTTCCTAAGCAATTTCACGATATGTTGGGTTCGGGAGAAACCTTAATCCAAAAAACCTTCAGTCGATTAGCAAAGTTAATTCCGGCAGAGAATATTTTGATTTTAACTAACGAACGGTATAATAATTTGGTTTTAGGACAATTGCCAATGGTTAAACCAGAGCAAGTTTTGTTAGAACCAGCTATGCGAAATACAGCACCATGTATTTTGTATGCTTCATTAAAAATTCAAAAGCAAAATCCAGATGCGGTTATGGTTGTAGCACCAAGCGACCATTGGATTGAAGATGAAACAGCTTTTGCCGCTAATTTGCAAGCGTGTTTTGATTTTTGTCAAAAAGAAAATGCGTTGATGACTTTGGGAATTCAGCCTACGTATCCTAATACTGGTTTTGGGTATATTGAGTTTGACAAAACGGATGAAAACAGTATTAAAAAAGTAAATCAGTTTAGAGAAAAACCTGATTATGAAACGGCAAAATCATTTCTTGAACAAGGAAACTTCCTTTGGAATGGAGGTATTTTTATTTGGAGTGCAAAATCAATAGCAGAAGCATTTGAGAAATTTCAATCACAAATGAATATGCTGTTTCAACAAGGATTTGAAAGTTACAATACCGAAAGTGAAAAGCAATTTATCAATGATAATTATGCTTCAGCTGAAAACATCTCGATTGATTATGCAGTGATGGAAAAAGCTAAGAATGTGTATGTTTTGCCAGCCACTTTCGATTGGAATGACCTTGGAACTTGGGGACAATTACATGAGAAATTAGCCAAAGACGAAAATAACAATGGCGTAATTAATGCTAAAGTTGTTATGGAAAATGCTTCTAACAATATTATTAGGACAGATGCTAATAAACTTATTGTGGTTGATGGATTACATGATTATATTATTGTCGATAAAGAAGGAGTTCTGTTAATTTATCCAAAAAGTAAAGAGCAAGAGATTAAGAGGATTACTGCATTGGCTAATGAATTATAAAATAAAAGAGAACCGACGAGTTCTCTTTTTGTTTATATTTCTTCTTTATTCTGTGCTTTTCTAATTTTTTTGAAAAGATTTGACGAATACACAAAGTCAACAATTGCTTCGTTATCGGTTTTGAAAATGTCTTTTTTGCTACCTTCCCAAGCTAGAATTCCTTGTTTTAGGAAAACAATTTTCTCGCCAATTTCCATCACTGAATTCATATCATGAGTGTTGATAACAGTTGTAATATTGTATTCTTGAGTAATTTCTTGAATTAAATTATCAATAACTATCGCTGTTTTTGGATCCAATCCTGAGTTAGGTTCGTCACAAAAAAGATATTTTGGATTGTTTACAATTGCTCTGGCAATAGCAACACGTTTTTGCATTCCACCTGATATTTCTGAAGGTTTTTTATGATTAGCATCAATTAATTTTACTCTTTCGATAACAATATCTACGCGTTCTTTGATTTCGGCAGGCGTTTTTGTAGTAAACATTTTCAATGGAAAACCAACATTTTCTTCCACAGTCATGCTGTCAAATAATGCGCTTCCTTGAAAAACCATTCCAATTTCGGTGCGCAATTCTCTGCGTTCATCATCGGTTAAATCAGAATAAATTCTACCATCAAACGAAATTGTTCCTTTGTCTGGGGTGTGAATTCCAAGCAAACTTTTAAGCAAAACAGTTTTTCCCGAGCCACTTTGACCAATAATTAAATTGGTTTTTCCGGTTTCAAATGTTGTTGTGATTCCTTTTAATACTTTAGAATCACCAAATGATTTTTCTAGGTTTTTTACTTCTATCATTTTGCCAAAAGTAATTGAGTTAAAATATAATTTGCCAAAATAATCACTACCGAAGTCCATACGAAAGCAACGGTACTGGCTTTTCCTACTTCCAACGCGCCACCTTTCATGTAATAACCGTGAAACGATGGAATGGTAGCCAAAATCATAGCAAAAACAATGGTTTTGATAAACGCATACGCAATATGAAACGGAATAAACTCAGATTGGAGTCCTTGAATGAATTCTACACTAGAGGTAAATCCGCCATAAACTCCTGCCATCCAACCGCCAAGAATTCCTAAAAACATGGCAATTCCAATTACAAATGGATAGAGTAGAAGCGCAATTATTTTTGGAAAAACCAAATAGTTCAACGAGTTTACACCCATAACTTCTAAGGCATCAATTTGTTCAGTAACACGCATGGTTCCAATACTGGATGTGATGAACGAACCCATTTTTCCGGCCATAATTACCGAAATAAAGGTAGGAGCAAATTCCAAAATCACCGATTGTCGTGTGGCAAAACCAATTAGATATTTTGGAATTAACGGATTGGTTAAGTTCAACGCCGTTTGAATGGAAACAACGCCACCAACGAAAAACGAAATGAAAGCCACAATTCCTAATGAATCAATAACTAAATCGTCAATTTCCTTGAAAATCAATCCCTTCATAACCGACCATTTGGTAGGTTTGTTGAAGACTTCTTTCAGCATCAAGAAATATTTTCCAATCTGCGATAAATAGCGAATGAGCATCATTTTTATAAGTATTCAGTATTCTGATTTATAGTAAGCAGTAAAAATACTATAATTTTATTTGATAGGTTAATTTTAAGTTTAAAATAACTTCTCTTTTATCTTTTTCCAGCGATAATTTCGAATGAATTTGGCTTGTTCACGAGTAACTAAAAGTTCTTTTTTGGCTGATTTTGCCTTCCAAAAACCTTTGATATAATCCATAAAAAGTAATGGTTTGCCTTTGCGCATTGCCAATTTTAGCGAAGCAATAGTGGTGATAAAAAATCCATAACCCAAACTGTAAAAGGCTTCGCCTTGCTTGTATCGTGCCGCTTTGTTATAACTTGCGCCAGTTGGTTTTAAGTGTTTTACGTGCAAACTTTCATCGGTTACCACTTTCCAATTGTAGAATTTACAAAGCAATTCGTCAACTGTATCCCAACCCATTGCTGGCTTTAAACCGCCAATTTGTAGAAACGTTTCCTTTCGATACGCTTTCAAAGCACCACGAATATGATCTTTATCGGTTAGATTTTCTAAAACCCAACCGCCGTTTTTCTGGATATAACAAAAACCACCAACCATTCCAACTCGTTCATCCGATTGGAAATGTTGGATAATGGTTTCAAAATAATTAGAAGGAAAAATTAAATCGGCATCAATTTTTACCATAATATCATAATTATCATCCAAGGTTTCTAAACCTTTTTGAAATGCTTGTATGACTTTACTTCCTGGAAGATGAATTGCGTCCGAAGTTTTATTTACTAATGAAAAAAACGAATGCTTATCACAAAACGATTGAATAATTTCTTCAGTCTTATCGGTTGAACCATCATTAACCACCACAACTTTTGAAGGCAAAACAGTTTGTTCCACAATTGACTGTAACGTCAGTGCAATAAACTTTTCTTCGTTGTAGGTTGGAATGATGATGTAGTATTTCATCTGGCTAATCACTATTCACTAATTTCTTTTTACTTTCTCAGCATAAACCAAATAATATCTTGGCGTAAACCAACGTAACAAAGGACGAAAACCTAATTTCTTCACTGGATGAGTAAACTTCACACTATCAATAATTTTGAAACCTGTTTTTTCTAATAACCAATCGAGTTGCCAGTCTTCAAATTCATGGTAATGTCTGTCCCATTTGTCGGTTTTGCTTCGATATGCTGGAGAAAACCATAAGCGCAACGGAATGGAAATTAAAACTTTGTCACATTTTACATTTTCTAAAACAGTATACGGATTGAGTAAATGTTCAAAAATTTCAAAACCAGTAAATACTTCATAAGATGCGTTTTGTAAAGCGGATTGGTCATTGTCTAAATCTTCTCCTTTGGTGTTAATGACTTTATAACCATTGTCTTCCATGATTTTGGAAAATGGATTTGGAACGCCTAAATCAAAAATGGTTTCCGAAGTTTTGATGTGTTTTTTTAGAAAATCTAACGTGATGTTGAACCGTTTGCTTGGATATGTTTTCTCGTACATTTAGTTTGCCAATTTAAAGTCGCAAAGTTACAAAGTTTTCGGGGTTTTAAGTCTAGCTTTTGGTGGTGTTTTAATTTTGAATTAATTAGAATACCATTTTTGTTTCATCCATAAGCTTGCTTTTACTAAAAGAATTAACACAGGTACTTCTACCAATGGTCCAATAACTCCAACAAACGCTTGGGGTGAATGAATTCCAAAAACGGATATTGCAACAGCTATAGCGAGTTCAAAATTGTTTCCTGTGGCAGTAAAAGCAATTGCTGCGTTTTTGTCGTAGGGTACTTTTAAAGATTTATTGATGTAAAAACTTGTAAAAAACATTACTATAAAATAGATTATCAACGGAATGGCAATTTGAATTACATCCATAGGTAATGCAATAATTTTATCACCTTTTAGACTGAACATTAATACTATTGTAAATAACAAAGCATAAAGTGTGATAGGCGAAATCATGGGTATATATTTTCTATTATACCATTCTATTCCTTTTGATTTTATTAGAAAATAGCGACTAAAATATCCTGCTGCAAAAGGAATGCCTAAATAAATTAAAACACTTTCAGTTACTGCTTTCATAGAAACGGTAACGTTAAAATTACCTAATCCTAGTTTGTTGGGCAATACATTGATGAACAACCAAACTAAAAAACTATAACTAACAATTTGGAAAATACTGTTCAATGCTACTAATAGTGCCGCATATTCGCGATTGCCTTTGGCTAAGTCATTCCATACAATCACCATTGCTATGCATCGGGCTAAACCAATAAGTATCAAACCTGACATGTATTCTGGTTGATTTCTTAAAAAGAGTATGGCTAGTCCAAACATTAAAAAGGTGCCAATTACCCAATTTAAAAATAATGAAATCCCAATTGTTTTTTTGTCTTTTAAGGCTTTTGGTAATAGTGAATAATCTACTTTGGCTAATGGTGGATACATCATTAGAATAAGACCAATAGCCAATGGAATATTGGTAGTTCCTGCTGTCAATGTGTTGGTACTGTTTGATATATTAGGAAAAAAATACCCTAATCCTATGCCTACAACCATGGCTAGAAAAATCCAAAGTGTTAAAAAGCGATCTAAAAATTTTAATTTTGGTTGCATAGTGTTAGGATTTAATCATTGAAAAAACATAATTCATTTCCATTGCAATTTGATTACTTCTCTCAAGATAAACTTTGGTTTGTTCTGGTGTTTGGTCAGAAACTTTTGGGTCTTCAAATGTAATAGGTATTCTTTTTTCTGCTCCAGCAATAAAAGGGCAACCTCCATCGGCTTGAGAGCAAGTCATAATGGCTGCAAATGATTTTGAGGGATTAAATAGATGATCATATTTTTTTGAAAAACCTATTATTGGCATGGCTGTATCACTATATTTTATTGTATAAATAGGATTGTTTCCATCGGCTATTTTAAAAATTGTAAAACCTTGTTCGGTTAAAGTTTCGGCTACTTTTGGAAAAAGAGCTGTTTCTTCTGTACCGCCAGAGTAGCAATATACATTAGCAATGGAATAATAACTAGCTGCAACTTGTGCCCAAATTTGAGACAGATGACTTCTGCGAGAATTATGAGTGCAAATAAAGTTTAAATTCACTTCTTGCTTTAAATCCACTTTTTGTTGAATAAAATCAATCAACGGTTGCAATGTTAGTTTTCTTTCTTGAGCAATGGAAGTAAAATCAGTATTGCTTTCAATGGTTTTTAACAATTCTAGAAACATATTTTTTTTGTTTGAGTATTAGCAACAACCAGAGTTTGGAGTACAACTTTGTTTATTGGTTAGTTCAGATAAATTTTTCTTTTGTTTTTCTACAGGTATGCCACAGGCATCTTCGGCTAAGCAAGCAGTTGTTTTATTTTTTAAAACAAAATAATTTTCAATAAAATCCAAGTCATATTTTCCAATGGTTTGACTTTGATATTCTACTTCTACCTCTGCATCTTCAATACCAAGTTTTTCTTCAGAAAGTTGAATAATGTTTAAAAGTTTTGTTGGTTTTAAACGATGGTCATAATCGTTTGCATTCCATAGTTGAAAGTTGACTACTTTTTCTGTTCTTATTACGCCGCCACAGTCAATAAAATGTTTTGTAATCATTCCAACTTCTGTAACATGAAAATGTTCTGGAACAAAAGTTCCGTTTTCTAGTTGAAAAGTTACGTTATTTAAAGTGGACAAAATTTCTTTTACTTCTGATAGTTTCATGGTGATAATGTGTTAATGTAATATTACGATAGAGTTGCTCAAAAAAAGGGTTTAGCAACAATTGTTTTTCTTTTTTTCGTTTAATTGATTTGCTATGGAAGAAAAATAGCGTTCTAGTTTTTCAATTCCGTTTTCATCTATACAGTAGCAAATAGCGGTTCCTTCAACGGTTCCTTTTATTAGATTTGCTTTTTTAAGTTCTTTCAAGTGTTGCGAAATAGTAGGCTGGGCTAGTGGTAATTCCTCCACTATGTCGCTACAAATACAACTATCTATTTTCATCAAATATTCAAGAATGGCTATCCTAGCAGGATGACCAAGTGCTTTGATGATAGTAGCTATTTCGTTTTGATGTTTAGTAAACATCTCACTTTTTGTTGTTCCCATTTTTTGATAGAAAAATTATATTGCAATATTACGATTAAAATAGATGTGTCAACTATTTTTCTTTGTTATTTTAAAGTTAAGTTT
>NZ_JACTAC010000190.1 GCF_014486675.1 Flavobacterium macrobrachii
GTCTATCGTTCCATTGATATAGGCAGCTACATTGGTAATGTTGCCTGTTCCTAACTGGGCTTGGGGTAAATCAGTATAGAACGTAACGGTATGTGTCGTAGCATTGATACTGCCTAATATCTCCGCTATTTTACTCGTTAAATCAAAACTCTCATAACCCACAGCGCCTGTGTAATCACATAAATGATAATCCATCGGCTCCGTCGCTTCTGGTGTTGGGTTAACGATGAGTTGAAGTGGCACGATTTCAAAACAACCAGTAGTTAGAGACTCAACTCTGATGTAAATAGTTTGGTTCCATGGATTAATGTTAGGATAACCAGCTGGACTTGGAATAATAGTTCCATCGATAGTAGCATCTGTAACGGTTTCATGATAGGTTACTGTGTAAGAAGTAGTACCAACTATTGAAGAAATAGAACTTGTCAAATCAAAAACAGAAAAACCATCATTATTAGGATCACATAATTGAAGTGGTAAAGGATTTGGATTTACAATTACATCATT
>NZ_JACTAC010000191.1 GCF_014486675.1 Flavobacterium macrobrachii
TTATTTGCTGTTTTATCTGATTTTTTCTAACTGTTCTATTTGAAATAGGTTTGTTTTTCCATTTATAATATCCACTAGAACCAACCTCTAAAACCTTACACATTTTTTCAATCGGAAATAAGTATTCATGATTTTTAATGAACGTGTATTTCATCGACCGCTCTTGGAAAAAATGCCGATTGCTTTTTTTAATATATCACGTTCTAGCTCTGCATCTTTCAACTTCTTCTCTAATTCTTGAATCTTTTCTTGTTCTGGTGTTAGTTTAAGGTTTCCTTTTCCAGGAAAACTGCCTTCGCCAAATTCTTCGTATTCTTTTCGCCATTTGTAAAGCAAGGTTACTTTTATTCCAAGTTCTCTTGCCAGCTCTGAAATATTATCTCTCTCATTGCTTAATTGGACTGCTTTTGTCTTAAAAGCTGGATCATAAATTTTTCTTTCTCGTTTCATATGTTAAAAATAAGATTTTATTCTTAACTTTAACTGGAAGCTAAATTAGTATATCCA
>NZ_JACTAC010000192.1 GCF_014486675.1 Flavobacterium macrobrachii
GTTCCGTTTTCACAAATAGTACTTGGATTAGCCGTTACACTTGCCGTTGGTAAGGGTAAAACCGTGATTGGAATACTACTCGTTTGTGGATTGGTACAACTTGGTGTTCCTGAACTTGCTACACTTACTATATTGATAGTTCCTGTTGCTGTTGGACTTACTACTATCGTAGCTGTTCCTGCTGCGTTGAGTGTTATCGTTTGGTTGGTTCCACCATTAATGTTATACGTTACTGTAGCATTTGGTGTTCCTGTAAAGGTTAAAGTCGTGGTTCCGTTTTCACAAATCGTTGTTGGATTGGCCGTTACACTTGCCGTTGGTAATGGTAAAACCGTGATTGGAATGCTACTCGTTTGTGGATTAATACAACTTGGTGTTCCTGAACTTGCTACACTTACTATATTTATCGTTCCTGTTGTTGTTGGACTTACTGATATTGTAGCTGTTCCTGCTGCGCTTAAGGTTATTGTTTGGTTGGTTCCAC
>NZ_JACTAC010000193.1 GCF_014486675.1 Flavobacterium macrobrachii
GAGAGTGTTCAATAAACTGTGTCATTTCACTTTATTCTATCACTAAAGTACGCATTTAAATCATTTTGAATAGCAGACCAATGAAAAATTTGTCCATTCCATCTAGTTTGTGCATTCATGATAGCTAAGTATACCTGTTTTAAGATTGCGTTTTCTGAAGAGAATGCACCTTTAGTTTTGGTTACTTTTCTGATCATTCTGTGATAACTTTCTATTGGATTTGTTGTGTACATTAGTCTCTTTAAATGAGGTGAATACTTGTAAATATTAGCTAGTCTATCCCAGTTTTTATCCCAGCTCCTAAATATTGCAGGGTATTTTTTATTCCATTTTTCTCTGGCAAGTTCAAGAGCTTCAAGACCTTTTTGTTCGCTTGGAGCTTGATAAACAACTTTTAAATCCTTCATTACTTCTCTTAAGTCAGTATGAGTTACATATTTTGCACTATTTCTCATTTGATGAACCAGACAAAGCTGA
>NZ_JACTAC010000194.1 GCF_014486675.1 Flavobacterium macrobrachii
GTTTGTCCTTGTTAATTTTATCTAATGTAATTTGTATGAAAGCGTCTCTAGAAATAACACCAACAGCTGAAGTTATTGCATTAGTCATTTCACTAATAATAGTGTTTGTTTTACTTTTAAATCTTCTGAACAAGTGTAATTTATCATAGTGACTATCGATAATACTAAATAATTGCACATTGATATTGTTTATATTTGATAATTTGTAATCTGCTTCAACTACACCGTTAGTAATTTGAATATCAACAAAAAGATATTGAATTGATGGTAATGCATCTGTGTATAAATTTAAAAATAGCCTATCATTATTGTTTTTAAACCTATCTAATTTATATCCATTACATTCTGAACATGCTGGTAATAAGTTTTTAGGATTTACTGCAAATTCAGAAAACTCATTTTTTGGAACAATATGATCTAAAGTGTTAGCTGAATTTATTGTACAATATTGGCATACAGGAGATAC
>NZ_JACTAC010000195.1 GCF_014486675.1 Flavobacterium macrobrachii
AGTCGATAAAATGAAGTTAGCAAAACCGTCTTGGTTGTCATCACATATCGTATATGGTGTAGTTGGTGGTATTGGTTCTGGCAATGGTTCTACTCGAATATCCATCGTAGATACAACATAACAACCCGTAGCATCATTTGTAATACGAATTCCTAACGTTTGAACATAAATAATGGCGTTTTCATAATTCAAATTCGTTATCGCGTTGGTATCGTTTTGTGCATCGGTTAAGCTTGGATAGAACGTTACGCTCATTCCGGTTTGTCCTAATAAAATATCGGCTTCTTTGCTGCTTAAATTAAATATTTCATAACCTATTTTGCTTTGGTCATAGTCACACAAACTGTATTGTGCATAGCTTGGTTGAGTGGAATTTGGTAGCGGATCAACGATTAGGTCTAACGTAACAATATCATAACAACCAGTAGCATTGGTTTCTACTCTTACGTAGAGTGTTTCTTC
>NZ_JACTAC010000196.1 GCF_014486675.1 Flavobacterium macrobrachii
TTGAACTGGTAGTTATCCCAACAGTTTACAGCTGGCGGTTGTACAGGTTGTGTACCTTGATTTACCCAGCTACATGAAGTAGTATCGAATTGGAAGTTATCCCAACAGTTTACAGCTGGTGGTTGTACAGGTTGTGAACCTTGATTTACCCATGAACAGCTCGTTGTGTTGAATTGGAAGTTATCCCAACAGTTTACAGCTGGTGGTTGTACCGGTTGTGTACCTTGGTTTACCCATGAACAGCTCGTTGTGTTGAATTGGAAGTTATCCCAGCAGTTTACAACTGGTGGCTGTGGCGCTTGTGTTCCTTGATTTACCCATGAACAGCTCGTTGTGTTGAATTGGAAGTTATCCCAACAGTTTACAGCTGGTGGTTGTACCGGTTGTGTACCTTGGTTTACCCATGAACAGCTTGTTGTGTTGAACTGGAAGTTATCCCAACAGTTTACAA
>NZ_JACTAC010000197.1 GCF_014486675.1 Flavobacterium macrobrachii
ATAGCAGTTTCGGCTCAGCCATACAGCTATGCAGGTTCTACAACAAGAACCTACAGATTTACTATTACAAACAATCAAACAGGCGTTTCACAAGAAGTAGCTTCGCCAACACGTTTTGTTACTATACCACAAAACATGCGTAACTACAACGTTAGCTACACAGTAACCGCAGCAGCAGTTATTGATGGAGAGAATGTACCTTATGCAGGTAATACCATAACAGTGTTTAGCCCAGTAATTTCATTAGTGAAATTAGCGCCAGCAAGCTGTGGAGTTACTTTAGCAAGCTTAACGTCAAACATCAGCTCAACAGTAGGATTAAATGCAATCTCATATACTTTTAGAGCAAGATTGACAAGCGACAACGGACCAACGCCACAGTATTACTATGTACAATCACCAAGTAGATTTGTATCGATGAATTCATTCATTGGATTAAC
>NZ_JACTAC010000198.1 GCF_014486675.1 Flavobacterium macrobrachii
GTTTGATAGCGATTTTGATAAATCAGTTCTACTTTTAATGTTTTAAAAAAACTTTCGGCTACTGCATTGTCCCAACAATTTCCTTTTCTGGACATACTTCTGATTATGGATTTGTGCTTGTTTAATTCCAACACAAATTCTTCACAAGCGTATTGTATGCCTCTATCGGAATGAAAAATTAATGATTTATTTTTGATTGGTCTATTAATCAAAGCCATCTTAAAAGCTGCGATACTAGTGTCTTTTGCTCTCATTGTATTGCTTAATGACCAGCCAATCACTTTTCTGTCAAATAAATCAATTACTGAAGTTAAATACAACCAGCCTTGACCAGTTCTGATATAAGTGATGTCTGACACCCAAGCTGTATTCTCTTTAATTACTGTAAATTCTCTATTCAATTTATTTTCTACCACAGTATATTTATGG
>NZ_JACTAC010000199.1 GCF_014486675.1 Flavobacterium macrobrachii
AATTGGGTCATCTACCAAGGTTGCATCACCTACCAATGCTGATGCTGGGTTGATGATTTGGTTGGTATTGTTTTCTAAATCAGCTAACGTTGGATAATACTCTACCGTTAAATTAGGATCGCCGTTTAAAATATATGCCTCATTTTGGGTTAAATCAACTAGTGCTTGTCCTGGTGTGGTTGCATCTTCACAAACGGCTGGTAGCACATTTGGATTAGTGTTTGGCTCTGGTGCTGGCAATACTCTAATGTTTAACGTAGTATAACCTACACATCCTTGTGCACTGATGATGCGAACGCCCAACGTTTGTACTGCTGGTGATACATTGGTATAACTAGTAATATTGGTAATCTGGTTGGTATCGTTTTGTGCATCGGTCCAACTTGGATAGTATTGAAAGGTATATCCTGGT
>NZ_JACTAC010000019.1 GCF_014486675.1 Flavobacterium macrobrachii
ATAATGCACTACGGGTAATATTTTATTTATTTTCATTTCAATACTATTTATCAATTGTAGTGGTGACAGTGATAGTGGCGAAAACCAATCGGATACACCTTCTAATCTAGTTATTAACGCTGATATAGTTGGGACTTCAGTAGCTAATCCAAATGGTGATGGTTCTGGTCTTGTTAATTTTAATGTTACTGCAGATAATGCAACGTCTTACAAGGTTTTAATTGAAGGTCAAACAATAAATTCTACTACCGGAGTTTTTAGTCATACGTTTACCCAATCAGGTACCAATACATATACAATACACGCTTCGGCATACAAAGGAAATAAATTTATATCATCTACAGTAAATATAACAGTTTATGTTGTATCTACAGTAGTCTGGTCTGATGAATTTAATACTAATGGTGCGCCAGATAGTTCTAAATGGAGTTATGAAACTGGTACAGGTAATAATGGATGGGGAAATAACGAATTACAATATTACACTAATCGTCCTGAAAATGTAGTAGTTGATAATGGTGTTTTAAAGATTACCGCCAAAAGGGAGACATATAATGGAAGTGCTTTCACGTCTGCTAGGATTGTTACTAAAGATAGATATTCGGTTAAATATGGTAAAATTGAAATGAGAGCAAAACTTCCAGCTGGTGGTGGAACTTGGCCTGCACTTTGGATGTTAGGTAATAACATTAACTCAGTTGGTTGGCCAGCTTGTGGAGAAATTGACATAATGGAGCATGTTGGAAATGATTTAAATAAAATTCACGGAACGTTACATTATCCTAATCACTCTGGTGGTAATGGTGTTTCGGGTTCTGTAGTTGTTCCTGGAGTTACTACTTCTTTCCATCTTTATTCTATTGAATGGGATGCTTCATTTATAAAGTTTTATGTTGATAATCAATTGTATCATACTTTTAATAATAACAACGAAACACCATTCAACAATCCGTTCTTTTTTATTTTCAACTGTGCAATAGGTGGAAATTTTGGCGGAGCAGTTGACCCAAATTTTACATCAGCTACTCTAGAAGTAGACTATGTGAGAGTTTACAATTAATGTTTGTTTGAGTTTAGGTTACTTAATCCGTTAATAGCTTCTGATGAGTTTTCAGAAGCTAATTAATGGAGATTTTATGGAATTAAGTTAAAAAATAGAATACATGAAAAAATTAAAATATATTAAACTACTAAACCTTTTTTTAGCAATTGGAGTAACAAGTTGTGCCCAATCATCAGGTTCTGATGGAGATGACAATAACCCAACTCCAACTCCAATTACCAATCAAGTTGATTTTTGGAAAACAAAAGGAGATGAAACGGTAAAACTTCAAAAACAAACAAGCATTTTAGCTTTCTCAACAGCTGCAAATACCTTTCCCAATATTGATGTTTCTGAAAGTCAAACTTTTCAATCCGTTGATGGATTTGGTTTTACGTTAACTGGCGGAAGTGTTGAGGTAATCAATCAATTAACGGCTACCAAAAAGCAAGAATTGCTTCAAGAATTATTTGGCAATGGTGAAAACGGAATTTCAATCAATTACCTTCGATTAAGCATTGGGGCATCCGATTTAAGTAGTACTGTTTTTAGTTACAACGATATACCAGCAGGTCAAACTGATGTTAATCTAACAAATTTCAGCCTTGCTGCTGATACAGATTTGATTGATATGTTACAAGAAATTCTGGCTATCAATCCGAATATTAAAATAATGGCAACACCTTGGTCACCACCAGTTTGGATGAAAGATAATGCTAGTTCTGTAGGAGGAAGTTTACTGCCTCAATATTATAGTGCTTATGCTCAGTATTTTGTAAAATATATTCAAGCTATGCAAGCCGAAGGAATTAGAATTGATGCCATAACGCCACAAAATGAACCATTACATCCAGGAAACAATCCTAGTATGTTTATGTCTGCAACTCAACAAGCTGATTTTATCAAAAATAATTTAGGACCAGCTTTTCAATCAGCAGGGATTACAACTAAAATTGTGATTTATGATCACAATTGTGATAATACAACTTATCCAACTTCAATATTATCAGATTCTAATGCAAACACATTTATCGATGGTTCAGCTTTTCATCTTTATGCAGGGGATATTTCTGCTTTGAGTACAGTTCGCAATGCTTTCCCGAATAAAAATGTCTATTTCACTGAACAATACACAGCTTCTACAGGAAGTTTTGGTGGTGATTAAAATGGCATTTAAAAAATGTAATCATTGGTTCAATGCGCAATTGGAGTAAAACAGCATTAGAATGGAATTTAGCAAACAATGGTTCTTTTGGACCACATACCAATGGTGGTTGTACAACTTGTAAAGGTGCAATTACTGTAAACGGAAGTACAAGTTATACTAAAAACGTTGGCTTTTATATTGTTGGTCATGCTTCTAAATTTGTTCAAGCAGGTTCACAAAGAATTGCTTCAACACAAACCGGAAATTTAAATAGCGTTGCTTTTAAAACTCCTGCTGGAAAAAAAGTACTGATTGTAGAAAATGATGGGAACGCTTTTGAAATTTTTAATATAAAATACAACGGTAAATGGGTAATGGTTTCTCTTGATGCTGGAGCTGTTGGAACATTTGTTTGGTAATAAAAAACAGATTATGATAAATAAAATATACTTAGGATTACTTCTATCAACAATATTCGGATTTGCGCAACCAAAAGTTAAGTCTGATAAGAAGATGTTTTCAACAAAAGATAAAACGGTTACAGTCTATACATCAGCAGATAGTTCTGATTTAAAAATGTCAAAAACTGCCGATTTACGATTTACAGAATTAAAGCAACCATTAGAAACACAGTTTTGTCTTTTTGTAAATCCTAATAAACAATTTCAAACTTTTCTTGGTATTGGTGGAGCAATTACCGATGCTAGCGCTGAGGTTTTTGCTAAATTACCAAAACAACAACAACAGCAGTTTTTTGAGGCTTATTTTTCTAAAGATAAAGGAATTGGCTATACATTGTTGAGAACTAACATGAATAGTTGTGACTTTAGTTCTGGTTCTTATACTTATATCAAAGAAGGCGATAAAGACCTAAAAACGTTTGACATTGCACCGGATAGAAAATTCAAACTTCCTTTGATAAAAAGTGCAATGAATTTGATAGGCAATGATGCAACTTTTTACATCAGTCCTTGGTCGCCACCTGCTTTTATGAAAAGCAATAATCACATGCTTAAAGGAGGAAAATTGTTACCAGAATTCTATCAACCTTGGGCAAACTACTACGTTAAATACATTCAAGCGCTAGAAAAAGAGGGAATTCCAGTTTGGGGATTGACTATTCAAAACGAACCAATGGCAACTCAAATTTGGGAGTCATGTATTTACTCAGCCGAAGAAGAAAGAGATTTTCTTAAAAATTATCTTGGACCAACATTAGAAAAAAATGGTTTTTGTAATAAAAAGATAACCGTTTGGGATCATAATAGAGATTTAATGGTTCAACGTGCTAGTACGATTTTGGACGATGCCGAAGCAAAAAAATACGTTTGGGGATTAGGATTTCATTGGTACGAAGATTGGAGTGGAGGCGAACCAATGTTTAATAATGTTGGCTTAGTAAACGAAATGTATCCTGATGTAAATTTAATGTTTACTGAAGGTTGCAACGAAAAATTTGATGCTTTAAAATACCAACTTTGGAAAAATGGCGAACGTTATGCCAAGTCAATGATTAATGATTTCAATAACGGAACAGTTGCCTGGACAGATTGGAATATATTATTGGATCAATTTGGCGGACCAAATCACGTTAAAAACTTCTGTTTTGCTCCAATTCATGGAGATACTTCTACTGGTCAATTAATTTTTACTCCATCATATTATATGATTGGACATTTTTCAAAATTTATTGCTAAAGGTGCAAAAAGAGTAAGTACTTCTCCAAGTAGAAGTACTTTACTTTCAACTTCCTTCTTAAATCCTGATGGAAAAATGGTTACTGTTGTATTTAATCAAAGTAATAAAGAAGTAACCTATAATTTATGTATTGATACTGCTGCAACCGAAGTAAAAATTCCAGCCAAAGGAATGCAAACGTTGATATATTAATTGTCAATTTGAAAACAGTTGAGAACTTTCTTAATCCAAAAATTGAATATGAACACTTTATGTAAAAAATTGTTGTTTTTCAGTTTGTTTCCATCCTTCATCTTTGCGCAAGGGTTTGTTCATCGTGATGGACAAAATATTGTTGATGAAAATGGAAAAAACCTAGTTTTTCGTGGGTTAGGTCTTGGCGGTTGGATGGTTCAAGAAGGTTACATGATTAAAACTGGAGAATTTGCTGGACCACAATTTAAAATTAGAGAAAAAATTGTAGATGTAATTGGCGAAGAAAATACGGTTGAGTTCTATAAAAATTATAAAAATAACGGAATAACAAAAGCCGATATCGATTCGCTTGCGGCATGGGGATTTAATTCGGTTAGATTGCCAATGCATTACAATTTATATACACTTCCAATTGAAAAGGAACCCGTTAAAGGACAAAACACTTGGTTAGATGAAGGTTTCAAAATGACAGATGATTTACTCCAATGGTGTACTGAAAATAAGATATACCTAATTTTAGATTTACATGCAGCTCCTGGCGGACAAGGAAAAGATACCAATATCTCGGATTATGATGAAACCAAACCATCATTGTGGGAAAGCAAAGAAAACCAAGAGAAAATGATTGCTTTTTGGAAAAAAATAGCTGAACGCTACAAAGATAGTCCTTGGATTGGAGCTTATGACATTATTAACGAACCCAATTGGAATTTTTCAGCAACCAATAAAAATGGCTGTGATGAAAAACTAAACTCACCTTTACGCGAGTTACAAGTGAAAGTTACGCAAGCTATTCGCGAAGTAGATAATAATCATTTGATATTTATTGAAGGAAACTGTTGGGGAAATAATTATAATGGAATTTTTCCACTTTGGGATGATAATACTGCTGTGAGTTTTCATAAATATTGGAATTATAATGATGTAGCCAGCATAAACCAGTTCTTGGAATATAGAAAAAAATACAATGTTCCAATTTGGCTTGGTGAAAGTGGCGAAAATTCTAATGCATGGTTTACCGATGCCATCCGATTGATGGAAAATAATAATATTGGTTGGGCATTTTGGCCAATGAAAAAAATCGATAACATTGCTGGAGTTACTTCGGTTATTCAACCAAAAGGTTATGATAAATTATTGCATTATTGGGAAAAAGGAACCAATAAACCTAGTAAAGAAGAAGTCAAAGAAATTTTATTTCAAGTAGCCGAAAATTACAAAATGAGTAGAGTTGAAGTGAAAACAGACGTAATCGATGCTATGTTTAGACAAGTAAACTCTACGGATACTAAACCCTTTAAAAGACATAAACTTCAAGGAAAAGTATTTGCAACAGAGTTTGATTTAGGACAAATAAATCAGGCGTATTTTGATAAAGATGCTTATAATTATTGGGTTTCTTCTAATGAAAGTACACATTGGAATAAAAGCAATAAAATGCGTAACGACGCCGTTGATATTGAAGAATGTAATGATAAAGTAACCAATGGTTATCAAATTTCTTATATTGAAGATGGCGAATGGTTACAATATACCGTGGAACTTGAAAGCGCAAAATCCGTTGAAGTTGAAATTCGATATCTAGCAGGTAAAACAAGTGGTGAAATTTATTTATCGGATGCTGATGGAAATGTAATTTCAAGCTCAGTTATAATTGAAGGAAATGATAAATCTCCAGTTTGGCAAAATGCTTCTTTTGGAAAAGTAAAGCTTAATACAGGACAAAATAAATTAAGAATGCAATTTGTAAAAGGAGGCGATTTTAAAGTTAATTATATCGAATTTAAAAAATAAAAAAGCAAATTTACAATGAAAAAAAGTTTATCTATCGGTTTTTTTATACTGTATTCTTTTGTCTCAGCACAAAATAGTACTATTGATAAAAAAGTAGAAAATCTTCTGAAACAAATGACTTTAGAAGAAAAAATTGGTCAATTAAATCAATATACTGGGGATAATACTTTAACGGGACCATTAACTATTAATCCTAATAAAAAAGAAGAAATAAAACAAGGAAAAATAGGTTCAATGCTAAATATTCTTGGTGCAGAATATACCAGACAATATCAAGAGTTAGCGATGCAATCGCGCTTAAAAATCCCATTACTTTTTGGTCTTGATGTAATTCATGGATACAAAACAACTTTTCCTATTCCTTTGGCAGAAGCTGCCAGTTGGGATTTAGCTGCAATGGAACTTTCAGCTAGAGTTGCAGCACGCGAAGCAGCCGCAAGCGGTATTCATTGGACATTTGCTCCAATGGTAGATGTATCTCGAGATCCAAGATGGGGAAGAGTTATGGAAGGTGCTGGTGAGGATACATTTTTGGGATCAAAAATTGCTTATGCAAGAGTGAAAGGTTTTCAAGGGGATAAGTTAGGTGAATTAAACTCTGTTTTAGCTTGTGCAAAACATTTTGCCGCTTATGGTGCAGCAATTGGAGGAAGAGATTACAATTCAGTTGATATAAGCGAAAGAACCTTGTGGGAAACCTACTTGCCTCCTTTTAAAGCTGCTGTTGATGCAGGAGCAGCGACCTTTATGAATTCTTTCAATGATATTAATGGAGTACCAGCTACTGGCAATAGTCATATTCAACGTGATATATTAAAAGGAAAATGGAATTTTAGCGGTTTCGTTGTTTCAGATTGGGGTTCAATAGGTGAAATGATTGCCCATGGTTATGTTAAAAATGGAAAAGAAGCCGCATATGCTGCTATAATGGCTGGAAGTGATATGGACATGGAAAGTAATGCTTATCGAAATAATCTAAAGCAACTGGTTGAAGAAGGTAAAGTGCCAAACTCAATTTTAGATGATGCAGTGAGAAGAATTCTTAGAAAGAAATTCGAATTAGGACTTTTTGATAATCCATACAGATTTAGCGACTCAAAACGTCAACAAAAAGAATTAAATAATACAGAAAATACTAAAGCCGCAAGAGAAGTAGCAGCAAAAAGTATTGTGTTATTAAAAAATGAAAATAAAGTATTGCCATTATCAAAGGAGACAAAAACAATAGCGTTTATTGGTCCAATGGTGAAATTTAAAAGAGCTAATCATGGTTTTTGGGCTATTGATTTAAAAGATGTTGATTCAACATATATCGTTTCTCAATGGGAAGGAATTCAAAAAAAAGTAAGTAAAAATACTAAACTACTTTACGCTAAAGGTTGTGGAATTAATGATAGCAGTAAAGATGGTTTTAAAGAAGCCATTGATGTTGCTAATCAAGCTGATGTAGTTATTGTAAGTGTAGGAGAAAAGTACGATATGAGTGGTGAAGCAAAAAGTCGAAGCTCTATAACTATTCCTGGTGTTCAAGAGGAATTAATCAAAGAATTACAAAAAACAGGTAAACCAATAGTGATATTAATTAATGCAGGTCGTCCACTTGTTTTCAACTGGACTGCCGATAATATGCCAACTATCGTCTATACTTGGTGGTTAGGTTCTGAGGCAGGAAATGCTATTGCTGATGTTTTATTTGGAGATTACAACCCTTCAGGTAAACTGCCGATGTCTTTCCCAAGAACAGAAGGACAAATTCCTATTTATTATAATCATTATAATACAGGAAGACCAGCTAAAGATGATAACGATAAAACGTATGTTTCATAATATATTGATATACAAAATTCTCCAAAGTTTCCTTTTGGATATGGATTAAGCTATACTTCATTTACTTATACTGATTTAAAGCTTTCAAAAAATAAAATCAACAGAAATGAAGAAATTGCGGTTTCTTTAAAAATTACCAATTCAGGAAAAATGGCAGGTGAAGAAGTGGTTCAGCTTTATTTAAGAGATAGATTTGCTTCCATCGTTCGTCCTGTAAAAGAATTAAAAGGATTTAATAAAATAGCTCTTCAAGCAGGAGAAACAAGGGAAGTTAAGTTCATTATAAATAACGAGACCATTTCGTTTTACAATAATAACATTGAGTTAATATCAGAAGCAGGAGAATTTGATGTAATGGTTGGTTCATCTTCTGAAGACATTAGATTAAATAGTGAGTTTGAATTAGTCGATTAAAGTGTTATTTTACCAAATATGAAAAGAATTTTATTAATATTAATTTTAGTTTCAAATTTTTCATTAGGACAAAAAAATGAAAGGAGATTAGTTTGGGAAGAAAATTTTAATGGAAATGCATTAGATACTTTGTCATGGAATTTTGAACTAGGTAATGGATGTCCTAATGTTTGTGGTTGGGGTAATAACGAAAGACAAATTTATACAAAAGACAATCACGAACTCAAAGATGGTTTTTTAATTATAAACACTAAGAAAGAAGCTAGTAGTTATACATCAACTAGAATAACTACTGCTCAAAAAAAAGAATTTCAATATGGTAGAATAGAAGCAAGAGCAAAAGTTCCAACAGGAAAAGGTATTTGGCCAGCATTTTGGATGCTAGGTTCCAATATAAAAACAGTTGGTTGGCCAAAATGTGGTGAAATTGATATTCTAGAATATGTAGGTAAAGAACCTAGTACTGTTTTTACAACTCTTCATACTGAAGATAGTCATGGTAATTCAGTTAACTCCAGGAAGACAACAATAGTTGGTATAGAAGAAGGATTTCATCTTTATGCTATTGATTGGTCTGAAGAAAAAATTGATTTTTTTGTAGATAACAAACTTGTTTATTCTTTTTATCCAAAAGAAAAGAATGAAAAGACTTGGCCATTCGATCAAAAATTTTTCATTCTACTTAATGTAGCTGTTGGAGGAAATTTTGGTGGTCCAGAGGTTGATGACACGATTTTTCCTCAACAATTTAGTATAGACTACATCAAAGTTTATCAATAAGAATTGTTTTTTTGTAAAAAAACGAAATAAAATTTGTTTTTTAAATTAAAATTATGTTAAATTTGGCTAATTATTAATCGCAAAACTCTATTCGGCCTATTGAATTAAAATTACTTTTTAAATTAAATAAGTTTCTCAACCCTTATTAAAAGGTAATTTTATGGCTAAATCTCAAGTACCAGATTCTGTATTAGTACAAATGTATATCTCCGGAAACGAAGATGCATTAGCTACACTTATTAATAGATATCAATCTAGAATATTCGGTTTTATTTACTCCAAAGTAAATGATAGAGATATTGCTGATGACTATTTTCAGGAAACATTTATTCGAGTAATCAATACGTTAAAATCTAAAAAATATTATGAC
Source organism: Flavobacterium macrobrachii (assembly GCF_014486675.1). Classification (GTDB taxonomy): domain Bacteria; phylum Bacteroidota; class Bacteroidia; order Flavobacteriales; family Flavobacteriaceae; genus Flavobacterium; species Flavobacterium macrobrachii. The sequence goes on from NZ_JACTAC010000019.1 coordinate 9,268, forward strand.
GAGAAAGGTAAATTTCTTTCTTGGGTATTACGCATTGCCAATAATCTAATCGTTGACGATTTTAGAAAAAACAAAAACATTAAAATGCTTCGCGATACTGAGGAGTTTTCTATTTTTTCTATAATTAAAGATGCTACACCAAGTGTAGAGTCTAATTTAATATCTACTCAAATAGGTTATGATTTACGAAAAATAATTGAAGAACTACCCTTAGATCAACAAGAAGTATTGAAAATGCGTTTTTTCCAAGAAATGACATTTAAGGAAATATCTGAAGCAACCAATGTTAGTATGAATACATCATTGGGTAGAATGCGATATGCTATAAACAACATGAGAAAAATTATTGAAAAAAATCAAATTTATTTGACGGCATAAACAATATTTTAAAAAGTTTTGCGTTATGATATAAACACACAAATTATATGGCAAAACTTTACTCAAAAAAGAAATTAGCTGCAACTAAAATGTTGCCAAAAAAAGAAACAATACAACTTATTTTAAATTACTCTAAGGCATTAAGTGTGGTGAAAATAGGCAATATGAACTTCAAAACTATAGCTAATTAGAATGAACATCCCGATTTCTATCGGGATGTTTTTTCATAATACTCATTCAAAACACTTTTTCTACCAATCGTTTTAGTAATAATATCTTTTTCTAAATCCCAACCGCGAGCCGGCGAATATTCTCTACCATACCAAATGATTTGTAAATGTAAATCATTCCATAATTCCTTCGGGAAAATAGCTTTAGCATCTTTTTCGGTTTGCTGAACATTTTTTCCATCCGATAAATTCCAGCGATACATCAATCGATGAATATGTGTATCAACTGGAAAAGCCGGAACACCAAACGCCTGACTCATCACAACACTTGCCGTTTTATGGCCAACAGCAGGCAAACGTTCCAATGCCTCAAAACTCTGCGGAACTTCACCATTGTGTTCCTCAATCAATAGTTGTGACAAACCATAAATTCCCTTCGATTTCATTGGCGATAAACCACATGGACGGATGATTTCCCTAATTTCTTCCACCGAAAGTTTCACCATATCATACGGATTGTCTGCTTTGGCAAACAATAAAGGTGTAATTTGATTTACTCGAACATCAGTACATTGCGCCGACAACAAAACCGCAATCAGCAAGGTATAAGCATCTTTATGATCAAGCGGTATCGGAATTTCAGGATAGTATTCATTTAACGTATTTATAACAAATGTTGCACGCTCTTTTTTGGTCATTTTTAACTAGATTTGAAATGTAAAATAAGTCAATTTCAAATTCAATTGCAAAAATCAATTTAGATAACATGACAAAATTAAATATAGGAGACCTAGCTCCCAATTTTTCAGGAAAAGACCAAGACGGAAATCTTCACACCTTGGCAGATTATAAAGGAAAAAAACTCGTAGTCTTCTTTTACCCAAAAGCCAATACACCAGGTTGCACAGCCGAAGCCTGTGATTTACGTGATAATTTCGAACGATTTAAAGTTAATAATTATGCTTTGCTTGGCGTTAGTGCTGATAGTTCAAAAGCACAATTAAAATTTAAAGAAAAATACGGATTTCCATTCCCGTTATTAGCCGATGAAGACAAATCAGTAATTGAATCCTTTGGCGTTTGGGGACCAAAAAAATTCATGGGACGAGAATACGACGGCATTCACAGAACCACTTTTATCATCAATGAAAACGGAAGTATTGAAGATATAATTACTGATGTAAAAACGAAAACTCACGCCACACAGATTTTGAAGTAAACTAAAAATATATTTTTTTATACTGAATAAACTATATTTTACTTAGTGTTTAACTAATAATGATTAAGAACAAATTTTTGAAGTAAAACATAAAATTTTAATGCTTGATTTTAAAATATTTTATTTTTTCATTGAATTTTACTGAATAGTTTAAGCAATTTTTCGTCGACTTTCCATCAATTCTACTGTCTACAATTTTATATTTTTATTAGTTCTATTTTAGGTTTAGACAAGATTTAAATACTAATAAAATTAGTTAAGCTTACTATTTTTATATCCATAAATAAAGTAAAAAATCAAACCAATAGTAAGCCAAACGCCAAACCACATCCAGTTGGAAACCGTCATTCCAGTTAACAAATAACAGCATGACACTAGTCCTAATAATGGAATTAACGATAAGTTTTTGGTGAAGGATAACACCATCATCACAGAGATTAAAACTAAAAAGACAACCATTGGTAAATTTTTTGCAATTTTATCACCAGAAAAATCAAACGTTTCTGAGAAAAATCCTGGAAGAAAAGTTACAATAAAAAATATTGAAACTGCTACCAAAGCTGGAAAAACAAACTTCGCATTTACGTATGGTAAATGAAATTTCCCTGCTTCTTTTTCTCTTCTCGGAATTAGTAAAACGCCACCACAAACCAATACAAAAGCAAATAAAGTTCCGATAGATGTAAAATCTAAAACAAATGTTTTGTCAGTAAAAATAATTGGTACACCAACAACTAAACCTGTAACAAGTGTTGAATAAGATGGTGTTTTAAACTTAGCGTGAATTTTTGAAAAACGCTTTGGCATTAAACCATCACGACTCATTGTCATCCAAATACGTGGTTGACCCATTTGAAAAACCAGCATCACACTTGTCATGGCTACAACTGCACAAATTGCTACCAAAAAGTGCATCCAAGGTAAATCGAAATTTTCTTTTTCAAATATAAATGCAAGTGGATCACCAATTCCTTCAAAAGCTTTATAATTCGCCGCTCCAGTTAAAACTAAAGTCAACAAAATATAAACAATGGTACAAATTACTAATGAATAAATCATTCCGCGTGGCAAATCACGTTGCGGATTTTTACTTTCTTCTGCCATAACACTAACGGCATCAAAACCAATGTAAGCAAAGAAAACTCCGCTTACAGCCATCATAACACCACTAAAACCATTAGGCATAAAACTAGGAATTCCTACTGAATTATCTGGTGTCCAGTTTGCAAATAGGTCATTTTTAAAGATTAATATTCCTCCAACTATAATAATTAATCCTACGACAAACATTTTAATCCATACCATTAAATTACTGAAGTTTTTGCTCTCTTTTACACCTCGATAAACCAAATAAGTAATGATTAAATTAATTAACAATGCTGGTAAATCTAGAATTATTTTCAAACCACCAATTTCAGAAGCTGTTGTCCACGCTGTTAATGCTTCGCCTTGCACATTTCCGTGAAATGCTTTGGAAGCTTCCATATAACTAGTTGATAAATAAGCCGGAAAATCAACTCCACATTGTTGTAATAATGAGGTGAAATAATCACTCCAACTATAGGCAACATATATATTTCCTATAGAATATTCCATAATCAACGCCCAACCGATAATCCAAGCAAATAATTCACCAAAACTTGAATAAGCATAAGTATAAGCACTACCAGCAACAGGTATTCTACTAGCAAATTCCGAATAACAAAAAGCGGTAAAAGCACAAGCAATGGCAACAATTATGAACAAAAATACAACACCTGGTCCGCCATTAAAAACAGCACTACCTAAGCTGCTAAAACTTCCTGCACCTAAAATAGCCGCTATTCCGAAAAAAGTTAAGTCTTTAACTGTTAATACTTTATTTAATCCAGAATGTTCGCCATCTCCACCTTGCTGTAAAATTTTAGAAATTGGTTTTTTTCGGAATAAATTAGATATTGACATGACTGTTTATTGTTTTAGTAAAAACAAATATATAATTTTAAATTAATGTTTAAAAATCATTTAAAAATAGTTAAAAACTATTATACAATAAATAACAAATAATAAAAACTGATAATTTAAATGTTTTTAAATATAACTTTGTTAAAATTAATAACACTAGATTTTTATTAAATAACAAACAAATTATACCTATGGAACATTCAAACGACATTAGTAAATGCCCATTTCATCAAAATCAAAAAAGCTTTAATGATGGAGTAAAAAATCAAGATTGGTGGCCAAAAGCACTGAACTTAGATATTTTACACCAACATGACTCAAAAACCAATCCACTTGGAGAAGACTTTGATTATGCTTCAGAATTCAAAGAGTTAGATTTAGAAGCACTAAAAAATGACTTAAAAGCCTTTATGACTGATAGTCAAGATTGGTGGCCAGCTGATTGGGGACATTATGGTGGATTGATGATACGTATGGCTTGGCATGCTGCTGGAACTTATAGAATTGCAGATGGTCGTGGTGGCGCAGGAACTGGAAACCTTCGTTTTGCTCCACTAAATAGCTGGCCTGACAATGGAAACTTAGACAAAGCTAGACGACTTTTATGGCCTATTAAAAAGAAATATGGCAACAAAATTTCGTGGGCAGATTTAATGATTTTAGCTGGGAATATGGCTTATGAGTCTATGGGATTAAAAACTTTTGGATTTGCTGGCGGACGTGAAGATATTTGGCATCCAGAAAAAGATGTTTATTGGGGTGCAGAAAAAGAATGGTTGGCAAAATCTGGAGGTGAAGGAAGTCGTTACTCTGGAGAAAGAAATCTAGAAAATCCTTTGGCAGCAGTAATGATGGGATTAATTTATGTAAATCCAGAAGGTGTTGATGGACAGCCTGATCCTCTAAAAACCGCTCATGATGTTCGAATTACATTTCAAAGAATGGCGATGAATGATGAAGAAACTGTTGCTTTAACTGCAGGTGGACATACCGTTGGGAAAGCACACGGAAATGGAGATGCATCTGTTTTAGGAGTAGAGCCAGAAGCTGGAGCTATTGAAAATCAAGGGTTTGGTTGGTTAAACCCAAAAGGAAATGGAAATGGTGCTGATACGGTAACTAGTGGATTAGAAGGTGCGTGGACAACACATCCAACTCGTTGGGACAATGAATATTTCGATTTGTTATTGAACCATGATTGGGAATTGAAAAAAAGTCCTGCTGGAGCTTGGCAATGGGAACCAATCAACATGAAAGAGGAAGACAAACCTGTCGATGCTCACAATCCATCAATTAGAAAAAATCCGATTATGACCGATGCCGATATGGCTATGAAAATGGATCCAGCTTACAGAGTAATTTCGGAACATTTTCATCAAGACCAAGCCTATTTTTCTGAAGTTTTCGCAAGAGCTTGGTTCAAATTAACACATAGAGATTTAGGTCCGAAAGACAGATATTTAGGTGCTGATGTTCCTGCAGAAGATTTGATTTGGCAAGATCCAGTTCCAAAAGTTGATTACACTTTATCGGAAATGGAAATAGAAGAGTTAAAATCAAAATTATTAAACTGCGGATTAACAAGAGCCGAATTAATCAACACAGCTTGGGATAGCGCAAGAACTTTTAGAGGTTCTGATTTTCGTGGTGGTGCAAACGGTTCTAGAATTCGATTAGAACCTCAAAGAAATTGGGTTGCTAACGAACCGGAAAGATTACATAGAGTTTTGACTAAACTTGCCGAAATCCAAGCAGGTTTGAGTAAAAAAGTGAGTATCGCTGATTTAATTGTTCTTGGTGGAACAGCAGCTATCGAAAAAGCAGCACAAGAAGGTGGATTTAACGTAAAAGTTCCTTTCCATGCAGGAAGAGGTGATGCATCGCAAGAAATGACAGATGTAGAATCGTTTGAAGTATTAGAACCAACAAACGATGCTTTCAGAAATTTCATGAAATCGAAATACGTCGTACAACCTGAAGAATTGATGTTAGACAAAGCACAACTTCTTGGTTTGACTGCTTCAGAAATGACCGTTTTAATTGGAGGAATGCGTGTTCTTGGTACTAATTATGGTGGAACAAAACATGGTGTTTTCACAAATAATGAAGGCGTTTTGAGTAACGATTTCTTTGTGAATTTAACCGATATGAACTACAGTTGGAAACCAGCAGGCGAGAATTTATACAACATAGTTGATAAAAAATCGGGAGCAACCAAATGGACTGCAACAAGAGTAGACCTAGTTTTTGGTTCCAATTCAGTTTTGAGAGCTTACGCCGAAGTCTATGCTCAAGACGATAACAAACAAAAATTCGTGAACGATTTTATCAATGTTTGGTCAAAAGTGATGCATTTAGACCGATTTGATTTAAAATAATTATTCTACCATAAATTATTTTTAAATAAACCATTAAGGTAGTTAAGTAAAATTAAGTTGAAAACGCTTAATGAAACTTAATTCCTTAATGGTTTTTATTTTTGAGTTGCACTAATCAAAAAAACTTTTACTACTTAATTCTCTTTTTTTCTTGATTTTTTATTTACATGAAAAAAATAGCAACTAAAAATTATTAAATCTTCAAAAAAAATCACAATTTTTTGTGAGAAATATTTTGATAATTTTTTTCTATTGTCTTATTGTAAAAATATAATAAAAGTCATGTTTTTATGCATTTATCGGTTGTAATTTTGCACTAGAAATTAATAACAAATAAAATAATAAACATGTCATTAGTAGGTAAAAAATTTCCAAACATTACAGTTGATGCAATCTCTCACATGGGAGATAATTTAAGAATTAATGTGCTTGAAGAAGCTACAAAAAACAATCAAAAAGTACTTTTATTTTGGTATCCAAAAGATTTCACTTTTGTTTGTCCAACTGAATTACATGCTTTTCAAACAGCTTTAACTGATTTCGAAAAAAGAAATACTATCGTTATTGGTGCTTCTTGTGATACAAACGAAGTTCACTTTGCTTGGTTAAATACGCCAAAAAACAACGGTGGAATTGAAGGTGTAACGTATCCACTTTTAGCTGATACTACAAGAAATTTATCAACGGCTTTAGATATTCTTGATGCAGAATGGGTTTACGACGCAGAATTAAATGACGAAATCCTTGAAGGTTCAAATGTAACTTTCAGAGCGACTTATTTAATTGACGAAACGGGTAAAATTTTCCACGAAAGCGTAAACGATATGCCATTAGGAAGAAACGTAAACGAGTATTTAAGATTAATCGATGCTTACACTCACGTTCAAACTAAAGGTGAAGTTTGTCCTGCAAATTGGGAAGAAGGAAAAGAAGCGATGAATGCTGATCGTTTAAGTACAGCAGCATATTTGTCTCAAAACTAATATAATAACAAATTTTAATTTCAATGTCAAAAGTCAATTACAAGTTTTTAAATTGATTTTTGACGTTGAAATTGACATTGAAATTTTAAAACTATGTTAATCGAATTAAACGAAGATACATTACAAGATTTAGTTGCATCAAACAATAAAGTGGTAGTTCAATATTCAGCTTCATGGTGTGGAAACTGCCGAATTATGAAACCTAAATTCAAAAAATTAGCTTCAGAAAATGAAGAAATTACCTTTGTTTTGGTTGATGCAGAAAATGCTCCAGAATCTAGAAAATTAGCGAATGTTTCTAATTTACCAACTTTTGCAACCTTTGTTGGAGGAAAATTATTGAACGAAACTCAAACCAACAAAGCCGAGGTTTTGGCTGAATTGGTAAGTGAAATTTCATCAAATTAAAACTATGAAATTACCCGTAATCAAACATTTGACACAATTTATTGAAGAAAATGACCAAGATTATCTAATCGAAACCATAGAAGTTCTTGAAGCTTTAACCGAAATTCCATCACTAAAAGATGAAGAATTAGATGTAATTGGCGAGTTAATTTCTAATATGTATGGCGCTTTAGAAGTCCACAAAATGACCAAAGAAGGCAAAGACAAAAAAGAAGCACTCAACGATTTTATGAAGCGAGTTCTTGGTTCAATCGATAAATAAAAACAAAATGTCCCGAATTTCCGGGACATTTTATTTAGTTTAAAAATTTAAGTCTTTGAACGAATCGTTTGGGAATATTTAATTTCCATTTTCCTGCTTTCCGTTTCAATCTTTTATAGTTTTGTCACATCGAGCGCAGTCGAGATGCCTTTTTTTAAAACTATAAAAGGATTTTCACTGCAATCAGGGTTAATCAGTTTTCGTATTGAATTTCAGTAAACATTTCCTAACAGGTTTTCAAAATCTGTTAGGTTTAAAAAATCCAAAATTACTTCTTCAAAAACTTTTTATAAACCAAAAACCCAACAATCCCAATCAAAAACACCGACCAAAGCTGAACTACAAAAGCAATAATTCCTTCCAAAATAAACCAACCCGTTTTCAAACTATCCCAAATTTGTAAACCAATATTCGGACGATATTCATTTACACTTTTTTCATTCGCAATAACTTCCTGTTTCGTCGTTTCTCTTTGATATAAATACAAGGTTACAGTGCTAAAATTCACTTGATCTTCCAAACTTAGATTGTTTAAAATCGTAGCATCGCTTTCCGTGGCTTTGTCAAAAGCTTTATCTTCAGCAGAAGTAATATCGTTCAGCTTTTTACCTTTGGTATCAATACCTTTTTCCAATCGTTCTTTACTGTTTTTAATGCGTTTTTGCGCCAGTTTATTCGATAAAAGTTGCAACGAAACATCATCAGCTTTAATCAATCGACTGTCCAAAAAATTAATTTCCTTAACCATCGATTTCAAAACTGTGTCCAATTGCGTATTCGGAACTCGAAACGTAATTGTGTTGTCAACCGTATATTGTATCGTTTCCAAAATACTATCCTGACTAATTTTTGTTTCCGATTTTTGATTGATGTTACTTTTTAAATCGGTAAACGTTACAAATCCACCATGTTTTGCAATACTGTTCTCAATTGCATAAGTCGATTTGGCAACATCTTTTACTTTGAATTTAATATCTGCCGTTCGAACAAATTTTCGATTGGAATTTTTGGGTTCCACAGCAGCATTTGACGAAATTACAGAAGTTGAATCAGCAGATTCCATATTGGCATTTGCTTCATCAGTGGCATAATCAGCTTGTTTACAAGCATAGGCAAATCCAAGTAGGAGTAATGCCAAACCTAATTTTGAAAGGTGTTTCATTTTTGATTTTTTTTAAATTGTTAATAATAGAGAACATTTTCTGAGCTTGGTTTTTATCAATAAGCAAAGTGTAGTTTTCTATCAAAAGCAAAAATGAATTACAGGTTTAACATTAATTTTAACATACTAAAAAGTGTGCCAAACTTAAGAATTGCTTAAAAAAATATTTTTATCGTATTTTTGAACTCAAATCCAATCATCTTGAGAACGCATTTTTCCAAAGAAATCACCAATCCCGAAGCCTTCAAAAACCAGTTACTAACTTGGTCACAACAGTTTAGAGAAGTTGTTTTTTTGGATTCCAACAATTACCATCAAAAATATTCCAGCTATGATTGTGTTCTTGCTGTCGATGCTTTTACGTCTTTGCAGACTGATTTTCATAATGCTTTTGAAGAAATAAAACAGTATCAGCAGCAAACCAAAGATTGGTTGTTCGGCTATTTTTCATACGATTTAAAAAATGATACCGAAAAATTAGCTTCCAATAACTTTGATGGATTGCATTTCCCTGATTTGTTTTTCTTTCAACCTAAAAAACTTTTTTTATTAAAAGGAAATCAACTCGAAGTTCATTATTTATTACTATGTGACGACGAATTTGAATTGGATTTTAAGGAAATTTTAAATAATAAACATCAACCGATAATTGACAACCGACAACCAATAATAAAGCAACGAATTTCCAAAGAAGATTACCTTTCCAAAGTCAATAAAATGTTGGAACACATTCAGCGCGGCGATATTTATGAAGCTAATTTTTGCATGGAGTTTTTTGCCGAAAAGGCAATTATCAATCCGGTAGAAATTTACCAAAAACTGAATGCCATTTCAATACCGCCGTTTGCTACTTTTTTCAAAAACAATAAGCACTATTTGCTCTCTGCTTCGCCAGAACGATATTTGAGAAAAGAAGGAAACAAAGTTATTTCGCAACCCATAAAAGGAACAGCCAAGCGATTTTCGGATGAAGATTTAGACCAAAAATCCAAAACTGATTTAGCCGAAAACCCAAAAGAACGTTCTGAGAATGTTATGATTGTAGATTTAGTCCGCAATGATTTGTCCAAAACGGCTACCAAAGGTTCTGTAGAAGTAGAAGAACTTTGTGGTATTTATTCGTTTGAACAAGTCCATCAAATGATTTCTACGATAACATCAACCGTTGCCGAAAATCGTTCTCCGGTGGAAATTATAAAATCGACTTTCCCAATGGGAAGTATGACTGGCGCGCCAAAAATTTCGGCTATGAACATTATCGAAAATCTCGAGGAAACCAAACGCGGATTGTACAGCGGTGCAGTGGGTTATTTTTCTCCTGAAAATGATTTTGATTTTAACGTAGTTATTCGCAGTATTTTGTATAATGCTGAAAATGAATATTTATCTTTTTCCGTTGGAAGTGCCGTTACATCAAAAGCAATTCCTGAAAAAGAATATGAAGAATGCTTGTTGAAAGCCAAGGCGATGTTTTCCGTTTTACAATAATAAAAGATAGCTTTAAATAGTTTCAAAATAATACTATGAAATTTTTATATTTACATTATTCATAAATTAACAAAAAATGAGAAAATATTCAATCATTTTGCTACTTATCATTTCAAACACCTTATTTTCACAAGATAATCTAGTAAATCTTTCTAAAATAAATTTTTGTCCATTATCATTAGAGGATTTAAAAAAAATGGATACTGAAATAAAACTAGTAGCAATTGAACAAAAGGATTTTTGCGTTGATAGTTATACTGAAGATGGTAGTCCAGAAATTAAATTTGGATATAAAAGTAAATTATTCCCTGGAGTACTATTTTATGAGCCTAAAAATGCTCAAAATTTAATTGAGAAAATACATTTGACTAAAGAATTTAAAGGTTATCTCCCAGATGGTAAATTTATGGAAATAAGAGCTTTAACTGTTGCAAATGCTTTAAAAATGTATGATTCCAAATTCATATTTACACCAAGTAAATGCATGAATTATTTTGAGATGATGAAAGATGATGGTCAGGATATTATTTTGAAAGTTTACAAGACAAATACGCCATTAAATAAAGATTATCATAGTAATGAGGAACAACTAGCTACGCAAGCAATTGACATACTTTTTGAGTGTTATTTTGATTCAATAGAAGAAAAAAATAAACCACTTTATATTGTTGATGGAAAAGAAATTAAAGAAAAAGAATTTTTGACAATAAATCCGGATAATATTAAGTCTTTGAACATTTTAAAAGAAAAAAATGCAGAGCTTAAATATGGTAAAAAAGGGAAAAATGGAGTGGTAGAAGTGATACTAATCAAATAACAATATTTGAATTATGCTTAAAAAACTCCAAAATCATATCAATTTAAACTTATCTTTTTTAAAAGAAAAGAAACTATTACTTGCCGTTAGCGGTGGAATTGACAGTATGGTTTTAGTGCATCTTTGTCATCAATTAGAATTGGATTTTGCTGTCGCACATTGTAATTTTCAATTGCGCGGAAATGAAAGCGATGATGATGAAAAGTTCGTAAAATCACAAATAGAAAACCTGTCACCTCGAGCGCAGTCGAGAGGCAAAATTCCACTTTTCACCCAAAAATTCGAAACAGCAACCTTTGCCAAAGAGCAAAAATTATCCATTCAAGTTGTAGCAAGAAAACTTCGCTATGACTGGTTTTATTCACTTTTAGCCAATCATAATTTTGATTTTATTCTAACAGCGCATCATTTGGATGACAGTGTTGAAACTTTTTTAATCAATTTTACTCGAGGTTCAGGATTGGATGGTTTAACTGGAATTCCGGAACAAAATGATAAAATTGTTCGACCATTATTGATTTTTTCTAGAAATGAAATTGAAACTTTTGCTCAAGAAAACAATATCGCTTGGCGCGAAGACAGCAGCAATGCTTCCGATAAGTATTTGCGAAACAAATTGCGACACGATGTAATTCCGATATTGAAAGAACTAAATCCCAGCTTACTTTCATCATTTGAAAACACAATAAAAAATTTAAAACAATCGCAGTCATTAGTGGACGATGCTTCAAAAATGGTTTATGACAAAGTCGCTTCAGAAGAAGAACATCATACGGTTTTTGATTTAACAAAACTGTTGAAATATTCTAATCATCAAGCGTATTTATTTCGTTGGTTAGCTAGTTTTGGATTTGCTGATTGGAATTCGATTTCCGATATACTAATAGCACAATCCGGAAAACAAGTACTTTCCAAAACACATATTCTCCTCAAAAACAGAAATACTTTGTTATTGTTTCCAAGACAACAAACAGCAGACGAAGCCATTTTTTGGATTGAAAAAGACCAAGTTGAAATTAAAGTTCCCTTAAATTTGAGTATTTGTAACGTAAGTGACATTTCGGTTCAATCAACTAATGTTATCTTTGTCGATGAAGAAAAGCTTCAGTTTCCGCTAACGCTTCGCAAATGGAATGAAGGCGATGTTTTTTATCCATTGGGAATGAAAGGTAAAAAGAAATTGAGTAAGTTTTTTAAGGACGAGAAGTACTCGTTGTTGGATAAATCCAATGCTTGGTTGCTTTGTTCTAATGACCAAATTGTTTGGGTTATTGGAAAACGCCAAGACGAACGATTTAAAACAACAGCAACAACAAAAAATATTTTACAAATTAACTACATCGAATAAGAAATGAAGAAACTACTTTTTTCGCTCTTCACATTTTTGGCCTTCGCCAATGGTTTTGCCCAAATAATAAATCCCGTAAAATGGACATCCAAAGTTGAGAAACTTTCAGAAACCGAGTTCAACTTAGTAATGGAAGGAAAAATTGAAGACGAATGGCATGTGTATTCACAGTTTACACCAGCCGATGGACCAATTCCTGCCGAATTCAAATTTAAAGATACCAAAGGCAATTATGAACTGATTGGGAAAACAAAAGAAAGTCCATATAAGAAACAATATAATGATGTTTTTGAAGTGGACGAATACTATTTTGAAAAGAAAGTAACGTTTACCCAAAAAGTAAAAATTACCAACCCAAAATTGACTTCAATCAAAGCGTCTATTGATTATCAAGTCTGTAAAGAAGTCTGTATAAATCAGGATTATACATTTACATTCGCTTTACCAAAAATAGAAGTAGCAACGACAGATACACCAGTTGTAACTACTGATACTGCTAAAGCTGATACCACAAAATCAGCAAAAGAAGAAACAAAAAAAGTAGTTGAAACAACACCATCTTCTGAACCTAAAGAAGAAGAAAAAGGATTGTGGACGATTTTCTTTTTAGCATTTCTTGGTGGTTTTGCAGCGCTTTTGATGCCTTGTATTTTTCCAATGATACCTATGACAGTAAGTTTCTTCACAAAGCAAAGTAAATCAAAAGCGGAAGGTGTTCGAAATGCTATAATTTATGGTCTTTCTATCATTGTTATTTATGTGATTTTAGGTTCATTAATTACAGCCATTTTTGGTGCTGAAGCATTGAATGAACTATCAACAAGTGTTTGGTTTAATCTGATATTCTTTTTATTGTTAGTTGTTTTTGCTCTATCATTTTTAGGTGCTTTTGAAATCGTTTTACCAAGTTCTTGGGCAACAAAAATTGATTCACAAGCGGATAAAGGTGGAATTTTAGGAATTGTATTCATGGCATTAGCTTTGGCTGTAGTTTCATTTTCATGTACAGGACCAATTGTTGGAACACTTTTAGTAGAATCGGCTTCAAAAGGTGGAATTGCACCTATCGTGGGAATGTTTGGTTTTTCATTAGCTATCGCTTTACCTTTTATGTTATTTGCTATGTTTCCAGGTTGGTTAAATTCTATGCCAAAATCGGGTGGTTGGTTAAATACTGTAAAGGTTTCTTTGGGATTTTTAGAATTAGCATTTGCATTCAAATTTTTATCCAATGCTGATTTAGTATTACAAAAACATTGGTTAGAAAGAGAATTATTTATTGCGATTTGGATAGCAATTTTTGGTGCATGGGCATTGTATCTTTTTGGAAAATACATGTTGCCTCATGATTATGAAAGAGCTGACAAAATAGGAGTAGGACGATTAATAATGGCCGTTTTAGTAACCACATTTACATTTTACATGATTCCTGGACTTTGGGGTGCGCCATTAAAAATACTAAGCGGATTAACACCACCAATTAATTATGCTGAAAGCGTATCTGGCTTTGGAAATAATGCTGGAAACAAAACCGATTTGCCTGAAAATGCGCATCTTGGACCACACGGAATTATAGCTTTTGAAGATTATGAACACGGATTGGCTTATGCAAAACAAGTAAACAAACCAGTATTGTTGGATTTTACAGGTGATGCATGTGCTAATTGTAGAAAAATGGAAGATAATGTTTGGTCTGATGCTTCAATCCTTCCAATACTGAAAGAAAAAGTAGTTTTGATTTCTTTGTACTGTGATAGAAAGATTGAACTACCAAAAGAACAACAATATGTTTCTAAAACTACAGTAAAAGAAGTAGTTACTATCGGTAATAAATGGACAGATTTCCAAATAACGAGATATAAAAGTAATTCACAACCATTATATGTTATTCTTGATACGAATGGAAATGATTTGTCAAAACCAATTGCATTTACTTTTGATAAACAAGAATACCTAACTTGGCTAAAAGACGGAATTTCTAAATTCAACTAATCGAATTCTAATTCAGAATAGTCAAATACTCATTTAAAAGGTTGCTTTTGGTAAAACAAACGCAACCTTTTCTGTTTTTACCTATCTTTAAAGTAAATAAAACCTAACCAGTTATGAAAAAAATCCAAAACCTTCTGTGGTTGCTAGTTATTGCAATTACATTTTCTTCTTGTAATCCTGATGATGGCGGTTCGATTTCTGGACCAGATGACAACACTTTCACTCAAAACTTTGGAGCAACAGCCAACCGAGATTTTATCGGTCGGGTAGTGGATGCAGACAATCAACCCATTCAAGGAGTAACCATCAAAATTGGTTCTTCGACAACGCAAACGGATGTTAATGGCGTTTTTGTGATTAATAACGCTTCTGTCTATCAGAAATTTGCTTATATCACTGCTAAAAAATCAGGTTATATTGATGGTTCTCGTTCGTTAGTTCCAACTATAGGTAAAAATAATGTAAAAATTATGATGATTCCCTTTGCTTCACAAGCAACCATACAATCGGGTGAAGCAAGCGAAGTTTCGATTTATTCAGGAACAAAAGTAAAATTTGACGGTGCTTTTCAGGATGAAAATGGGAATGACTATTCAGGTGCTGTTCAAGTTGCCTTATTTCATTTAACGCCATCAGATACCAATATCAGTAGTTTGATGCCAGGAATGTTGTATGCGCAAACCGAAACCAATCAAGAAGCTATTTTGGAAACTTTTGGAATGATAAACGTTGAACTTCGTGGTTCTGGCGGACAAAAATTAAATATCAAATCAGGTCATACGGCAGAAATTACCGTTAGAATTGATGATAGTCAATTGGCTACAGCTCCAAGTACAATTCCGCTTTGGCATTTTGATGAAGCAAAAGGTTATTGGAAACAAGATGGAGTTGCCACAAAAATCGGTAATAAATACGTTGGCGAAGTTTCTCATTTTTCTTGGTGGAATTGTGATGCTTTTGCTCAAATGGTTCGCTTAACCGTAACGATTGTCGATAGTAACGGAAATGAAATTTCAAATGCAGGAGTTGGATTAATTGCCAATGTAAATACTTATCCGGTTATGGGTTATACTAATGCAGAAGGTCAGGTTTCGGGTTTGATTCCAGCAAATCAAACTTTGGTTTTAAATGTGTATGCTTCATACTATACTTGCAATACCAATAATATTATTTATACCACAACAATTGGACCTTTTTCATCGGATACTACTTTACCAAACATAGTGGTTAATTTGACCAACAGCACATTAAGTTCAACTGTTCAGGGTAATTTAGTAAAATGTAACGGTTCCAATGTTACTAATGGTTATGTAATCTTAAATCGTTATGGAAACTATTCCGTTTCACCAGTTACTAATGGTGCGTTTAGTTTCAGCGAATTGTATTGTTCTGATGATACTCAGTTTACCTTAAAAGGTTTTGACCTAGAAAACCTGCAAACTACAGACACCATAGCTTATAATTTTACAGTTCCAATAACTAATATTGGGAATCTTCAGGCTTATACAGCAGTGAACGAATTTATTTCTTACCAAGTTGATGGTGGTGCGCCTGTGTATTTGATTCAGAATGTTTCTGGCGGATTATCTGCAATAGGAACTCCCAATATGTTTCCACTTTATCTAAATGCTTCAAATATTAACGGAGGTTTATACATTTGGGGAACAACGAATTTGCCTGGAATTTATACAACGGCTCAATTTTCTATGGAAGGGAATGGAGTTGGTTACATAGCATCAACGACTGTCAATACTCTTCAGTTTAATTTAAATCATGTAGGTGCTATTGGCGAATATATCGATATGACTTTCAGTGGTACTTTTACCGATAGTGATGGATTACATAATTTAATAGGAGTTGCTCACGTTATTCGAGATAATTAATTATTTCCCAATCTATTGTAAAACAAAATCCCGTTCAGAAATTTTGAACGGGATTTTTTTGATTATAAAATTTGAGTAACTTCTTTTTTCAAATAACTGATGGCGATTGCACTTGCCGAATCGCTTTCGAGTAAACTACTTAAAACCTTTTCTCTTAATTTATCCGAATTGGTTATCGTTTCATCCAAAGCCGTTTTTCTGATGGTTTGAATAATGGTGTTTTTTGCTGTTAATATCATTGTCCAAGATTCATCAGTAATGTAGATTTGCTGCGTTAAATTGTGCTCATATTCTTGCTCGATATGCTGAATTAACAAATTTTGATAATCCATTTTGTTATCATTCAACGGAGCAACGCGAATTAAAAGTTTGGAAGGATTAATTCGCTCCAAAAACAAAGTCAATCGTTCGTAAGCTTGCAATCGCAATGGCAAAGCATGTTTTTGATTGTCACGCATCAATTGAAAACGTCTTCTATTGTCTTCGTTTTCAACAAATTTTTGGAAAAAGTAAAAAGCAATTAATCCTGTTACTAATGCTGGAACAACATAAAGTGCTACTTCTAAGATTTTGTCGAAATTCATAATTATTTACGCTTAAAATTGTTGACAAATATAATAGAAATACCTATAAAATGTATTGGAAATCCATAGGAGTAATCATAAATTTGAACTTTCTCAAAAAAGATGATAAATAAATACATTTCACAGCTCAACGAAGCACAACAAGCACCTGTTTTTCAAAAAGATGGACCAATGATTATCATTGCGGGTGCAGGTTCGGGGAAAACACGTGTATTGACCGTTCGCATTTCCTATTTGATGAGTTTAGGCGTTGATGCGTTTAATATTTTGGCATTGACGTTTACCAACAAAGCAGCGCGCGAAATGAAAAAACGTATCGCTGATATTGTTGGAAATAACGAAGCAAAAAACCTTTGGATGGGAACATTTCACTCGGTTTTTGCCCGAATTTTGAGAAACGAAGCCGATAAATTAGGTTATCCTTCCAATTTTACCATATATGACTCGCAAGATAGCGTTCGATTGATTTCGGCGATTATTAAAGAAATGCAGTTAGACAAAGATGTTTACAAACCAAAACAAGTTTTTGGGAGAATTTCTTCCTATAAAAATTCATTGATAACCGTAAAAGCTTATTTCAATAATCCCGAATTAATGGAACAAGACGCAATGTCTAAAAAACCTCGCTTGGGAGAAATCTACCAACACTATGTAGAACGTTGTTTTAAAAGTGGTGCAATGGATTTTGATGATTTGTTGTTGAAAACCAATGAATTACTTAATCGTTTCCCTGATGTTTTGGCAAAATATCAAGACAGATTTAGATACATTTTGGTCGATGAGTATCAAGACACCAATCATTCGCAGTACTTAATTGTCCGTGCTTTATCCGATAGATTTCAAAATATTTGTGTCGTTGGCGATGATGCGCAAAGTATTTATGCGTTTCGTGGTGCGAACATCAATAACATTCTTAATTTCCAAAAAGATTATGAGAATGTAAAAATGTATCGACTAGAACAAAATTATCGTTCGACTAAAAATATTGTTGAAGCTGCCAATTCGGTAATTGATAAAAACAAAACTAAATTAGACAAAGTAGTTTGGACAGCCAACGATTTTGGACCAAAAGTAAAAGTACATCGCAGTATTACCGATGGTGAAGAAGGACGATTTGTAGCCAGCGAAATCTTTGAGTTAAAGATGCGAAATCAAATGCTCAATGGTCAGTTTGCTATTTTGTATCGAACCAATGCACAATCTCGTGCTATGGAAGATGCGTTGCGAAAACGAGATATTCCGTATCGAATTTATGGTGGATTGTCATTCTATCAACGAAAAGAAATCAAAGATGTCTTGTGTTATTTGCGATTAGTAATTAATCCAAAAGATGAAGAAGCATTGGTTCGTGTGATTAATTATCCAGCACGTGGAATTGGAGATACAACCGTTGAAAAATTGACCATTGCAGCCAATCATTATAAGCGTTCCATTTTTGAAGTGATGGAACATATCGATAAAATTGATTTGAAATTAAATTCGGGAACCAAAGCAAAGTTGCAGGATTTTGTAACGATGATTAAGAGTTTTCAGGTGATTAATGAAAGTCAAGACGCGTTTTATTTGGCAGAACATGTGACCAAAAAAACAGGTTTGGTTCAAGAGTTGAAAAAAGACGGAACACCCGAAGGGATTGCGAGATTAGAAAATATAGAAGAATTATTAAATGGTATGCGCGATTTCATCGAAGGTCAAAAAGAAATCGATGGTGCTCGCGGTGCATTATCCGAATTCTTGGAAGATGTAGCATTAGCAACCGATTTAGATAAAGATAATGGTGATGACGACAGAGTTGCTTTGATGACGATACATTTGGCAAAAGGTTTAGAATTTCCATATGTTTTCATTGTTGGAATGGAAGAAGATTTGTTTCCAAGTGCGATGAGTTTAAATACCAGAAGCGAACTCGAAGAAGAACGTCGTTTGTTTTATGTTGCCCTAACTCGAGCCGAACATCAAGCCTATTTGACTTATGCGCAATCGCGTTATCGTTGGGGAAAACTGACTGATGCCGAACCTTCGCGCTTTATTGAAGAAATTAAAGATGAATACTTAGAATATATCAATCCATCCGATGCTGGCGGTTATCGCTATAAACCAACGATTGATTTAGATATTTTTGGCGATATTGATAAGTCAAAATTACGACTAGCCAAACCAGTTGCTGGAACGCCACCAAAAAGTTATGGAGATGAACCCGTTTCTTCGGCAAATATTCGTAAATTGAAACCTGTTTCAAGTAATAATGCACCAAGCAATGCCAACTTGTTTGACAGTAAGTTAGCCGTTGGAAATGTTGTGATACACGAGCGTTTTGGAAAAGGACAAATTGTTAACCTTGAAGGAATAGGAGCAGACCGAAAAGCCGAAATCAAGTTTGAAGTTGGCGGCATTAAAAAATTATTGCTTCGATTTGCAAAGTTGGATGTGATTGGGTAATTATTCCTTATTTCCAATCCATTTTTTAACTTCATTTTTATAGGTTTCGCCAATTGGTGTTGAACCCAAGTCGTGGTAAATCATATTACCGTCAATTGATTTTATTTTGTCGAGTTGAATGATGTAGGATTTATGAATTCGCATAAATTCTTTTGACGGAAGTTTGTTGATAAAGTCTTTCAAATTGTCCAGAACAATCAAGCGCTCATTTGGTAGATGAATTCGGATGTAATCACTTAAACCTTCAATGAAAATAATGTCTTTCGGATTGATTTTTACTTGTCGTCCATCTACTTTTACAAACAAATGATTGTGGGTTTCCAAGGTTACAAAATCAGTGAATTTTTGTACTGATTTATGAAATTTATCAAAGCTTATAGGTTTCAGTAAATAATCAACAACACGATAATCATAGCTTTCCAAAGCATAATCTGCATAAGCAGTTTTAACAACGAAATAATTGTCTTTATTAAACATTTGCATCAACTGAATTCCCGATAATTCAGGCATTTGAATATCAATAAAAATTAAATCTACGGTTTGTTTTTGAAGATAATCAATCACTTCAAAAACATCAGTAGTAGCCAAAACAACTTCCAATTGCAATTGCTTATCGGCATAACTTTTTAAAAGATCCACAGCCAACGGTTCGTCATCCAAAATGATACATTTTATTTTCTTCATCTTTCTAATTTTATTTCCAAATAACTTTCAAAATAGTTTTCGTCGTTTGTAACTTTAAAGGTATGACGATTTGGGAAATAATATTCCAAACGTTTTTCCAGATTAGTTAATCCAATGCCGGAATGAGCATCTTTCAGTTTTTTATTTATTTTGTTTTTTACTTCAATAATGAGTTTTTTATGGTTTGCTTTAACGGAAAATAAAATAGGATTTTTGTTGTCATCTAAAACGCCATGCTTTATACAATTTTCAACAAAAGGAAGCAAAAGATACGGCGGAATAAGTTGGTTTTTATCTTCGATTTCAAGTTGAAGTGAAATATAAATTTCATTAGTATTGCGAATTTTTTCCAACTCAATATAACTTTCAATGTATTTCAGTTCGCTGTCAATTGAGATTAGCTCTTTTTGAGTTTCATAGGTTGTAAAGCGCATAATTTTGCTCAATTTTTCAATGGCTGGCAATGCTTGTTCTGATTTTCTAAAAACCATCGAGTAAATATTATTTAGCGTATTGAAAATAAAATGCGGGTTGATTTGTGATTTTAAAAACTGAATTTCGGCTTTTTTCTTTTCTTCATTAAGTAAAACTTCATTTTGTAGTGTTCGAATAAAATTGATAACCAGCCAAATAATCGTACTGGCAATTACTGGTTTTGAACCCCAATGCAAATTGTCAAAAATATAGTAGCCGAAAGATGTTCCTTCAAAATAATTTCCGGTTCCGATGGTGTATGGAAATACAATTTCTTCAATAAAATAGCGTGTCGTTATGAAATAAATGAAAATTAAAACCAATCCAATTAAAAGTTTGCTCACCATTTTGATGTCAAAAAATTTTTTCAACATAAAAACATAGTTCAAATAAAAAGTTGAAACGGTAACAAATATGTAGCTTAAATCGAAATAGGTGATTTCATCAAAGCTTAAGATAAACTCATTTTCGGGTTTTAATTTTACAAAATAACCAAACAGAAAAATCAGCCAATAAATAACATGAATAGCGATTTCTTTTTGTTTTGAGAATAGTTTCATTAAAATTGAATTTTCATTTGGTAAAAGTAAGATAGCTTTTCCAAAGACAAAAAGTGTTGACAGAGTAAAACAAGGTGTTTATCGAAATAATGAAGTACAAACAGTTGATAAACTTCAATTTTGCTTCAAATAATTTTAAAAAAATAAAATCATGAACAAAGTAATTATGATGCTTGTACTTATAGCATTTTCAAAAACAATGGCGCAACAGCCTATTTTCAAAGACAAATTTGACGATGCTATTCCGGTTTTGAATTTTGGAACCTTTCACATGGGTTTTACTTCTGATGCCAATTCGGTAGATTTTGACGAAAATGATAGAAAAAATCAAGGAGATGTTAAAAAAGTGGCTAAAATGTTGGCAGAATTTAAACCAACCGTCATTATTGTAGAAATGCCGCCGAGTTTTAATGAAGCATTGCAAAAAGAATATTCAGAATATCTGAAAAACCCAAATATGACATTTGAAAATCCTTCAGAAATAGAGCTTTTGGCATATGAAGTTGGACGTTTGAATAATGCGCAACGTATTTATGGCATTGACCATAAAATGGGTTACAATTATAATATTGGCAATACCATTCAAAATAAAGTGAATGACAAAACCTATGAAAAATATTTTCAGTTGATAGATAAGGAAGAGAAAAAACTGAATTATGACAACCTTTCGCTGTTAGACAAATTGAAAGTAGATAATCATCCGCAGTATTTGGATTTTCTAATCAATGTTAATGCCGAAATATTGTCATATGTTTCCACCAAAGATAAATTTGAAGGTGCAGATGAAGCCGCAAAATATTACCATCGTAACATTAGAATGTATTCTAATTTAAACCAAATCGAATTGAATGAAAATGATAGAGTTTTTATCTTGATGGGAGCAAGTCATACCGCTTATTTTAATGATTTTATGAAGCGAAGCCCAAAATATAAATTAGTTGATCCGTTTTTGTACTTAAAATAAAAGTAAAAAGGCTTCGCTATTTCTTTAAATTTGCGTAACTTGATGCAAATTATACACGAATGGCAGAATTTATTAAAATATACGAAGACAAACCCAGCGAAGCGGCGATTAAAAAAGTAGTAGAAGTTTTGCGCGATGGTGGATTGGTAATTTATCCAACCGATACGGTTTATGGATTAGGTTGTGATATTACCAATTCTCGTGCTTTGGAGCGCATTGCAAAAATCAAAGGAATTAAACTAGAAAAAGCCAATTTCTCGTTTATTTGTCACGATTTGAGTAATCTTTCTGATTATGTTCGCCAGATTGATACCGCAACGTTTAAGATTTTAAAGCGAAGTCTTCCCGGACCATATACTTTTATTTTACCTGGAAACAACGATTTGCCCAAAGAATTTAGAAAGAAAAAAACTGTTGGAATTCGTGTCCCCGATAATAATATTGCGCTTCAAATTGTAAAATTGCTTGGAAACCCAATCGTTTCAACTTCCATTCACGACGATGATGAGGTTTTGGAATATTCAACCGATCCGGAACTAATTTTTGAGAAATGGCAAAACAAAGTCGATTTAGTTATCGATGGCGGTTATGGTGACAATGTAGGTTCCACGATTATCGATTTATCAGGTTATGAACCAGTAGTTATTCGTGAAGGAAAAGGCGATATTGATATTTTTTAGTATACAAACCTTGGGTATGCCAACAAAAAAAAAGCGGCTTCCATTGAAACCGCTTTTGAAGATAATTTAAAATCTAAATCTTAACCGTCCAACCAAAAGTATCTTCAGCCAAGTTATATTGAATTTTAGTTAATTTATCCTTCAAATCCATCGCAATAGAGTTCTGTAATTTAGGCAACTCATAATAATCTTCCTTGTATTGAAACCCTACTATTGGACTAACTACCGCAGCAGTTCCAGCACCAAATATTTCTTTTAAACTACCGTCTTTTGCAGCAGTTACAATTTCATCAACTAGTACAGAGCGTTCCTCCACCTTGATACCTTCGCGCTTTGCTAAGTCAATTAAACTCTTTCGGGTGACACCATCAAGAATTCGTTCACTAGTTGGAGCAGTATATAAGGTATCATTTATCTTAAAGAAAACATTCATTGTTCCAGCTTCTTCTAGCTTTGTATGCGTGGCATCATCAGTCCAAATAATTTGTTGGAAACCTTTCTCCTGTGCTAATTTCTGAGGATAAAATTGAGCAGAATAATTTCCGGCAGCTTTTGCAGCACCAATACCACCGTTAGCAGCACGACTATAATGCTCAGCAATAATAACTTTTACATCACCAGAATAATAAGATTTAGCAGGCGAAAGAATAATCATAAAACGGTACTGTGTCGAAGGTTGAGCAATAACTCCAGAACCAATAGCAATCATAAATGGTCGAATATAAAGCGTATTACCCAAACCTTTTTTTACCCATGCACGTTCTATATCCAATATAGTTTTCAATCCATCAATAAAAATGCTCTCAGGAACTTCTGGCATCGCCATTCTAACCGCAGATTTATTGAAACGGTCTAAGTTTTGATCAGGTCTAAAAATCCATACTTGGTCTTGCTCATCTTTATAGGCTTTCATTCCTTCAAAAATTGCTTGACCATAGTGAAACACCTTAGCCGAAGGATCAATCATAAAAGGTTCATAAGGTTTAATCACAGGTTTTCCCCATTTCCCTTCTTTAAAATCACACACTAACATATGGTCAGTGAAAGTGCTTCCAAAAGAAAGATTGTCAAAATCTACGCTGTTTATTTTTGATGAAGTAGCAAGTACTATATCGATTTCGTGAGTGTTTTTAGTATCCATTTAATGTTTTGTTCAGCCATGCTTGATGCAAATATTTGATAAACAATCATATACATTTCCGCCTGACTATTAGTGGTTGTGATGTTAGTTTTTTGTAAAACTATTAAAAATTTTAATTTTAATTTAGATTGATTATTTTTTTTTTCAAAAGCTAAATTTTAATCAAATACTAATGCATCTTTTGTCTAATCTAATTACTTTTGTTTCAGTTAATCAATAACTTTTTTTTATGAAAAAAACAATTTCACTTTTAGTAGCATGTTTTCTAATTACAGCAGTAGGATTTGCTCAAGCCAATAAAAAAGCTAAACTAAATACAGCCGATTATGCTTTATTTGGACAAAAGTTTGCATTAGATAAAGTAATGACCGAAAAAGAAATGCTAAAAAAATATAAAGCCTTAAAAAAAGGTGATACAATTACTGTTAAGTTTACTTCAAACATAAAATCAGTTTGTAAAAAGAAAGGATGTTGGATGAACCTTGACTTATCTAATGATCAAAAAGCATTTGTAAAGTTTAAAGACTATGGCTTTTTTGTTCCTCTAAATGCTGATGGTAGTGATGCTGTAGTCTCTGGAAAAGCCTATGTAGAAATAGTAAGTGTTGACGAGTTAAGACATTATGCAAAAGACGCAGGAAAGTCACAAGCAGAAATCAATAAAATAAAAAAACCAGAAGTGACTTATGCTTTCATGGCTGACGGAGTTTATTTAAAAAAATAACCCATGAAGAAAGTATTCATTCTATGTTTAGCAATAGCTTCCTTATTTTCTTGTCAAAAAAAAGAAACTGAAGCTGCCAAAAAAGAAACTTGTACAACCGATACAATTCCCGCTAAAGAAGAAAAGAAGTTTGAAATGTATCAAATGTCTGAAATGGCAGCATTGATGGAACAAATGTATGTGGACAATCTACGGTTAAAAGAACGCATACAAAAGGGCGAAAAGATTGGAGAGTTTCCTCAGCATTTTATGAAAATTCATAGTGCCGTGATGACTGATAAACAAGAAAACGACGATTTCTTCAAACAACAAGCCGCAAAATTCATCAAAGCACAAGAATTGATATACAAAGAACCAGCCAAAGCCAAAGAACACTTCAATGCAGGAATTGATGCTTGTATTCAATGTCATCAACAAAAATGTGGCGGACCAATACCTAGAATTAAAAAGCTTTACATAAAAGAATAACATTGAAACGCGAGATTATTACAACCAAAGACGGTTCAACATCGCTATTCATTCCAGAATGGAACGAAACCTATCATTCTAAAAACGGTGCCATTCAAGAAGCTTATCATGTATTCATAAAAAACGGACTTTCTATTTTCAAAGGAAAGTCAGTTTCTATTTTAGAAATAGGATTTGGTACAGGATTAAATGCTTTTATCACTTCTCTAGAAGCTGAAAAAAATAATCTACCTATTGATTACACTGCAGTAGAGGCTTTTCCTATTACTATTGAAGAAATTGATGCAATGAATTTTGCTTCAAAGATAGATTCCAATAAAACAAATATATTCATAGCCATACATCAACTTAACTGGGAAGTAAAAAACCAAGTTTGCGACAACTTTTACTTAACTAAACGCAAGCAATTCTTTCAAGATATAAATGACAAAGAATATTTTGATATAATCTACTTTGATGCTTTTAGCTTTGATGTTCAACCCGAACTTTGGAGTGAAGCTATATTCACAAAAATGCATACAGCTTTAAAAACCAATGGAATACTTGTAACTTATGCTTGTAGAACAATAATAAAACAAGCCATGATTTCGGCAGGTTTTAGTATTGAAAAGCTTCCAGGAGCGCCAGGAAAAAGAGAGATGTTAAGAGCATACAAATAAAAATACAATATAAAATTTAACGTTTCTCTAAATAATATTTAACAATTAAAGCAAGACATTGAATTTTTCTTTTTATTAACTTTGAAATAATCAAAATTTCCTAATCTTAAAGAAGTTCAACATGTCCAAATCAATGTTATTATATACTAAAAAAGTATTAAAAGGTGTGAGCTTTGACGTCACTCTTTTTTGTAAAGAATTAAAGAAAGCCTACAAAGTATTATTACCTCATGAGTTAGATGAGTTGACCAAATGGCTACTCAGTTACACTCAAACTCGGCCAGAATTAAGGCAATGCATCTTACATATAAACTAGGTTAAACTAAAAGGAACAGTAATTGTTTCTTTTTTTTAGCACAATGTTTTTATTATAAGAAAATAGTATCAAAAAAGGTTAAAAAACACCGATAATCGACAAAAAAAGCACTTTATCGATGTTTTTTATCGATTTTTTTTGGTAACTATCTAAGTTTGATATACTTTTATCATGAGTTTAAAAATAAGATAACCCTAAATCTTACTATTATGCCTAGAATGATCTACGATTACACTAAATCTGTGCTCGAAAGAGTGAGTTTTGATCCAATTCTCTTTACCAAAGAATTGAAGAAGGCAGTTAAAAATCTATTGCCTTATGAAATTGAACAATTAAAAAGGTGGCTTCAATTTTTTACAAAGGAAAAGCCCGAGTTAAAAACATGTTTGAGTTTAATAAATTAGTTTTAAGAGAGAAATAAGGAGTTTGTGCGAGCTCCTTATTTTTTTTGTAATGGACTTATTATTTCAACATTTTGAAATGCAATTGCACCTCTAATTACTCCAGAAATAGTCGTTCTAAGCGCATCAATAATGTGAATTTTCAATTCGTTTTTAGGGAATAATAGACTAACTTCACGAGCCGGTTTTGGTTCTGCAAATTGTCTTAATTTAACTTTGTTTTTCTCGTTTAAATCCAAAGTATGTAAGTAGGGAAGAAGCGTTGTGCCCAAACCTTCATCGGCTAGTTTTATTAAAGTTTCAAAACTGCCACTTTCTATTTGAAAATGATTTTTTTCGGTTTGATTTTTATTTTTACAAAGGTTTAAAATTCCATCTCTAAAACAATGTCCATCCTGAAGCAAGAGGATTTCGTTGATGTCTAAATCGTCAATATCGATTTCAGATTTAGTAAATGTTTTGTGACTTTCAGGAATATAAGCTACAAATGGTTCATAATAAAGTACAATTTCCTTAATCTTTTCTTCTTCCAAAGGCGTAACTGCAATGGCTGCATCAAGATGACCATTATTGAGTTTGTCAATG
This sequence comes from Flavobacterium macrobrachii, assembly GCF_014486675.1. Lineage (GTDB taxonomy): Bacteria > Bacteroidota > Bacteroidia > Flavobacteriales > Flavobacteriaceae > Flavobacterium > Flavobacterium macrobrachii. Next base: position 36,379 of record NZ_JACTAC010000019.1, read on the forward strand.
ATTTCATTTGTGTTTAACTCTTCAATGATTAAGTTTACTTTTGGGTATTTCTTAATAAAATTGTTAAGAAACATTGGCAGAAGCGTTGGCATAACTGTAGGGATAATTCCTAGTCTAAATTCACCTCCAATAAATCCTTTTTGCTGATCAACAATATCTTTAATTCTATCGGCTTCGTTAACAATGTTTTTTGCTTGATTAACAATTTTTTGACCAATTTCTGTTAGTTGTATTGGTTTTTTTGTTCGGTCAAATATTTGAATACCAAGTTCTTCTTCTATTTTTTGTATTTGCATACTTAAGGTAGGTTGTGTAACAAAGCATTTTTCCGCTGCAAGAGTAAAGTTTTTGTATTCTGCTACCGCTAAAACATATTGAAGTTGAGTAATTGTCATTTATAGTATATTTTGATACAAATATAAAAACTATCAATTTAATTGATAATGATAATTGTCATTTTATATCGTAATTTGATTAAATTATTTAGCATTAAGAAAAATTAAAATTATCATGAAAGTAAATAGTCTTGGATTACCCGTAAAAGAAACCGAAATATTAGTAGCAGAATTAAATATTTTATTGTCTAGTTTTCAAGTATATTATCAAAACTTGAGAGGTTTACATTGGAATATTAGAGGAAAACGTTTTTTTGATTTGCATTTAAAATTTGAAGAACTGTATAATGATTCTCAACTTAAAATCGATTTAATTGCTGAAAGAGTGTTAACTTTGGGTGGAATTCCATTTCATACTTTTGATGATTATATCAAAAACAGTAAAATAAAAGTTGGGAAAAACATTCATAATGATGAAGAAGCTATCACCTTGATTGTAAATTCGTTAACAGAGTTGTTGAAAGTAGAGCGAGTTATCTTGTTACAATCTGGAACTATTGATGATGAAGGAACTAACTCTATGATGAGTGATTTTATCAAAGAGCAAGAAAAAACTATTTGGATGATGAAAGCATGGTTAGAGGAAGAAATGTAAATAGTAAGATGTTAAAATTTATTTAAAAAAAGGAGCAAATTCCTTTGTAATGTTACATTTGTTCAATGAAGTTTTTGGTACAATTCATATTAGTTCTTTTCGTTGCATTTCTAGTTACTCCAACTGTGGTTAGTATTATAGAAAAGAAGAATGATGTATCAATTTTTTTTAGTCTAGCTGAAGAAGAAATTCACAAAGAGCTGAAAGAAGTCAAAGCTGACCTCAAACTATATTACTGTCTAAATATATCAAAAACAGTAAAAAAGTTAAAAATTATATCAGAAAAACTCTCTGAGCATGATAAAGTTTCTTCAATAATATTTTCACCACCGCCCGAATTTATTTAATACTTTTGATTAAAGATTTCGCACTTGCGAGATAGTATTTGTATTAAATAAAATAAGGTAATGACAAAAAAAATAAATCTTTTTGCAAACCTTAAATCCGATTTTGCATCGGGTTTAGTGGTTTTCTTAGTAGCACTTCCATTATGTTTAGGAATTGCATTAGCATCTGGCGCACCATTGTTTTCGGGAATTATATCCGGAATAGTTGGTGGAATAGTAGTAGGTTATTTAAGCCAATCTCACATAAGTGTTTCTGGTCCAGCAGCAGGATTAACCGCCATAGTATTAACCGCAATCACCGATTTAGGTGCTTTTAACGTTTTTCTTTTAGCAGTTTTAATCGCTGGAATTATTCAATTAGCATTAGGATTTTTAAGAGCGGGTTCAATTTCCAATTACTTTCCAACTAATGTAATAGAAGGAATGCTTGCTGGTATTGGTGTTATAATCATTTTAAAGCAAATTCCTCATGCATTTGGCTATGATGCTGATTATGAAGGTGACGAGACTTTTACACAAGCTGATGGACAAAATACATTCTCAGAATTATTCAATATCATTGATTTCATTCATCCTGGAGCAGTCATAATCACGATTATTTCATTGATTATATTAATCATGTGGCCAAAAGTTGATGTGTTGAAGAGAATTAAATTAGTTCCGCCTGCATTGGTAGCTGTTATTGTTAGTATTTTGCTAAACGAATTTTTTATAATTACAGGAAATAGTTTGGCTATTAGCCAATCGCATTTGGTTAGTCTTCCGGTTCCAACTACTTTGGAAGAATTTAAAAGTATTATTATTTTACCTGATTTTACTGCAATAACCAATTCTAAAGTTTGGGTAGTTGCTTTTACAATTGCTGTTGTTGCGTCAATCGAAACGTTACTTTGTATTGAAGCTGCTGATAGAATGGATGCTTTAAAGCGTCATACAGATACCAATATTGAGTTAAAAGCACAAGGAATTGGAAATGTTGTTAGTTCGTTGTTAGGTGGTTTGCCAATGACTTCGGTTGTGGTAAGAACTTCTGCCAATAATGATGCTGGTGCCAAATCAAAAATGTCTTCTATTATTCATGGTGTTCTATTGTTAATTAGTGTATTAGCTATTCCAGTAATTTTAAATAAAATTCCATTAGCTACATTGGCTGCCGTTTTATTGATGGTAGGTTACAAATTGGCCGTTCCTAATATTAAACATTTTGCAGATTATATGCCTAAAGAAGTAAATCTTTTGCTTATTTCTTTAGTGTTAGTCATTATTGGATATACAAATTCTGTTAGCGCAATTGCAATTTCTGCACTTGCTGTTATAACCGTCTTTATTTTATTATATTGTTTTTACAAGTCTTCAATTTCTATTGAGTTCAAGAAGAATGTAACCCGTAATCAATATATTTACTTTCCATTTTTTGCTACAACACTTGCAGTGGTTTTTACCGATTTGCTCAAAGGTGTTGCATTAGGAATGATTATAAGTATTATTTTTGTTTTAAGAGGAAATATGCAACGAGCCTATAATTTTAGAAAAGAGGTATACAAAGATGGCGATATAATCCATATTGATTTAGCGCAAGAAGTCTCTTTTTTAAATAAAGCAGCAGTCAAAACAACTTTAAACTCAATACCAGATAATTCAAAAGTAATCATCAATGCTTCTGATACTGTCTATATTGCTCACGATGTATTGGATTTGATTAAAGAATTCAAAAAAATCAAAGCTAAAGAACAAAATATAAAGGTAAAATTCATTGGGTTTAAAAAGGTTTATGAATTAGAAAATACCGATGAAACTAGCAAAAAGAATGTATTTGTAGAACAGAAACCTTCTCAAAACTAGTTTTAATTATTAAAAGAGTAAAATATAAAAAAAAATGAAAACACTAAATAAAGAAATACAAGCTCAAATTACACCCAGAAAAGCCTTAGAAATTTTAAAAGAAGGTAACAGTAGATTTATGAAAAATCTACAAACCGATAGAGATTTATTAAAGCAAGCCAATGAAACTCGTGATGGTCAATGGCCATTTGCAACTATTTTGAGCTGCATCGATAGTAGAACATCTGCAGAATTAATTTTTGATCAAGGTTTAGGCGATGTATTTTCGGTAAGAATTGCTGGAAATATTGTAAATACAGATATTTTAGGAAGTATGGAATTTGCTTGTAAAGTAGCAGGATCAAAGCTAATAGTTGTGCTTGGTCATAGCAAATGTGGTGCTGTAAAAGGCGCATGCGATCATGTTGAAATGGGTAATTTAACCGAATTATTATCAAAATTGCAACCAGCGGTTTATGCAGAAAAAGACACAACAGATGAACGAAGCTCAAAAAATGCTACATTTGTTGAAAACGTGGCACAAATCAATGTGAAAAGAAGTGTAAAAAGCATTATTGAGCGTAGTTACATTTTAGAACAAATGCTTGAAAATGGTGAAATTGGAATTGTTGGTGCTATGCACGATTTAGAATCGGGGAAAGTAACTTTTTACGATGATGTAACTTATATAAAAGACGATTTAAATCCTGAATTTTCAGTAGCTGAACTAAGACATTAGTATTTATATCAATGGGTGAATTATATAAAAAATTATTAGAAAACAACAAAAAATGGGTTGATGATCAACTGGCTATTGATAAAGATTTTTTCAAAGATTTAGCCAAAGGGCAAACTCCACAATTGCTTTGGATTGGATGTTCAGATAGTCGTGTTCCAGCCAATGAGATTGTAGGTGCTAAGCCTGGAGATGTTTTTGTTCACAGAAATATTGCCAATATGGTAGTACATTCGGATATGAACATGTTGAGTGTACTAGATTATGCAGTTAATGTTTTGAAAGTTAGACATGTTATTGTTTGTGGACATTATGGTTGTGGTGGTGTTAAAGCAGCTATGGGAAATAGTTCTATCGGGATTATTGATAATTGGATTAGACATATAAAAGACGTTTATCGCTTGCATCAAAAAGAATTGGATAGTATTTCTAATGATGAGCAACGTTTCAATAAATTTGTTGAAGTAAATGTAAAAGAACAAGTTTTTGATTTAGCCAAAACATCTATTGTGCAAAATGCTTGGCAAAGTAACCAACCATTATTTTTACACGGTTGGGTTTACGGATTAAATTCGGGTTATGTAACCGATTTAGATGTAAATATTAGTTCAGAGAAAGATTTAGACGATGTTTATCAACTCAAGTTTTAACGAAATCGCCGCTATTATAAGCGGCGTTTTTTTATTCGTCTTCGTTACTATTTTCATTAAATGCAGATGGAAGCATTCTTGGGATAAACTTGATTAAAATAGGTAAAAGCAAAGCTCCGCCTGGTAATAAAAAAATGGTCAACGATGGAACCGTTTTACAAATATCGAGTAACTGTTTTTTAACTTTCTTTTTCTCTTCTTTGTCCAGATCTTTGTGTGTTGATTTTGCCAAAAGATACATCAATTCCTTACTTTGTCTAATTTCTTTAATTAAACGTTTTTTATTTCGATTGATTAAAACACCAACACTTTCAGTCGTAGTGTCATAAAAATGTTTCACCGGATTGGAGAAGTTGAAATAAGGAATTTCGCTTTTATATTTTGTGATAAAATAGTTGATAAAATCAATATTTTTTATGATTTGTTCATCCTTTATAGCCAAATTTTCGCCTAGTTTAAACATGAAATAGCGTTCTTCATTTTCTACTTTTTCATCACTCCAAAGACTAATTCCAGCCAAATCAACAATGTATAATTTTTCAATTTCATCGTTAAGATAACTCAAATCTAGTTCTTCAATATTTTTACTACTAGCATTTGAAAACTTGTTGTATCGAACGGACGATTCAAACAGTTTTTGCAACAATTCATCGTGAACCGATTTTCCGGTTTTTACTTTCAAGGAAATCGAAACAATTCCAATTACGATTTCTTCAATTTTATTGGAATATTTTTCGGGAATTTCGCCAAGTTCCAAAAACTTTTTAAATGCTAAAACATCTATAAACGAAAGCGCATTGGTAATCACGTGAGAGAAGTTTTTGCTAAAAATATCTTCATTCGTTTGAACTCTCGTATGGATAATTTCTTCTAAGTTTTGAACATTTGAATTGCTACTTAAAATCTTAAAAATCGAACTGCTTTTTGGATTTAAACTTTTATAAAAAGCAACACAATCGCTAGTGAATTTTACACTATCTACTTTTTTAGTAACTAAACAATGAACTTTAAATAGCGTATTTAGTAAGCTAATCTTTGAGATTTCTATGGGTAACCAATTGTCAATATCAATAGGAATGATAGTATCAACAGCAACGATATGTCCAAAGATGAAACCTGTTTTTCTCGTGGCTTCATAAAACTCAACTTCGTCAATGACTATTTCGTCTTCTTTGTGCTTTTGCTCGGCAAAATACTTGTCAATCCAGCCGTGTATTGAAGGGTTAATCATTGTTTTGAATTTTAATCAAGGCAAAATTATAGTATTTATTTAAAGAAAACAGCTAAAGAATAGGTTAATTTATAATCATTACCTCGATTTAATGTTTTGTTCACATAGCAAAATGATTGCAGCTATTCTATTACTTCGTGTTTCTTCTCTTTTGGCTTGATTTAACCAATAAAGGTAGCTTTTTCTATACGATTTACTAAAGTTATTGTAGTTGTCAAAAGCGGTTTTGTTTTGGATAAAAGCAATTTCTAAATCTTCTGGAATTTCTAAATTTTCAACACCATCAAGAGATTCCCAAGAACCATTTTGTTTGGCAATTTCAATTTTTTTCAAACCACTTTTATGCATCAAGTTATCGGCAATTAGTTTTTCGGTATAGGTTTTATTGAGTTTACTCCAAACGCTTTTGTCTTTTCTTGGTGTAAAAAGTTGTTGTCTTCTGTCGTCGTCAATTCGCTTTACTGTAGAATCAATCCAACCATAGCAAATGGCAACTTTAACTGCTTCTTCCCAGCGCATGCTTTCGGATGTACTGCTAACTTTGTAGAAAATCAAATACGCTTTGGTAACTTTTGTATGATTATCGTGCAACCAGTTTCGCCATTCTTGAGCATTTTTAAAATATAAATGTTCTTCTTCCAAAGGTGAAAACTATTTGATAATACCGGCACAAGCAACTCTTCCGCCAGCATTTCCAGTAGGTTGTGTTTCAAAATCATCGGGATTGGCGTGTACAATTAACCCTTTGTTTAGAATATCTTTGGTTTCATCGCCACAGCCAATACACCATTCGTTGGTTTTGAAAAATACAGTTGCATTACCATCAGGATCAGTAGTAAAATTACCAATATCGCCTTTGTGGTATTCGCCTTCGCCAAATTTTCCGTGCTTTTTAAAGGTTGGGTTCCAATGTCCGCCAGCCGAAGCTGCATCTGCACTTGAGCAATCTGATTTTTCATGAATATGAATAGCATGAACTCCAGGAGTTAAACCGCTTATTTTGGCCTCCAGAACAACTTCACCATTGCGTTCAGTAAAAGTAGCTGTTCCTTCAACTTTGCTATTGCTTTTAGCTTCTAGGTTGATGGTTATATTATTTTTTGGAGTATTGTTACCCGATTTACATGCTATAATAATTACTAAAAGTAAGGCGGAAAATAAGACTATCTTTTTCATAAGTTGTGATTTTTAGTTTTTCAAATTTACAAAATAATCAATGGGCATTGCCTTTTTTTAACGTTTTACTAAGTTATTCAACAGGATGAGAAAACTTGTAGTCCTTCAAAATGGATTTAATTTTTTCCTTTTCAGCTGGCGATAGTTTTTTTAGATAAAACCCTTTTTTGAAATCGTTTTCATCATAAGCATAAGGAAAAACTCCAGCTAAATAAAACTCTTTTAACGAGTAAGTCGTTAAGCATGGCAACGGAACATCATGCATCAAGTGGTAGTTTGAAGGCGTATTGAAAGTAAAATTCGATACTTTATGTTGGTTGTAGTCGCTATTACTGTATTCTAATGGCTTTATTAGTTGTTCCATACTTGGTTTACCCATCAATTGTCCTACATAAAACGAACTAACATTTTCTTGCAGAATTTTTGGGAACAAGAAAATGATGAAAACTATTCCAATTCCTACTAAAGTAATTCCCTTGGATAGTATTGGTTTTATTGCTATGCCCAAAAGGACCAAAGCAATAAGCGGTAAAATGGCATCAATCATAAAGCGATATTGTCCTGAAAAATAAAAGACAACAATAGTTTTTAGTGTGATACAAACCCAAAGCAAGATGAGTTTGGTATTTCGTTTTCTAAAGGCAAGAAATCCAAATCCAACAACAACCAGTAGAATTCCTGTGTTTATGATTTTTTTAAAACCAGCAAGTGTTAACCATTTTATGATGGTATCAGCAGTAGACCACGAGTTTATTTCGGATATAGTGTATTGATAATCATAAGTTTTGAGTAACGCATTTTGGTTTGATTGTTCTAGTAAATAGTTTGAAGGTTTCCAGGAAACATCAATTAAATTACTTTGTATTGGAAAAATAATATCGCCAAAAACCCAAATTTGTTTGATGAAAAAAAGAGATAGTAAAACTACCGTCAATACTATGTTTTTTAGTCCAAATAGTATTTGCTTATTAGTTTTAAAACCTAATAAAAACACAAAAATAGGAAGCCAAAAAGCGGTTGGTTTCAGCGTAAATAGAAACAGTGATAACAACCATAGACTATTAAAGTTTATGGAATAATCGGTTTTAAAAATTTCTACGACTAGCAGAATGCTGAAAACATAAAGAGGTAAATCGGGTGAAGGCGAATGTAAAAAGAGAAAGAAAAAAGGAGTAAATAGTAATATATTCCATAGTTTCTTTTCAAAAGCATAAAATATAAAGATAAGATACAACACTACATTTATTCTCAAAAAAGAATCTAACATATCATCAAAGCATGCCTGAAAAATATGCCAAGAAGATTGTTGTCCTAAAATCAAATCAACATTCGAAATCCCTTTAACAATGCCATATTCACTTAGCCATTTGACCGTTGGTACATAATAACTAAAATGGTCGTTAATAAAAGGAGCAAAGGTTGCTACACCAATTCCTAGAAAAATAAAAATTAAAAATAATGGTTTCTTTAGCAATAAAAAGAGTTCTGAAAAATTACTTTTGACTATAAATAATCCGCTAAAGCCAATTAGAATTACCACTATTTCAAAAGACATTCCCAATGGGAAAAAGAAACCAAAAGTGCCGGCAACAGTAGTAATACTTACAATACCGGCGGTTAGATTTGCCCAAATACTATTAAAACTAAAACTTAGTAAACGAGTAGCAAGTTTTCCCCAACCAAAAAGCAGCGGAAGTATAAGTAGCAAACTAAGAAATAAATAAATCACAATCGGTTGGTTAGTAAATCAGCGTAAAAATAGCAAAGAAATAGGTTAGTAGTATCTGTTTATTTTTCAATCAAATACAAATTAGAGTTTGAGGTTGATGGTTTGAATTTTAAATTTTCTTGTTCTTTTTGTCTGTCGGTGAGTAGAATTCCATCTAGATGATCGCGTTCGTGCTGGAATATTACTGCTGTAAAGCCTTCGAGTGTTTCAGATATTTTTTCGCCTTTGAGGTTAAAATACTGTACTTTAACTGAATAATGACGATAAATCATACCCCGTTCGTCAAACGATAAATCGCCTTCTGGACCTTTTTGCATTAACTCCGATTTCCAAACAATCTCGGGATTGATAAAAACTTCAAACGGTTTATTTTCTTTGTCAAAACGTTGTACTAGAACCATTCTACGATTAATACCAACCTGTGGCGCAGCAATACCAACACCACGACGACTTGGATCTAGAACCGATTTAAGCATCCGATTGGCTAATACTGTGGTCAGTTTGTCTTTTGGATTTATGGGTTTGGAAACGTTTTTTAAAATAATAGAATCGTTGTGAAACTTGGTTTGCGTTACCCGCATCATTTGAGTGGTATCAACAAGTATCAACTTTTTTTCTAGTGTAGTTAGTTTTTTATACTGCTGCGAATACGCCATAGCGGCAAAAAACAGCAGGCAGAGCATAGTTTTGGTTTTAGTAATAAACTCCATTTTTAATCAGTACTTTTTTTCAAAGATATTGATTTTTATAAATGTTGATGGATAATTTTAGATGGCTTGGCGTACCACAACCATACCGATGCCATACCGATGCCATACCGATACTATACTACTAGTACTAATTTAGTTTTATAACTACTCTGTTCAAAAAGGAACTACTCTTTGGGAAATGGCAAAACAAAGTCGATTTGGTTGTCGATGGCGGTTATGGTGATAATGTTGGTTCCACGATTATCGATTTATCGGGCTATGAGCCAGTAGTTATTCGAGAAGGAAAAGGCGATATTGATATTTTTTAGCTAGAAACAATCCTAGTTTTTTTTACTAAACTTTGATTTCTTCAATAATCAATTTGTCTGTTTGAACCAAAATTAATCAAGTTACAAACCAATAGTTATCCTTAAAAAAAAAAGCAACTATATAAAAAATATAGTTGCGTAGCCCCAAGCCTCTATATATTCAAAAATGAACACAAGAAAACAATAATCAAATTTAAATAAAAAATAGTTAGTAAACAAAAAAAAGGCAACCTAAGTTGCCTTAAAATAAAAGTCCTAACACTTTTAAAATCGTTGTCATGCCAGTGACAAAATTGCATTTCCTTTGACGAATGTATAAATAAACAATTAAAAAAGAAACAATAAAACATAATTTTTTTAAAATAAGTTAAAAATTAATAATGAGCTAATTCTCCCTTTCTATTGTATTATTACTTTCACAGCGAGTACCGCTATAAAAAACAGCGCTACAGTTTTAGTAGCAAATTCCTTCCCTTCATATAGTAAAAACACCTTTAATAAACTAAGTTCTTCAACCTATTAGGCATAAAAAACAAACCTCCTTTAAATCTCCCGAAACTTCGGGATAAAAAGAGGTTATTTTTTTTATAGTTTCCAATTTTATATTTAAAAAATGGTAGTTGTGCAACAGTTACTGTTGTTATATGCTGTAATTATTTTTTTTCTCGATACTGTTCAAAAAATGTCATATCAGGTTCGTATATAGTTTTGGGTTTCACTCCAAGTTCAACATCTTCAAACATTTGCACTAATTTATCTCCGTCTATTAATTCAAGTTTAATATTATTTTTTTCAATTTCTATTGCTGCTTTAGCAAATGAACCTGTAGTTATTAAAAGTCCTTTTTCAACGCTTCTTTTATTTGTTTCCATAACTCCAATAAATGCTTGAACTTTTTCAGTTGGAACAGTTCCACTATATCTTTTACATTGAAAATAGACACTCATATTAACAAATGGATTTAACTTTAGGTTTGCATAGCCATCAATTCCACCATCGTGCGATTGTTGAGAAATTTCGATATCTTCAAAATTGTATTCTCTCAAAAGTCTACCACATAAATGCTCAAATCCTATCGGCGATAAATTTTGTAAAACTTCTAGCAATGAAAGCTGGATTTTTGTATCAGAACCGTCGAGTTCGTCTTCTTCTTGTGTTATAATAATCTTTTCGACTTCAGTTTCGCTTTGAACTCCTTTTCGCAGATCCGCAAGAATTTTTACCCATTTAAGAAATATTTCATGAGCTTTCTTTTCATCTAAATGAGTTTCCTTTCCTTTGAGACTTATAGTCCAAACTCCACGTTTTGATGCAGCAAGAAGCTCTTCCCAAACCAAATATTGTCTTGCCCAAGCTAATTGGTTAGGAAATTTCAGAAGTCCTGATTTTTCATATCGTTCGTTTAACGTTTCATCGTCAACATTAAGTTTTTCTGCAATCCAGTTCATTATTTCTTTCGGTGTAGCTGAACCTCCGAAATCTCGTAATGCATCAAGTATTGGTCCGAACCACTTAATAAATTCTGTTTTACGGCTTTTTTTCTTTGTCATTTATATTGTTTTTTTCGTGCGTTTGCGACTATGGCTGCTAACCTCAGACTATGAAAAAAAATCACAATCCTTTTTTCAAATATACAATTTTACATCAAACACCTATAACAAAAAAAAGCACTCCGATAGC
>NZ_JACTAC010000001.1 GCF_014486675.1 Flavobacterium macrobrachii
TTTTTAATGATTTTATAGGATTTTAAAAGTGTATTGCTGTCAGAATAAACAGAAAGAAAGTAAGTTGATGCTGCTTGATTATCTAAAGAAATAGTGGTTATATTCGCATTTATACTTTGTTTTTCAACTTGCTTTCCAGTGATATCGTATAGTGAAAAATAAAAATTTTCAAAGTTTTTTTCGTCAAATTGTAAAGTAACAAAACGTGTAGTAGGATTTGGGTACAATAGTAAATTGATGTTACTAACTGGATTTTCAATTGAAAGTTCAAAAATTTCCAATGGTTGTTGATTTCCAAAATTTAAACTACCATCAACTCCATTTATCTCAATATAATCAATTTGACCAACGGAATAAGAGATTGTTGCTCCATTATTGGAAATGCCAATTCCACCGCTTGCAACAATATTTGACTGACAATAACTAAAGGATGATGTACCAATAATTAAAAAGAGTAAAAGTGTTTTCATAACTTTGATTTAACCTCAAAATTAACACTTTAATTTAATTCTCATTGAAACTATCGTTAAACGACGAATATAATTGTTGACTAAACAAAAATCCCAAACTCTTTTGGAATTTGGGATTTGTATTTTGGTTAATTTTAAAAATTATAGCTCCAATGCTTTTTTAGCATTTCCATTCATTAAATGTTCTACTGGATTTTCTAATGCTTCTTTCACAGCAACCAAGAAACCAACCGACTCACGTCCGTCAATAATTCTGTGGTCATAAGAAAGTGCAACATACATTACTGGTGCAATAACGATTTGTCCATTTTTTACGATAGCTCTATCAACCACATTGTGCATTCCTAAAATTCCAGATTGTGGCGGATTGATGATTGGTGTTGATAACATACTTCCAAAAACACCACCATTAGAAATAGTAAATGTTCCGCCAGTCATTTCATCAACTGTAATTTGTCCATCGCGAGCGCGCAAAGCCAAACGCTTAATTTCAGCTTCAACACCACGGAATGATAATGTTTCTGCATTTCTCATTACAGGAACCATCAAACCTTTTGGTCCAGAAACAGCAACTGAAATATCACAGAAATCATAAGAAATTTTCTCTTGACCGTCAATCATTGAGTTAACATCTGGATACAATTGTAATGCACGAGTTACGGCTTTAGTAAAGAAAGACATAAAACCTAGGCCTAAACCATGTTTGGCTTTAAATTCTTCTTTATATTGTTCGCGTAAAGCATAAATTGCTGTCATGTCAACTTCATTAAAAGTAGTTAACATAGCGGTTTCATTTTTAGCAGAAACCAATCTTTCGGCTACTTTACGACGCAACATTGATAATTTTGTTCTTTCAGAACCACGATTTCCGCCAGTTGGTGTTCCCATTGATGGAACAGCGTTTACGGCATCATCTTTAGTTATTCTTCCACCTTTTCCGGTGCCAACAATGTCGGTTGGTTGGATATTTTTCTCGTCTAATATTTTTCTCGCTGCTGGAGATGGCGCTTGAGTAGCATATGTTTTTTCTGCAACTGGAGCAGCTTTTGGTGCTTCAACCTTTTTCTCTTCTACTTTTGCTTCTGCAACAGGTGCTGCTTCTGGTGCATCACCGCTTGGTTTTGCTGCCGATGTGTCGATTAGACAAACCACAGCGCCAACAGCAACTGCATCACCTTCTTCTGCTTTTAGCGTAATAATTCCGCTTGCTTCAGCTGGTAATTCAAGTGTAGCTTTGTCAGAATCAACTTCGGCAATGGCTTGATCTTTTTCTACATAATCGCCATCTTTTACTAACCATGTTGCGATTTCTACTTCTTTTATCGATTCGCCTGGTGAAGGCACTTTCATTTCTAAAATCATTCTTTTATAATTTTATAAGTGTGTTATTATCTAAATAAATTTTTATCAAAAACCATTCTGATGGCATCAGCATGACGTCTTCTATCTCTAGTGTGACTTCCTGCTGCTGGTGCTGCATATGCTTTTAACGAAGCTAATCTCCATTTTACTAAATCGAAATTCATTAACATGAAACTGTATGCTCCCATATTTTTTGGCTCTTCTTGTGCCCAAACAAAATCGTCAGCGTTTGGATAAGAAGCTATTATTTCTTTTAATTGCTCGGTTGGCAATGGAAATAATTGCTCAATACGAACCAAAGCTACATCATTTCTGCCTAAGTTTTCTCTTTCTGCTAAAATATCATAATAGAATTTTCCGGTAACGAAAACCAATGTTTTGACTTTTTTCTTGTCAACAGAATTATCATCTATTGTTTCTTGGAATTGACCATTTGCTAGTTCATCAACGGTTGATACACACAGTGGATGACGTAATAAACTTTTTGGAGAAAATACTACCAATGGTTTACGGAATTTGGTTTTCATTTGTCTTCTCAACAAGTGGAAGAAATTGGCTGGCGTTGTACAATCGGCTACATACATATTATGACGTGCGCAAAGTTGTAAATAACGTTCCATTCTTGCTGATGAATGTTCAGCACCTTGACCTTCGTATCCGTGAGGCAATAAAAGAACAATTCCGTTTTGGTTGTTCCATTTGTCTTCACCACACGAAATGTATTGGTCAATCATGATTTGTGCACCGTTTGAGAAATCGCCAAATTGTGCTTCCCAAATGGTTAATGTGTTTGGATTGGCTAAGGCATAACCATAATCAAATCCTAAAACACCATATTCTGAAAGGAAGGAGTTGAATACATTGAACTTTCCTTTTTTATCTTTTAAAGTATTTAGTAAAACTACTTCTTCTTCGCTGTCTTCTACTTTTACAACGGCATGACGATGCGAAAAAGTTCCTCTCTCTACGTCTTGTCCTGAAACACGAATGTCGTAACCTTCAGTTAAAAGTGAACCATAAGCTAATGTTTCGGCTGTTCCCCAATCCAAGGCATTATTATCGTACATTGTTTTTCTATCGGAAACAATTTTTGAAATTTTGCTGATGAATTTTTTATCCGATGGTAAAGTCGAAACGGTTTCGATGATTGCATCTAATTTTTTTCTGTCGAATTTTGTATCTACTTTTTTCAACATTTCGTCATCAGAAACTTGAACAAATCCTTTCCATTCGTCTTGTAAAAACGGAGTGATGATGGTTTTATCTTTCTTGCGTGATGCTTGTAGATTTTCATCAAGATTTGCTTTGTAATCGTTTTCAATTTTAGTGATATAAGCAGCATCAACAATTCCGTCTGTAATTAATTTTTCAGCATAAATATCTCTTGGATTTTTATGACGTGCAATGATTTTGTATAAAACGGGTTGTGTGAAACGAGGTTCGTCACCTTCGTTATGACCATATTTTCTATAACCTAATAAATCAATAAATACATCGCGTCCAAACTGCATACGGAAATCTAAAGCGAATAGCATAGCATGAACTACAGCTTCGGTATCATCAGCATTTACATGAAGTACTGGCGATAAAGTCACTTTAGCAATATCGGTACAATATGTTGATGAACGAGCATCAAGATAATTGGTTGTAAACCCAACTTGGTTGTTAATTACAATATGAATTGTACCACCTGTTTTGTATCCGTCCAATTGCGCCATTTGGATAATTTCATACACAATTCCTTGTCCAGCAACGGCAGCATCACCGTGAACGGCAATGGGAAGTGCTTTTGAAAAATCTTCAGGGAAATATTTGTCTTGTTTTGCACGAGTAATTCCTTCAATTACAGCTCCAACAGTTTCCAAATGCGATGGATTTGGTGCTAAATTGATGTTGATTTTTTTACCCGATTTTGTTTTTCTTTCAGAAGTTAAACCTAAATGGTATTTAACATCGCCGTCAAAATATTCTTTGTCGTAATCTTTTCCGTCAAATTCAGAGAAAATATCTTGAGTAGCTTTTCCAAAAATATTTGCTAACGTATTTAAACGACCACGATGTGCCATTCCCATAACAAAATGTTCCACACCTTTTTCGGCAGCAGCTTCAATCACAGCATCCAAAGCCGGAATTAAACTTTCGCCACCTTCAAGCGAGAAACGTTTTTGTCCCACATATTTCGTATGAAGGAAATTTTCAAAAGAAACGGCTTCGTTTAGTTTTCCTAAAATGTGTTTCTTTTGCTCTGCATTGAAATTAGGTTGATTGTCATTGGCATTAATTCTATCTTGAACCCAGTTTACAAAAATTGGGTTTTCCATATGCATGTATTCGATACCAATATGCTGGCAATACATGTTTTGAAGATGAACTAGAATTTGACGTAAAGTGGTAGGTTGTTTTCCGATTACTTTTGCAGCATCAAAAACAGTATCTAAATCGGCAGAAGTTAAGCCGAAATTTTCAATATCTAAATTTGGAAAATAAGCTCTTCTTTCACGAACCGGATTGGTTTTGGTAAACAAATGTCCACGAGTTCTATAACCATCGATTAATCGAAGAACGTTAAATTCTTTTTGTAATTTGCCCGAAACCAAGCTGCAATCTTGACCATCAGTTTCAGTTTTTGAGATTTGTGCCAATACTTGCTCTTCGGAAAAAGTTTCCATACCGAAGTCAAACCCTTGGAAAAAAGCTCTCCAACTTGGTTCTACGCTATCGGGATTTTGAGTATATTGTTCGTATAAATCGGCAAAAAATTGAGTGTGTGCTGCGTTTAAAAAGGAAAACCTATCCATAATTTCTAGTTAATACACTGTTTGTTAAAAAATAGTTTTGCAAAAGTATACTATTTGTAATAATCTTTCAATGATTTTAGTATATTTATAACGCTAATTAAATATATATTAAAGTATGAAAATGAATAATGTTCAAAGTTTTTCAAAAGCACTATCGATAATTGCAGTTTTATTGTTTTTCAACTCTGGATTTTCACAAGAAGCAAGTCAGCAAAACCCCGAAAATAATTTTTGGAAAAATGTTCAATTTGGTGGTGGATTAGGTTTAGGTTTTGGAAGCGGTTATACCGATATTACCATTGCTCCAACGGCTATTTATAACTTTAATGAATATTTTTCACTTGGAACCGGAGTTCAATACAGTTATTTGAGACAAAAAGGTTTTTTCAAAAGCAATAACTATGGCGGAAGCATTATTGGACTTTTCAATCCGATTCCCGAAGCACAATTATCGGTAGAATTAGAACAACTCCGAGTTAATCTTACGTATGAAAATATTGATGTAACCGAAAATTTTTGGAACACAGCACTATTTCTTGGCGCAGGTTATCGAATGGAAAACGTTACGATTGGCGCACGTTACAATGTTTTATTCGACAAAGATAAAAATGTATATGGCGAAGCTTTTATGCCGTTTGTTAGGGTTTTCTTTTAATATTTAGTCCTAAACCAAACCTTCATCCATTCTCGTTTTAGAATTAAAAATGAAATTTGCTCAGCGAGTTCAACCGTATCTGAACCGTCGAGTTGTTTCATGTTTTCTTCGGGAACATCAATAATATAAAGTAAGTTGAGTAATTCAGCATATTTGTACTGAATTAAGCGATAAATTTTCTCGTGAAGTTGAATTTTCAATTCTTCGGGCGAAGTACTTTTTGGAAAATCAATCGCTTCATTGGCAAAATTGAAATCTTTATTGATTTGTTCAATCAGTTTATCGTATAGATTTTCTTTTTCGGCTTCCGAAAGTAAAAGATCAGTATTTATTGGTGCTACAAACATATTCAAATTCAAATTTCAATTACAAATTTCAACTTCAATTACAAATTTCAAAATAATATCAATTTAAAGTATTGTAATTGATTTTTGAGATTGATTTTTGAAGTTGCTTTACACATTTCGGTTCATTAATTTTTCGCCAAACGCTTTTAAAATCATTTTTTTATCACTTGAAATATTCATTTTTTCTAAAGTTTCAAAGGCAGAAAAAGTAAAATCTTGTATGGCTTTTTGCGTGGCTTCGCTCGCGCCGGTTTGGTTGAAAATATTTTTTACTGAATTAATTTTATCAGTATTATCATTCGGTTGAATAGAAAACAAATGCAACAATTGTTCTTTTTCTTCTGGTTGTGCAAATTCAATCGCTTTTAGGTACAAATAGGTTTTTTTATTCTCAATAATATCGCCACCAACTTGTTTTCCAAAGGTTTCTGGATTGCCAAAAGCATCTAAGTAGTCGTCTTGCAATTGAAAAGCAATGCCTAAATTCAAACCAAAATCATAAATTAAATTTTTATTTTCTTCGGAAGTTTCAGCAACGATTGCACCCATTTTCATGGCAGCACCAACCAAAACTGCCGTTTTAAATTCAATCATTTTCAGATATTCGGGAATAGTAACATCAACACGCGTTTCAAAATCCACATCATATTGTTGTCCTTCGCAAACTTCCAAAGCTGTTTTGCTGAATAATTTGGCTAATTCCTGAAAAATTTTGGGTTCATAATCTTCAAAAAACTGATAGGCTAAAATCAACATTGCATCGCCAGAAAGTATTCCAGTATTGATATCCCATTTTTCGTGAACGGTTTCATTTCCTCTTCGCAACGGCGCATCATCCATAATGTCATCATGTATCAACGAAAAGTTATGAAAAACTTCAACTGCAGTTGCTGCCGATAATGCTTTTGTATAATCTGCATCAAAAATTTCGGCTGCCATCAATGTTAAAACCGGGCGAAGTCTTTTTCCGCCAAGCGATAATATATATTGTATGGGCTCATAGAGATTTTTTGGTTCTTTATTTAAAGCAAGTAACGCAAAATGGGATGAGATTTTTTCTTGATAATTTGAAATGGACTGCATGAAAAATATTTTTGGCTAATTTACTTCTTTCTTATCGTATTTTAAAATGTTAAAATTTTGTTAATATTATGGAAACTTTTTTAGTGTTATTAGTTTCCAGTTTACTTTTGTATCAAAATTTTAACAACCTTCCAATGACTGCTACTTTTTTAAGTGTAAATGCTGACGAATCGGATCTTTTATTAAGAGCTCGACTTAGCGTGCTAACTTTTTTGGCTAATTCTATCGAAAAATTAGAAGCCACTTTGACAATAAATAATAGCGAAATGATTGATGCTTCATTAGACCTTTTATTTGATGCTGATAAAGACACAGGAACGATAAAACATTTAAGCGAACCACAAAAAACCAACAGTTTTTTGGAAATTAATCAACAGCATTATATTCGTTTTAAATCGATTTCTTTTGAAAAAGTAAACCCAGAAATCAACTTTTTGAAAGGAAATTTAACAATAAATGACATTACCAAAACCATTGAACTTGACGTTAAAATTGTTTCAATGGAAATGCAAAGTGAATTGCCAAAAGTAGTGGTTGAATTTTCAGGAAAAATTAATCGTCATGATTTTGACCTTAACATGAATACTGAAGTAGATTACAAAGGTTCTAACTCAAATCAGTTTATAGATTTGGTTGCCAACTTTGTTTATACAACAGCTTAACAATTAAATAAAAAAAACTATGAAAAAGCAAATAGTCATTATCGGTGGTGGATTTGCCGGATTAAATTTTGCAAAAACAATTTCAAATAACTCCGATTTTGAAATTACACTAGTAGATAAAGTAAACTACAATTTTTTTCCTCCATTATTATATCAAGTTGCAACAGGTTTTTTAGAAATATCTTCAATAAGTTATCCGTTTAGAAAAATGCTTTCGGGTTCTAGAATTCGATTTTGGATGGGCGAATTACAAGAAATTGTTTCCAATGAAAACAAAATTATTCTCAATAACGGCGAGTTAAATTTTGACTATTTAGTTATTGCTACTGGAACTACAACCAATTATTTTGGGATGGAAAACGTGAAGAAAAACGCCATTCCAATGAAAACATTGGAAGATGCGTTGAACATGAGAAATAGTATGTTGCAAAGAATAGAAGTCGCTTCAAATTCAAAAAATCTTCAGCAACAAGAAGAGTTGATGACGATTGTTGTTGCTGGCGGTGGACCAACTGGCGTGGAACTTTCGGGAATGTTTGCCGAAATGAGCAAAACTATCATCCATAAAGAATATCCAGAACTTTCGCATGTAAAAAACGCCAAAATCTATTTGGTTGATGGCGGACCGGCTTTGCTTGCACCGATGAGTAAAAATTCTCAGGAAGAAACGTTGAAGCAAATTAAAAAATTAGGCGTTGAGGTACAACTTAACAAACAAGTGGTTGATTATGATGGTCAAACCGTTAGTTTTAAAGATGGTTCAACGATACGAACTCGAAATTTAATTTGGGCTGCAGGTGTAACGGCAATGCGTTTTAAAGGATTGTCAGACGAAATGTTTGGAAGAAGTAATCGTTTATTAGTTGACGAGTTCAATAAAGTTGTCGGAACAGAAAATATTTATGCTATTGGCGATACCGCTTTTATGGAAACTGACAAAAAATTCCCGAATGGTCATCCGCAAGTAGCACAACCTGCAATGCAACAAGGAAAAAATCTAGCCAAAAACTTGATTTTAGCTTTAGCTAATAAACCTCAAAAACCATTTCAATACTATGATAAAGGTTCAATGGCAATTATTGGACGAAATAAAGCTGTTGTTGATTTGCCAAAACCAAAAGTTCATTTCAAAGGATTTCTTGCTTGGATGGCTTGGTTATTTGTCCACTTGATGTCTTTATCGATGCCACGAAATAAAGTTAATACACTATATCATTGGGCATTAGCTTATTTTTCTAAGAATTCATCACTGCGAATGATTATTCGTCCAGAGAGAAAAAATTAATCAAATTAATTAGATGTTAAATTTACGTTAATACTTTGGAAACTATTTTAGTGTTAAAAGTTTCCATTATACATTTGCAAGCGAAAATTAAGCGAAAATGAAAGAGAAAATTATTAAAAAGGCAACGGATATGTTTTTGAAACTTGGTTTCAAGAGCGTTACTATGGATGATATTGCCAACGAAATGTGTATTTCTAAAAAAACGATTTATAAATATTTCAGCAACAAAGAAAAATTGATTGAAGAAGGAACAGAAGTTGTTCACCAAAAAATTCATGATTTGATGGATGAAATTGTTGCAAAAAATTTTAACGCCATTGAAGAAAACTTTCAAATGCGTGAAATGTTCAAAAAAATGTTTCAATCTTTTGATCAATCTCCAGCATATCAACTAAAAAAACATTATCCTGAGATTTATGAGAAAATGATGTGTAATGAAATAGAAGATTGTAGTCAAATGTTTCGACAAAATATTGAAAAAGGAATTACACAAGGTTTGTACAGAAAAGAAACCGATGTTGAGGCAGCAGTAAAATTTTACTACACACTTATTTTTTCTATAAATGAAAACACCATGATGGAAAAAGATGCCTACGAACTTGAACTAAAAGCTCTTGAATATCATACAAGAGCTCTCGCAACCGAAAAAGGAATTAAAGAACTCGAAAATCAATTATTTAAATCAAATATATAATCATCAATGAAAAACAAATTAATACTAACTTTTCTTTTGTTTGTAGGTATTTTACAAGCTCAAGAACAAAAGCAAAACTATTCATTTAGTTTACAGCAAGCTATTGAACATGCCATTCAAAACAATTATTCGGCAATTCGAGCTTCAAAAGACATCGATGCAGCTAAACAGAAAAAATGGGAAACAACTGCTGCAGGTTTACCACAAATTAATGCAAGTGTTGATTATCAAAACAATTTTGAACTACAAAAATCAGTAGTTCCAGCGGAATTTTTTGGTGGAAATCCAGGTGAATTTACCGAAGTAGCTTTTGGAACAAGACACAACATGGTTGCCAATGGAAGATTGAGCCAACTTATTTTTGATGGTTCATACATCGTAGCATTACAAGCTTCAAAAACCTATTTGAAGTATTATGAAAACGCTAAGCAAAAAAACAGTACCGAAATTCGCGAAATGGTCATCAATGCATATGGAAATGTACTTTTAGCAGAAGAAAGCATTGCCATTCTTGAAAAAAATAAAGCAACTTTATCTAAAACCCTTTTTGATACTGAAGAAACCTATAAAAATGGTTTAATCGAAGAAGAAAATGTTGAGCAACTTCAAATTACGTTGGCAACCATCAATAGTAACTTGAATAACACGAAACGCTTGCTGGATGTAGCCACAAAAATGTTGAAATATGCTTTAGGAATTTCCTTAGATGCCGATTTAAAATTGACCGATAAACTAGATAATTTGTCTATGTCAAATATGGATATTGCTTTAAATTCAAATGGATTTACAGTAGCAGAAAATATTGATTTTCAAATGATTAAAAATCTTGAGGAGCAACGTTCATTAGAATTAAAATTGCAAAAAAGTAAAGCGTTACCATCGTTAGCAGCTAATGTGAACTTTGGTTATAATGCTTTCAACGACCAGTTTGCTTTTTTTACTCAAAACCAAAAATGGTTGAATTATTCCAACTTAGGAGTAAGTTTAAATGTACCTATTTTTAGCAGTTTTGGTCGAAAAGCCAAAACACAACAAGCCAAAATTGCTTTAGACCAAGCTAAAATTCAGTTGACAGAAGTCGAGCAACAATTGCAACTTCAATATGAAAAAGCCAAAAGTGATTTTGAATTCAGTATTGAAGAATATGCAACAGCAAAAAGCAATTTGAATTTAGCTGAACGTATTGAAAAAAAGCAACAAATAAAATTCACTGAAGGTTTATCGTCCAGTTTTGATTTTAGCGAAGCCCAAAGACAATTGTATTCGGCTCAACAAAATTATTTACAATCAATGGTGAACATCATCAATAAAAAAGCCACTTTAGAAAAGATAATTAATAAAAACTAACCTAAAATATAATGAAAAAAATAATATTACTTTCCGTTTTATCACTCATGCTTTTCGCTTGTGGAAAAGGTGAAAAAGAACAATCAATCGATAGTTTAATAAGTTCAAAAAATGTAAAAGCACTTCAGGAAAAAAAAGTTGCTTTGCAAGCTGAAATTGCTACCATTGAAGAAGCATTAGCTACTTTGGATGTAAAAGTAGATGAAGCTCTTGTTGGCGTTACAACTGTAAAAGATACCGTTTTCAATCACTATCTTGAAGTGCAAGGAAATGTTGATACCAAAGAAAATATAGTTATTCAACCGGAATATAGCGGAACATTAACTTCGTTAACCGTTAAAGCTGGACAACGTGTTTCAAAAGGTCAAATCCTTGGGCGTGTTGACGATGCAGGAATGAGCCAACAATTAGCAAGTGCCGAAAATCAATATCAATTGGCAAAAACAACTTACGAAAGACAAAAAAATCTTTGGGACAAAAAAATTGGTTCTGAAATTCAATATTTACAAGCACAAACCCAAATGGTTTCGGCTCAAAAAGCAGTTTCACAAATCAAAGCTCAATTGTCTAAAACCGTAATTCGTGCTCCATTTTCTGGAACAATTGATGAGGTTTTTGTAGAAAAAGGCGAAGTTGTAGCTCCAAGCGCACAAGGTTTGATGCGAATTGTGAATTTAGGAAATATGTATGTGTCAACTACAATTCCTGAAAGCTATATAGGAAAACTGAAAATTGGTGACCAAGTAGATGTTTTTCTAACTTCTTTAGGTAAAACTTACAAAGGAAAAGTACGTCAAGTGGGAAGTTTTATCAATCCAAACAATAGAAGTTTTGGCATTGAAGTAAGTGTTCCAAATCCAGAAAATTTGTTACGTCCAAATCAAGTAGCAAAACTAAAAATCATTGACTATGTTAGTAAAGATGCTATTGTGGTTCCAACTGGAGTAATCCAAGAAGACGCTAATCATGATCAATTTGTTTTTGTAGTTGACGGAAGTAATGGTAAAACAGGAAAAGCTAAAAAAGTATTAGTAAAAACTGGAAAATCATCTGATAATGTAACTGAAATTTTAAGCGGATTATCGGTTAATGATGTAATCGTAACGGATGGTGTTAATAACATTTCAGAAGGAATGAAATTGAATTTCTAAAAACAGTAGTCAGTTATCAGTTCTCTGTTACATACAGACAACCGATAACCGGCAACCGATAACTAAAAACAAATATATGAGTCACCAAAATAAAGAATTCGGTATATCGAGTTGGGCTGTAGATAACAGAGTTACTGTTTACATCTTCACCTTTCTTATTGTTG
Organism: Flavobacterium macrobrachii; assembly: GCF_014486675.1. Taxonomy (GTDB): domain Bacteria; phylum Bacteroidota; class Bacteroidia; order Flavobacteriales; family Flavobacteriaceae; genus Flavobacterium; species Flavobacterium macrobrachii. The sequence goes on from NZ_JACTAC010000001.1 coordinate 12,019, forward strand.
TTACAGGATTAATTGCCTATGTAACGATGCCACGTGAGGATTTCCCTGAAATCATCGAAAATAAAATTTACATATCGTCTGTATTTCCTGGAAATTCAGCTGAGGATGTTGAGAAATTAATTATCAAACCACTTGAAAAGGAGTTTAAAAACATTAGTGGAATTGAAAAAATTACTGCTAGTGCTTTTCAAGATTATGGGATGATTATCGCTGAATTCTCGGATAAAGTATCTGTTGAACAAGCGAAAGTAAAAATCAAAGACAAAGTCGATGTTGTAAAAGCCGATACCGATTGGCCTAATCTTGACAACGGAAGTAAAGTTGAGCCAAGTGTTTTCGACTTAAACATTTCGGAAGAAGTGCCGATTTTGAATATCAACTTAAAAGGAAATTACACGACACAACAGCTTAAAAAGTACGGAGAAAAACTAGAAGACGACATCGAGGAAATTCCCGAAGTAAAACAAGTTGATATTTTAGGTGTTGATGATAAAGAGGTAGAAATTGCGGTTGATATTTTCAAAATGACGGCAGCTCAAGTTTCTTTTGACGACATTCAAAATGCTGTGAAGTATGAGAACATGACGCTTTCGGGAGGAAATTTAACGTCTCAAGGTTCAAGAAACAACATCAGAATTGTTGGAGAAATTAAAGATCCAAAAGAACTAGAAAATGTTATTGTAAAATCTTTCGGAGGAACAGTTTATTTAAAAGATATTGCTACAGTTTCGTTCAAAGAAAAAGAAAAAACTACCTATGCTCGCGAAAAAGGAAAAGAAGTAGTGATGCTCAACGTGAAAAAACGTTCGGGACAAAACATGATTTCTGCCATTGAGCAAGTGAAGGAAAAAATCAAATTGGCTCAAGAAACTTATTTGCCAAAAGATTTAAAACTAGACTTAACAAACGATCAATCTTCACGAGTTGAACACCAAGTTGATGAATTGTCCAACCACATTATTTTTGGTATTATCCTAGTAATGATTGTGTTGATGTTCACCATGGGATTGCGAAATTCATTATTCGTTGGAGCGGCAATTCCACTTTCGATGTTGATGGCGTTTAGTATTCTTTCGGCATTCGGAATGACGTTGAACACTATGGTTTTGTTCGGATTAGTAATGGGATTAGGAATGCTTGTGGATGACGGAATTGTGGTAGTCGACAATGTATTTGCCAATATGCAAAAAGGAATGTCGCGCGTTCAAGCTTCAAAAATTGGTATTGGCGAAATCGCTTGGCCAGTAATTTCATCAACCGCAACAACCTTGATGGCGTTTCTACCGTTTGCACTTTGGCCTGGAACAATGGGTAAATTCATGATTTATTTCCCAGTAACACTTTCGGTAACTCTTGGAGCATCTTTATTTGTGGCGATGATTATCAATGCTGCAATGACTGGTGGTTCGATGGATATTGAAGATAGAAATGTTACTAAAAAATCAGCCAAAATGTATTCTATCATTTTTGGAATAATTGCTATCATTTTTGTCATCATTGGAAACGTAAACGATTCGAAAGCAGCTAGAGGAATTGGTCACTTAGCCTTGATTTCATTGGGGTTAATGTGGCTTTATAAATGGAAATTATACCAATGGACACAAGATTTCCAACATGGTTTTTTTCCAAAAATGGAAGAAAAATACAAACGCTTCTTAACCAAAATATTAACAGGTAGAAATGCTTGGTATGCTTTAGTAGGTATCATTGGAATGTTGTTCTTATCCTTTATTCTGCTTGGAGTTTTCCCAAGAAAAGTATTGTTCTTCCCTGATAATATTCCAAATCAAGCCATTGTTTACATCGAATATCCACAAGGAACCGATATTGAAAAAACGAATAAGGCAACCTTATTTGTAGAAAAGCAAGTTATCGCTATTTTGGAAAAATATGTAGACGATAAAAATAAAGAGGAAAACTACATCGCAGAAAGTATCGTTTCGCAAGTTGGCGTTGGTGCTGGAAATCCAAATGTAGATGCTGGTTCCGCTTCTGAAACGCCTTTTAAAGGAAAAGTAACGGTAAGTTTTACTGAATTTAAGCTTCGAAGAGGTGTAAATACTTCTGATATTTTGGAAGAAATCCGCGGAAAAGTAAAAGGAATTGCTGGAGCAACTGTTACCGTTGAAAAAGATGCAAATGGTCCGCCAGCAGGTTATCCAATCAGTGTTCAGTTAACTGGAACGGATTACGATCAAATGATTAAAGAAGCTGATAAAATGATTGGTTTTATCAATGCTAAAAACATTCCTGGTATTGAACGATTAAGCGTTGATGTAAATAAGCAAAGTCCTGAATTGGAAGTACTTGTAGATAGAGTAAATGCAGGAAGTGTTGGTGTTTCTACAGGTCAATTAGGATTTAATCTTCGTCGTTCGGTTTATGGTCAAGAAATTTCGACTTATAAAGAAGGTGATGACGATTACAACATCATTGTGAGAATGCAAGAAGACCAACGAAAAAATGAAAACATTTTGTTCAATCAATCGTTGACTTTTAGAAATCAAAACAATGGTCAGATGATGCAAGTGCCGATTTCGGCAGTTTCTGAAACGCAAAAAACGACAACGTATAACCAAATCAAAAGAAAGAATTACAAACGTATTATGACCGTTTATTCTAACGTGATTACAGGTTATAATGCTGATGAAATTACCAAGCAAATTGCATCTGAATTAAAAGGATACGAATTGCCAAAAGGAATTACATATTCGTTTTCAGGAGTTCAAGAAGAACAAGGGAAAAACCAAAGTTTCTTGTTGTATGCTTTATTCTTAGCAATGGCAGGAATTACCATCATCATCGTGTTGCAGTTCAACTCGATTTCAAAAACTGTGGTGATTTTGTTTACGGTATTGTTGAGCTTTAGTGGTGTTTTCTATGGATATGTCATTGCCAATATGGATTTCGTAATCTTAATGACGATGATGGGAATTATTTCACTCGCCGGAATTGTCGTGAAAAATGGTATCGTTTTGATGGATTTCTTCGTATTGCTTCTAGACCAAAAAGTGAGAGAGAAAAATGTAAAAAGTCACGATGATTTAACTATTGATGAAATCAAAGACATCATTGTTGAAAGTGGTAAAAACCGTTTACGTCCAGTATTGTTAACCGCTTTAACTGCTGTTTTAGGATTAATTCCTCTAGCAATTGGTCTAAACTTTGACTTCTTTGGTTTAGTAACCGATTTAAATCCGCACTTATATATTGGTGGTGACAACGTAATATTTTGGGGACCATTGGCTTGGACTATTATTTTTGGATTGACTTATGCAACTATTCTAACTTTAGTAATGGTTCCAGTAATGTTCTTCCTAGTAAAAAGAACCAAATATTTCCTTCGCGATAGAAGAGAAAAACGAAAAGCGATTGAAGCTTAATTTTAATTATCGGTTAAAAAAAAGGAACTCAAATTTGAGTTCCTTTTTTTATCTGATTAATTTTTAATTATTTTCTTTGTAATTCTTTTGGTTCCATTTGTAACTTTTAAAATATAATTACCTTTTACAAGTTTTTCGATGTTAATGTTGGTTGTTTTTGATTTCAATTTGTAATTAAAAACAACTTTGCCATTAGTATCAAAAATTTCACATTTGGCGTTTTGGGCTAAATCTTCATTAAGTATTAAATCAAGATATTGTTTAGCAGGATTTGGAGATACTGATAAAACAACCGGTTTTAAATAATCCAATGTGTTTAAAGAATTATTAACTCTAAATCCAAAGGGAATACTCGAATAAAGTCCTAAAGAAGTATTAAAAACATTAACATTATAATCTCCTAGATTAGCATCTGAAGGTATATTAATAGTAACTAACAAATTTTCAGAGTCTAAATATTCAATTTGAGTGATAGGTAGAAAATTTGAAAATTGGTTTGTAAAGGAAATGTTTTCTGTTGTACTTGCTAGAAAGAAAATCCCATTATCTCCAGAAAGTGAAACTGTTAATTCTTGTCCAGCTATTCCAGAACTTGGTACGACAGATATTACAGATTGTGCGTTATTAATATTTGTAAAAAACAAAGCAATTAGTAAAGTAGTAATGGTTTTCATTTTTTTGGTTTTATTTTGTTGATATATTCTTCAAATGTATAATTATTTTTCTTTGAAAGGAAGTATAGTGTAACTAAATCATTTTCAGTCTTTATACTGTTTTTTAAAAAAGTGTTCAATTCAGTGTCTTTTTTTGATATGAGGAATTTGTTTATTTTTTGTTCTAAAATTGATGCTAAATATCTTTTGTAATTGGTATGACTACTTTCTGTGTTTATTAAGTCAATTGTTGAAAAGGCTTTATCAAATTTTTTCTCATGAAGATAAATTGCTACCAGGTTTAATCTTGCTTCTTCATATTTTGGAGAAATTTTTAATGCTTTTAAATAGTAGTCTTTGGATTTATCTAGTTGCGAAAGAACAAAATAGTTTGTGCCTAAATCGTTTAAAATAGAAATATTGTTTGGATTAAAATTATTAGCTTTTCTATACTCAATAAGACTTTCTTTGTATTTTTTTAAATGAAAATAGGCAGTTGCTTTATACCAATTTAAAGGTATTGTTTTAGTATCTATCTTATAAAAATAATTCTCAGCAAGTTCACTTTCTTTAATGACTTCATTCCAGTTTTGGCTCAAGTTAGCTTGTTGTAGTAAAAAAATATGTTTTTCAGAGTTTAGTCTAAAAAGAACAATAGTTGTTGAGGTTATTAAGGCAATTATACTTACAATTAAAATCAGGCATTTACGTACTTTTTTTGAATTACGATTCGACTTTACTGTATAATCATAACTAAGTATTGAAAATATTGATATCAGTAGTAATTGATGCTCGATTCTATTGGAAGGAAAATCAAAAAAGCAAATGAAAAGATATCCAATGATGAAACTAAAAATTATGAAATATTTGTTTTTTTCTACACTTGAATTTGTTTTTTTATAAAGTGTAAACGAATAATAAAGATTTATAATAAAGATTGCAGCAAAAAGGAGAAATCCAAAAATTCCGATTTCACAAAATATCTTTAAGAAATCATTATGAGGATTATCAACGATTACTTTTCCATTAATTATTTCATGGTTTGAAAAATTTGAAAGACCATATTTTGGAAAATGAATTCCCCAATTTCCACCTCCAACTCCAAAAATAAAGTTATCTTCAATCATTTTTAGAGAATTATTCCAAAATAAGACTCTAGCATCAAAAGTTTTATTATCAGATATTCTATTGAAATATTGATTAGAAAATAACGTTGATGAAATATTTTTATTGCCTAGACACGATGAAAAATAAATTGATGAACCAAGTAGAAAAAGACCTAGAATTGATACCAAAAATTTCTTCTTAAAAAAAACTTTATGGATGTATCTAATAAAGTTCAAACTCAAAAATAGTATCAGTGCTATTAAAACGGAACGACTTCTTAATGTTACAAGAAAAAACAGTGTGAGTAATATCCCAGAAACACATAGGATTTTGTAATTTTTAGAATATTTTAAACCAATAAAATAAAAAGGTAAAGAACAATACAGTATTGAAGAAAGTAAATTTTTATTGCCAAATGTTCCAGAAATTAAATCAACTTGTCTAAAAAGGTTTTGCCCGATTATAGATTTATTTATAAAAGCAAATATTGTTATTATAACGCAAACAATTCCAAAAAAAATCAAAGACTTAATTAATTGTTTAGTTTCAAGAAGACTATTTCTTAAAAGTAAATATAGATTGAAGAAAAAAAGAAAAAATGTGGTGACTTTTGAGAAAAAATAAATGCTATTTCCAAAATCTACAGCATTAAATATGGAACAAATACTGCATATTAGTAACCCTAGAAATAATAAAGTGTTCCATTCAAAATCAATTGTTAATGAAGACGATTGGTTTTTTAATTGAAAAATTAATACTAAAGATAAAAATAGGTTTGTAAATAGATGTCTAGAAAGTAAAAATGGATCTAAAACATTGCTTAAGAAAACTAATGGCAATGAGATAAAAAATAATAAAAATAAAAAATTAATATTTTTCAACTAAGTTATATTTACTGCCAAAATTAGTTAAATTAAAAAGGAACTCGATTTTGAGTTCCTTTTTAATAAAGTTAATCTATATTATTTGTTAACAATAGCGGCTTCTTTCCATGATTTGATAGAAGAAATTCTACTTTTAGAGTAATCAACTTCGCTTAAAGTTTTATCGTTCCAAAAAACCCATTTACCAGTTTTTTCGCCATTAGCATATTCGCCAAATGATTTTTTCACACCATTTTCATCATAAGAAACCCATTGTCCTTCTAATTTTCCATTTTTGAAAAAACCTTGTTGTTGAATTTGACCATTTTCATGATAGTATGTAGCTTTTACTAAACTTCCTTCTTGTTCTAAAACGGGTTTCTTCTCTTGTGCAATTGTCAATCCTGAAACTAGGACTGCGCTTAAAATCAGCATCTTTTTCATAATTGTAGGTTTTAGTTATTAATTTATAAGCAAATTTATTTAATTTGTTTACAATAAAAAAACTTTTGCTTAACAATTTCGTAACATTGAGAAAAACTTAACATTGGGAAACAAAAAAACCTTGCCAAATGACAAGGTTTTATAAATCGATTAGTAATGAATTACTTAAGTAATTTATCTAATTGTTCTTTCAGTTTTGGGCTTGAAGGTCTTGCTGCATCTGCATCTACAACAATTCCGTTAGGATCAATCAATATAAATCTTGGGATAGAACTTATTCCAAAAGCTTTTAAAAAATCAGATTCCCAGTTTTTATCAGCATATAATTGAATTCCGCCTAATTGTTTTTCAGTTACAAAGTTTTTCCATTTGTCGTAATCTTTTTGTACATCAGCAGAAATACTAACAAATTCAATGTTTTTTCCATGATATTTTGCTTCAATTTCTTTTAAGAAAGGAATTTCAGCACGACATGGTCCGCACCAAGTTGCCCAAACATCAATGTAAACATATTTTCCTTTTAAACTTTCTAATGTAGTTTTTCCACCTTTATGATTTTCAAAATCAAAACCTGGCGATTTAGTGTTGTTTAGTTTTTTATTGGCAGAAATTTGAGTATAATATTGTTTTAAGCCTTGTAAACCTTGAGAAATTCCAGCTTTATAGGTTGTTACAAAATTAGCATCCAAACCAGTTTGCTTATCAAGTCTAGCAATATCGCCATTTAATTTTTCGTCAAATGCTTTTTTGAATGCAGCTTCGTCAAGTGCTAACATGCCATTGTAGTCAAATTTTTGTTCTGCTAAAGTTTGCGCTGCAATAAAATTATTTTCATTGGAACCTTTACCAGAAAATTTGATGGTTTCGTCAAATTTTGCTCCATCCAAAGTCATTTTTAAATCATAACCTGGCTTTAAAAATAATTGAGCATATTCAGCTCCGTCAAATAATTGGTATAAACCTTCTTTTATTGAAAATGTAGCTTTGAATTCGCCTTTTTCATCCGCTTTTATTTCTTTAACAATTGTACGTCCATTTTTGATAAACAAAACATCACCGTTTTTATTGGTGACATTTGCTTGAAATATCATATCTTCTTGTGCAAAAAGGGAAACTGTTACAAGAAGTGTTGTTACTAAAGTTAGCAATTTTTTCATGATTGATAATGAATTTATTTTTTCGAAATCAAATATAGTTTTTTATAAATCACAAAAACAAAGATTAACAAAAAATTTCAAGTGACGTTTATCTGTCTAAATTGATTTTAGTTTTTTACTTTTGCATTCGATTCGCCTTGGCGGAGAATTATCTAAAATAAAATTTATTCCAAAATGTATAGAAGTCATAATTGTGGTGAATTGAACGCTTCACATATTAATCAAGAAGTTACACTTGCTGGTTGGGTTCAAAAATCAAGAGATAAAGGGTTTATGAATTGGGTTGATTTGCGCGACCGATATGGAATTACACAATTGTTATTTGACGAAAGTCGTTCCGAAAAATCAGTTTTTGAATTGGCTAAAACTCTTGGAAGAGAATTTGTAGTTCAAGTTAAAGGAACTGTTATTGAGCGTGAAGCCAAAAATAAAAACATGGCTACGGGTGAAATTGAAATTCTTGTAAAAGAAATGACAATTCTTAACGCAGCTTTAACGCCACCTTTCACTATTGAAGATGAAACCGACGGCGGTGAAGATATTAGAATGAAATACCGTTACTTAGATATCAGAAGAAATCCTGTAAAAAACTCATTGCTTTTCCGTCATAAAGTGGCTATGGAAGTACGCAAGTATTTATCCGATTTAGATTTTTGCGAAGTTGAAACTCCTTATTTAATTAAATCAACTCCAGAAGGCGCAAGAGATTTCGTAGTTCCAAGTAGAATGAACGAAGGTCAATTTTATGCCTTGCCACAATCGCCACAAACATTTAAACAATTATTGATGGTTGGTGGAATGGATAAGTATTTTCAAATTGTAAAATGCTTCCGCGACGAAGATTTACGTGCCGACAGACAACCAGAGTTTACACAAATCGATTGCGAAATGGCATTTGTGGAACAAGAAGATATTTTAAATGTTTTTGAAGGATTAACGCGTCATTTACTAAAAGAAATAAAAGGTATAGAAGTAGAGAAATTCCCTCGAATTACCTACGATTATGCTATGAAAACTTACGGAAACGACAAGCCAGACATTCGTTTTGATATGAAATTTGGAGAGTTAAATGAAGTTTCCAAGCATAAAGATTTTCCAGTTTTTAATGCAGCAGAATTAGTTGTTGGAATTGCAGCTCCGAATTGTGCAGCTTACACAAGAAAAGAAATCGATGCTTTAATTGACTGGGTAAAACGTCCACAAGTTGGTGCATCTGGAATGGTTTATGTAAAATGTGAAGCTGATGGAACTTATAAATCATCTGTAGATAAATTTTACGATCAAGAAGATTTGAAAAAATGGGCTGAAATTACTGGCGCGAAAGCTGGTGACATGATTTTTGTACTTTCTGGTCCAGCAGACAAAACTAGAACACAACTATCTGCATTAAGAATGGAATTAGCAACAAGATTAGGATTGAGAAATCCAGCAGAATTTGCTCCACTTTGGGTTGTAGATTTTCCATTATTAGAATTGGACGAAGAAAGCGGAAGATGGCACGCCATGCACCATCCATTTACTTCACCAAAACCAGAAGACATGGAATTGTTAGCGACAAATCCTGGAAAAGTTCGCGCTAATGCTTATGATATGGTATTAAACGGAAACGAAATTGGCGGTGGTTCTATCAGAATTCACGATAAGGCTACACAACAATTAATGTTCAAATATTTAGGATTTACTGAAGAAGAAGCTAGAAATCAATTCGGATTCTTGATGGATGCTTTCCAATTTGGCGCACCACCACACGGTGGTTTAGCATTTGGATTGGATAGATTGGTTGCAATTCTTGGTGGTCAAGAAACGATTCGTGATTTTATAGCCTTTCCAAAAAACAACTCAGGAAGAGACGTTATGATTGATGCGCCATCTGTGATTGATGAAGCACAATTAAATGAATTAAATATAAAACTTAAATAAAATATTATGAGGAAAATCTACATTTTAATCTGTTGTTATTTTTTGACAAATTTTTCATTTTCTCAGAATGCTGGGGAATTGTTTACAGAATTTGGAACAAATGGAAAAGTAAATACTAATATTGGTCAAGCAGATTACACTGTAGTTAGCCAATTTATACAAAATGATGGTAAAATCTTGATTTTTGGAAATATTGAAAGTTATGAATTTAACGAAGCTTTCTTGTTAAGATTGAATACTGATGGTTCATTAGATACAAGTTTTGACACCGATGGAAAGTTAGAATTGGATCAAATGGAGTTTGCTGTTAAAGTTCTAACACAATCTGATGGGAAAATACTTTTAGGTGGAAATGTTGAAGGAAATCCAGTCTTTATGCGATTATTAGCAAATGGTGAGTTAGATTCTACCTTTGGTAACAATGGTTTAATCAACGAAACTGGTACAAATTTCGATAGAGGTCTTAATGATTTTGCTATACAAAGTGACGGTAAAATTCTAGCTTTGTCTAATTTTAATAGCGGTTCACAAGATTATAGAGTTTTACGATACAATACCAATGGTTTGGCAGATACATCTTTTGGAAATAATGGAAGTATTACAACGGATATTGGTAATACCGAATTTTCGAAATGTATAATTTTACAACCTGATGGAAAATTTCTTGTTGGTGGTACAACATTAATATCTTCTATTCCAAACATATTTATTGCTCGATACAATTCGAATGGAACATTAGATAATAGTTTCAACTCAAATGGACGACGCGTTTTTAGTTATACATCGATAAATAATTTTTTCAATTTAGATATTCAAAGTGATGGCAAAATTGTATTTGTTTTTTCAAATTATACTTCATCATTACCAAGAATAAATGTTGTCCGACTTAATTCAAACAGTTCTCTAGACACAACATTTGCAACAAATGGAATAATTACAAATACTGCTCCAAACAATTTTGGAAATAGTATGGAAAAATTTAAAATTTTAAGTGATGGCAAATTTTTAATAGTTTGTAATACATCTCCAGTTGTAAATGGTAGTTCAAATAACAATATTTTAATACATCGTCTTAATTCCAATGGAAGTTTAGATACTACTCTAAACGGAAATGGATTTTTAGAATACTCTTATTTTTCATATAATGATTTTGCTCGCGATTTTTCAACAATTGGAAACCAAGTTTTGATTGCCGGAAACACCGAAGAAACATTGTTGCTTAATAAAATAGCTATTTCAAAAATAAACAACGACGGAAGTTTTGATTCTACATTTGATACCGATGGAAGATTGTTTTATTTTTTTCCAAAATTTGCTTTCGACGAATCAACATGTTCTGTAAAACAAAATGACGGTAAAGTTATACTTGCTGGAATTAGTCATGTTAATGGTAATGGAGTTTTATCTGCTTGTCGATATAATATAGACGGAAGCATTGATACAAATTTTGGTTCAAATGGTTTTTTTACCTATAATAGCGTGTTTTCAGATACAGTAAAAGGAATAAAAGTTGATTCTAATGGAAAAATCGTAATTGTTTCTGGACAAACTTTTATCAAGCTACTTCGATTAAATAGTAACGGAACTGTCGATACAACTTTTGGAACAAATGGTTTAGCAAACTTTAATTCATCTTCATTTTCAAGTGGAAATGATTTAAAAATATTAAATGATAACTCCATTTTAGTTGTTGGTACTACTACAACAAGTACAGGTCAAAGTTTAACAACTGATTTCTTTTTGGCAAAAGTGGATAACAATGGAAACCTAGTTCAATCCTTTGGAACAAGCGGTTCAACTACACTATCATCTACTGCAAATTTCGATGAGTTATTAAAAGTAGATACTTTATCCGATGGAAAAATTATTACAATCGGAACATTTCAAAACACAAATGGTAATGCGGATATTGTTGTTTTCAAATGTAATGCTAATGGTTCGTTAGACACAAGTTTCAACACTACTGGAATCTTTACAATTGGAATACCTGACTTAGCTGATTCTCCTATTAGTCTAGCAATACAGAGCGATGATAAAATAATGATAGCCGACAATTATAATAATTTTTCAAATTCGTTACTCTTCAGGCTTAATCCAAATGGTTCTTTGGATACTACATTTGATGTAGATGGTATTATATATTTAGATCCAACAAAAATTAGTTACACCTCCGCAATTCTTCCGATTATTAATAATAAATTTATAATTTCAGGTACTTTAGGATTGGAAGACAATGATTTTATTGTGGCAAAATTTAACAATAATGGTTCAATTGACAACGGTTTTGGTAATAATGGCTATGCAAGTGTCGATTTCTTTAACAATTACGATTTACCTTCAAATGTGTTAATTTCAAACGATAACAACATAATACTAACCGGAGTTACCATAGTAAATAATGAAACATTTGATTTTGCGTTATGCAAGTTGTATTTAGAAAATGAGCTATCTAATAACGATATTATTAATAAACCTGTTTCATTATTTTACCCAAATCCAGCTACAAGTATTATCTACTTATCAGAAGATGTTAAAGATGTTGAAATAGTCAACATACAAGGTAAAAAAATAAACTCCATAATCAATCATAATACAATTCAACTTGATCATTTAGCAACTGGAATTTATATATTGCAAATGAAGTTAGAAAATGGAACTACGATTAATCAAAAATTAATCAGAAAATAAATTTGACAACAAAAAAAACACTTTATTGAAAATCATTTAATTACAAACTTAAATCATTATATTTTTTTTATAAAATTTAGATGTTTTTTGTTTGTTATATCACAATAAAATTTATCTTTGAACATTATTAATTATTTTTTATTACAAAAATGCGCACAGGCAAAGTAAAATTTTTTAATGAATCCAAAGGTTATGGATTTATTACAGACGATGAAACAGGAAAAGACATTTTCGTTCACGCTACTGGAGTTAAAGGTGGTTCGTTAAACGAAGGTGATAGCGTTTCATACGAAGAAGAAGAAGGAAGAAAAGGTAAAGTAGCTGCTCAAGTAGAAGCTATCGAAGACTAATATATATTATTTTTTGATTACCTGACAAATCAAGCGTTCCATAATTGGGACGCTTTTTTTATTCATCATAAGCATTATTTAAATTCATTTTAAATAAACACTTTTTTAACTATAAATAACAAACGTTTAAGGTTTGTTTCTTGTGTTTTAAATATTGCGATGTATATTTGTAACTATTTTAATTTTGAGCAAATTTTAAGGCTATGCAATCAAATCAATTAGACTATTTACCAATACTAATGCAAATGCTTTTAGCAGTTGGATTTGTTGTTGGAACCATTATTATATCAGGCTATTTAGGTCCAAAAAGAAGTTCAAAGAACAAAGATAAAAACTTTGAATGTGGTATCGAATCTGTTGGAAATGCTAGAATCCCGTTTTCAGTAAAATATTTTCTAGTAGCTATTCTTTTCGTGCTTTTTGATGTTGAGGTTATCTTTCTATATCCATGGGCAGTTAATTTTAAAGATTTAGGAATAGAAGGAATGATTAAAATGGTCATTTTTATGTCGCTTTTATTGATTGGATTTTTCTATATCATTAAAAAGAAAGCGCTGGATTGGGAATAAATTAATTACGAAATTTTAATTACACGTTATAAATGAGTGATTCTAAAATAAATATGGTTGCTCCACCAGAAGGAGTTGTTGGCGAAGGGTTTTTTGCTACAAAATTAAACGACGTGGTTGGAATGGCGCGTGCCAATTCACTTTGGCCATTACCATTTGCAACATCATGTTGTGGTATTGAATTTATGGCAACAATGGCTTCACATTATGATTTAGCCCGTTTTGGTTCGGAAAGAGTAAGTTTTTCTCCACGCCAAGCCGATATGCTAATGGTGATGGGAACAATTTCCAAAAAAATGGCACCTATTTTACGTCAAGTTTACGAACAAATGTCAGAACCTCGTTGGGTAATTGCTGTTGGTGCTTGTGCAAGTTCAGGAGGAGTTTTTGATACTTATTCTGTACTGCAAGGAATTGATAAAGTAATCCCAGTCGATGTTTATGTTCCTGGTTGTCCTCCAAGACCTGAACAAATTGTTGACGGTGTTATGCAATTGCAAGAACTAGTTAGAAACGAATCCGTACGAAGAAGAAATTCTCCTGAATACAAAGAATTGTTAGCATCATATAACTTATAATATGGCATTAGAAACAATCACAATACAAGAAAGAATAATTGAAAAGTTTGGAAATTCAGCGTCCAATTTTGGAATGCAAAAAGATATTTTCTGCTTTGAGATTACTCCTGATAAAGCCTATGAAGTAATTCAGTTTTTAAAAACAGAATCCGAATTAAACTTCCATTTCCTAACTGATTTAGCCGGAATTCATTATCCAGATAATGATATTAATGAGCAATTCGCCGTTAGTTATCAATTGCACAATTGGATTGAAAATGTCAGAATTCGTGTCAAAACTTTTTTAAATGGCGAAAATCCTGAAATAAAATCTATAATTGATTTATTTCAATGTTCGAATTGGATGGAAAGAGAAGCTTGGGATTTTTATGGAATAAATTTCATTGGACATCCACAGTTGAAAAGAATTTTGAATATGGATGAAATGATTTCACATCCAATGAGAAAAGAATTCCCAATGGAAGATAGCGGAAGAACTGACAAAGACGATAGATTCTTTGGAAGAACAAGTTTAATTAAAAATTAAAAATTAAGAATTACAAATAGAAGTAATTCTAGTTTAAAAACATAAAACTAATTGTCCAATTGCGGTTAAAATAATTTTTAATTCGTAATTCGTAATTCGTAATTAATATATGTCAGACTTATTGTTATCACCAGAGCATCGATATGCTAAAGAAATAGAAAAGAAACGCAACGAAGATGGAAGCGAACTTTCGGTATTAAATTTAGGGCCAACGCATCCAGCTACTCATGGAATTTTCCAAAACATTCTATTAATGGATGGTGAGCGAATTCTTGATGCCGAACCAACAATCGGTTACATTCACCGCGCTTTTGAAAAAATTGCCGAAAATCGTCCTTTTTATCAAATCAATGTTTTGACAGACCGAATGAACTATTGTTCTTCGCCTATCAACAACATGGCTTGGTGGATGACTGTAGAAAAATTATTAAATATAGAAGTACCAAAACGCGCTCAATATTTAAGAGTGATAGTAATGGAATTGGCTCGTATTGCTGATCATTTAATTTGTAATTCAATCCTTGGAGTTGATACTGGTGCTTATACAGGTTTTCTTTATGTGTTTCAATTCAGAGAAAAAATATATGAAATCTACGAAGAAATTTGTGGAGCTCGATTAACAACCAACATGGGAAGAATTGGTGGTTTCGAAAGAGAATGGTCTGACGAAGCTTTCAAAAAATTAGACGTTTTCCTAACTGATTTCCCAATTGCTTGGAAAGAATTTGAAAATCTTTTTGAAAGAAACAGAATTTTTATTGATAGAACAGTAAATGTTGGTCCAATTTCGGCTGAAAGAGCTATGGATTATGGATTTACTGGTCCAAATCTTCGTGCGGCTGGTATCGATTATGACGTTAGAAAAGCACAACCATATTCATCCTATGAAGATTTTGAGTTTGATGTTCCAGTAGGAAAATCAGGTGATACTTATGACAGATTTTGTGTCAGAAATGCTGAAGTTTGGGAAAGTTTGAAAATCATTCGACAAGCAGTAGACAAATTACCAAAAGGTTCAATTCATGCTGATGTTCCTGATTATTATCTTCCACCAAAGGAAGATGTTTACAATAATATGGAAAGTTTAATTTATCATTTTAAAATTGTGATGGGCGAAGTTCCAGTTCCAGTAGCTGAAATTTATCACGCAGTTGAAGGTGGAAATGGCGAATTAGGTTTCTACTTAATAACCGACGGAAGCAGAACACCTTATCGATTAAAAATGAGAAGACCTTGCTTTATCTACTACCAAGCTTATACTGAAATGATTAAAGGCGGAATGTTATCCGATGCTATCGTGATTTTATCAAGTTTGAATGTAATAGCAGGAGAATTAGACGCATAAGAATAAAGATTGCAGAATGCAGATTTTAGATTGCTGATTCAAATATCTAAAATCTAAAATTTAATATCTAAAATTAGAAATGGAAAGATCATATATAAAACAAGAGATAAACATAACCGAATCGTTGATGAACCGCATCAATGAATTGATTAGTCACTATCCTGAAGGCAAACAAAAATCGGCTTTATTACCAGTTTTGCACGAAGTTCAAGATGCTCATGACAATTGGTTGAGTATTGAATTGCAAAATAAAGTAGCTGAAATTCTGGGAATTCAACGAATTGAAGTATATGAAGTGGTTACTTTTTATACCATGTTCAATCAGCGACCAATTGGAAAATTCATGTTCGAATTCTGTCAAACTTCTCCTTGTTGCCAAAACGGAGTAGAAGACTTGATGGATTACACTTGTTCTAAATTAGGTGTAAAAGTTGGCGAACCAACAGCCGATGGACAATTTGAAGTTCGTGGCGTTGAGTGTCTTGGTGCTTGCGGTTATGCGCCAATGATGCAATTGGGCGATTTCTACCAAGAGCATTTGACCAAAGAAAAAATCGATCAGTTAATTACTGATTGCAAAGACGGAAAAATCACTTTACACGATAAATAGTATCATGGGAAGAAAAATATTATTAGACAAAATCAACGTTCCAGGAATTAAAACTTATGAAGTATATCGTCGTGAAGGCGGATATGCATCAGTTGAAAAAGCCCTGAAAAAAATGACACCCGATGAAGTGGTTGAAGAAGTAAAAACTTCGGGACTTCGTGGTCGTGGTGGCGCAGGATTTCCAGCTGGAATGAAATGGAGTTTTATCGATAAAAAATCGGGAAACCCAAGACATTTGGTTTGCAATGCTGACGAATCAGAACCTGGAACTTTCAAAGACAGATATTTAATGGAATACATTCCGCATCTTTTAATAGAAGGAATGATTACATCAAGTTATGCTTTGGGCGCAAACCTTTCTTATATCTACATTCGTGGAGAATACATGTGGGTTTACAAAATTTTAGAAAGAGCCATCGCCGAAGCAAAAGCTGCTGGTTGGTTGGGTAAAAATATATTAGGTTCAGGCTATGATTTAGAACTTTTTGTTCAAATTGGTGGCGGAGCTTACATCTGCGGAGAAGAAACTGCTTTAATTGAAAGTCTTGAAGGAAATCGTGGAAATCCTCGTTTGAAACCACCATTTCCTGCTGTAAAAGGACTTTGGCAAAATCCAACCGTAGTAAATAACGTAGAAACTATTTCGGCTGTGCCTTGGATTATCAATAATTCGGGTGCCGATTATGCAGGAATTGGAATTGGTCGTTCTACTGGAACCAAATTAATTTCAGCTTCTGGAAACATCAAAAATCAAGGTGTTTTCGAAATCGAATTAGGCGTTTCTGTATACGAATTCATGAATTCTGATGAATATTGTGGCGGAATGCAAACTGACAGACCTTTAAAAGCATTAGTTCCTGGAGGAAGTTCGGTGCCAATTTTACCAGCCAATTTAATTTACAAAACTGCCGCTGGTGAAGATAGATTAATGACTTATGAAAGTTTATCTGATGGCGGATTTGCAACAGGTTCAATGTTAGGTTCAGGCGGATTTATCGTTTATGATGATAGAGCATGTATCGTTCGAAATACATGGAATTTTTCACGTTTTTACCACCACGAAAGCTGCGGACAATGTACACCTTGCCGTGAAGGAACAGGTTGGTTAGAAAAAGTCTTATGGAGAATTGAAAACGGTCAAGGACGCGAAGAAGATATTGAGTTATTATGGAGTATTCAGTCCAAAATTGAAGGAAATACGATTTGTCCACTTGGTGACGCGGCTTCATGGCCAGTTGCTGCGGCAATTCGTCACTTCAGAGACGAGTTTGAATACCACATTCGTTTCCCAGAAAAAGTAAAAAATAGAGATCATTTTGTGAATGAGCCATTTGAAAAAGTGAAACATTTAGTAGCAAAACAAGAAGTTTAATAAGAACATAAATACTCCGTAGGAGTTATATATTGGTATGAAAGTAACCATAGACGGTCAAGAAATAGAAGTAGAAGCTGGAACAACAATCCTGCAAGCTGCTCGTATGATTGGTGGAGAATCCGTTCCGCCAGCCATGTGTTATTATTCAAAACTAAAAGGAACCGGTGGAAAATGCCGTTGCTGTTTAGTTGACGTTACAAAAGGTAGCGAAGCCGATCCAAGACCAATGCCAAAATTAGTAGCATCATGTGTTACTGGTTGTCAAGACGGAATGGAAGTAGCCAGCAAATCTTCTGAAAGAGTAACCGAAGCTAGAAAAGCAGTAACCGAATTCCTTTTGATAAATCACCCATTAGATTGTCCAGTTTGTGATCAAGCAGGAGAATGTGATTTGCAAAATTTATCATTCGAACACGGAAAATCAGAAACTCGCTTCATCGAAGAAAAAAGAACTTTTGAGCCTGAAGATATTGGTCCATACATTCAATTACACATGAACCGTTGCATCGTTTGTCAACGTTGTGTAGAAGTTGCCGATCAATTAACTGATGGTAGAGTTCATGGAGTTTTAAATCGTGGTGATCATTCACAAATTTCAACTTGTGTTTCAGCAGCTATTGACAATGAATTCTCTGGAAACATGATTGACGTTTGCCCGGTTGGAGCGTTAACTGATAAAACATTCCGTTTCAAATCGAGAGTTTGGTTCAACAAACCTTTCAATGCGCACAGAGAATGTACCACGCCAGGATGTTGCGGAAAAACAACACTTTGGATGTTTGGAAACGAAATTCAAAGAGTTACAGCAAGAAAAGACGAATACCACGAAGTAGAAGATTTCATCTGTAACACGTGTCGTTTCGACAAAAAAGAAGTTTCGGATTGGGTTATTGAAGGTCCAAGAAAATTTGAAAAAGACTCTGTAATAAACCAAAACAACTATACTCGCAAAATGAATAAAGTTGTGATTGAAACCGAAAAAGGAATTCTTGAAGGAAGAGAAATCGATAGAAAAAAAATCAGTATGGTTGAAATTCCATTAGATAATAAAAAATCGTAAGAAATGGATAGTGCATTTATCATAGAAAAAAGTGTTTTCATTGTTGCAATTTTTGCAGTAACCATGATTATGGCAATGTATTCTACTTGGGCTGAACGAAAAGTTGCTGCTTATCTTCAGGATAGAGTCGGACCAAATCGTGCAGGTTGGGGTGGATTATTGCAACCGCTAGCTGATGGTATGAAATTATTTGCCAAAGAAGAATTTTTCCCAAATACACCAAACCGTTTCCTGTTTATTGTTGGTCCAGCAATTGCCATGAGTACCGCATTAATGACCAGTGCAGTTATGCCTTGGGGTGATAAATTGGAAATTTTTGGTCGAACAGTAATTCTTCAAGCAACCGATATTGATGTTGCCTTATTATATGTATTCGGAATTATATCGGTTGGAGTTTACGGAATTATGATTGGTGGTTGGGCTTCAAATAATAAATTCTCATTAATGAGTTCGGTTCGTGCCGCTTCCCAAATGGTTTCTTATGAAATCGCTATGGGATTATCCATCATCGCTTTGTTAATGATGACAGGAACATTGAGCTTAAAAGAAATCGCAGCACAACAAGCCGGAATGAATTGGAATGTATTCTATCAACCTGTTGGTTTTTTGATATTCTTAATTTGTGCTTTTGCAGAAACTAATAGAACACCTTTTGACTTAGCTGAATGTGAGTCGGAGTTGATTGGTGGTTATCACACTGAGTATTCTTCCATGAAAATGGGATTCTATTTGTTTGCTGAATATGCTAACATGTTTATTTCTTCCGCTATCTTAGCTGTCTTGTATTTTGGTGCTTACAATTATCCTGGAATGCAATGGATGGTTGATAATGTTGGGGTAAATGCAGCAAATATTCTTGGGATTGTAGTATTGTTTATAAAAATATGTTTCTTCATCTTTTTCTATATGTGGATAAGATGGACGATACCCCGTTTTAGATACGATCAATTAATGCATTTGGGTTGGAAAATATTAATTCCATTAGCAATTGTAAATATTATGGTAACTGGAATTTGTATTCTAGTTTTTAAATAAAAAAGTATGTCAACAGCTATTCAAAATATATCATTATCAGGCAAGAAAAAACAAGTTTCTAATAAGGAAATGACCTTTCTTGAAAGAATGTATCTTGTTGCTATTGTAAAAGGTTTGTGGATTACCATCAAACACTTTTTCAGAAAAAAAGCAACCATTCATTATCCAGAGCAAGTTAGAGAATTTAGTCCAGTCTATCGCGGAAGACACATGTTGAAACGCGATGAGCAAGGAAGAGAAAACTGTACAGCTTGTGGTTTATGCGCACTTTCTTGTCCAGCAGAAGCCATCACGATGAAAGCCGAAGAACGTAAAAAAGGCGAAGAACATTTGTATCGTGAAGAGAAATATGCTTCAATTTATGAAATCAATATGCTTCGTTGTATTTTCTGTGGATTATGTGAAGAAGCTTGTCCAAAAGATGCCATTTACTTAACACTTTCGAAAGAGTTGGTTCCAGCACAATACGACAGAGAAGATTTTATTTTTGGAAAAGATAAATTAGTAATGCCTCTCGAAATGGCTTTGAAAAATACCCAACTTAAAAACGCTAACTAATGTCTCCAGTTTTAATTACATTTTATTTTTTAGCTGCCTTTACTTTGGCTACAGCGTTTTTGACCATTTACAGTAAAAATCCAATACACAGTGCAATTTATTTAGTATTGTGTATGGTTTCAATTATGGGACATTATTTATTGTTGAATGCTCAATTTGTTGCTATTGTTCAGCTTATTGTTTATGCTGGTGCTATTATGGTATTGATGCTATTTACCATCATGTTGATGAATCTCAACAAAGAAGACGAAGTACACAAACCGAGAATTACACGTCTCGGTGCAATTGTAGTTTTCATCCTTATGAGTATGGTTTTGATAACTATTTTTATCAATTCTAAAACCATTATGGGTGAATATGATAGTACTGGCGAAGATTTCCAATCGATAAAAGTATTAGGAAAAGTATTGTTGAACGAATATATGGTTCCGTTTGAATTTGCCTCTATTTTATTATTAGTAGCAATGATTGGAACGGTTTTATTGACTAAAAAAGAAAAAGACCAGAAATAATGATAGAGAATATTTTAAATATTATTGGTATCGAAAACTATATTTTCCTAACCGTACTGCTTTTTTGTATTGGGGTTTTTGGCGTATTGTATCGTAGAAATGCCATTATAGTTTTCATGTCCATCGAAATTATGTTGAATGCAGTTAACCTATTGTTTGTTGCCTTTTCAACCTATCATCAAGATGCCGAAGGACAAGTTTTTGTATTTTTCTCGATGGCAGTTGCCGCAGCAGAAGTAGCCGTTGGTTTAGCCATATTAGTTTCGGTATTTAGAAACCTTGGCTCGATAGATATTGACAATTTAAAGAATTTAAAAGGATAATTGAAAATGGATACAAACTTGGCTTTATTATTACTATTATCTCCATTTGTTGGATTTCTTTTCAATATTTTCTTTGGGAAAAAAGTAAGCAAAGGAATTTCTGGCGCAATTGGTACACTAACTGTAGTCGTATCATTTTTACTGAGTATTTGCTTTTTTGCACAATTAAATCAAAACGGAAAACCATTTGAAATCTCGCTTTTCGATTGGATACAAGTAAGTAATTTCAAATTGGATTTTGGAATTTTACTAGATCAATTATCATTACTTTGGTTATTATTCGTTACCGGAATTGGTTCGTTAATTCACTTGTATTCGATTAGTTATATGCACGATGATGAAAATATGCATAAGTTTTTTGCCTATTTGAATTTGTTCGTGTTTTTCATGATAACATTAGTTGTTGGAAACAACTTATTAGTAATGTTTATCGGTTGGGAAGGCGTTGGATTATGTTCGTATTTACTAATCGGATTTTGGTATAAAAACCAACCTTATAATGATGCTGCAAAGAAAGCTTTCATTATGAACAGAATAGGAGATTTAGGTTTCCTAATTGGAATGTTTATTATCGCAGCTTTATTTTCAACTTTAAATTACGCTGAAATTAAATCTGCTGTTGCTAGTGGAGATGCGAATTCTGCTTTACTTGGATTAGCCGCTTTATGTTTATTCATCGGAGCTTGTGGAAAATCGGCGCAATTACCTTTATATACTTGGTTACCTGATGCTATGGCTGGACCAACGCCAGTTTCTGCATTAATTCACGCGGCAACGATGGTTACCGCAGGTATTTTTATGGTAACAAGAATGAATTTCTTATTCGATTTAACACCAGATGTTCAAAATATTATTGCAATCGTTGGTGCAATTACCGCTTTGGTTGCCGCTTCTATCGGATTATTGCAAAATGATATTAAGAAAGTATTGGCCTATTCAACCGTTTCACAATTAGGTTTGATGTTCCTTGCTTTAGGACTTGGCGCATACACGGTTGCTGTTTTCCACGTAATTACTCACGCGTTTTTCAAAGCCTGTTTGTTCTTAGGTTCGGGTTCAGTAATTCATGGATTGCACGGTGAACAAGACATGAGAAAAATGGGTGGTTTGCGCAAAGCGATGCCAATTACGTTTTGGACTATGATGATTTCAACGTTGGCTATAGCAGGTATTTTCCCTTTTGCTGGTTTCTGGTCAAAAGATGAAATCTTAATGGTTGCTTTTGGACACAATAAAGCATTATGGATTGTGGCTTCTATTGCATCGATTATGACAGCTTTCTATATGTTCCGATTGATGTATTTGACTTTCTTTAGAGAGTTCAGAGGAACAGAAGAACAAAAACACCATTTACACGAAAGTCCAAAATTGATCACTATTCCATTAGTAATTTTAGCAGTTTTAGCTGTAATTGGTGGCGCAATCAATTTGCCAGGAAGTATGTGGTTAAACCATTTCTTGGAACCAGTTTTAGTGGCAAAACACGAAGCGCATCATTTAGGAACACAAGAATTTATTTTAATGGGAATTGCTTTAGTTGGTGCAATTATCGGAATTGTTTGGGCAAACGCTAAATACATCAAACAAGGTTTCGTTCCAAAAGAAGATGCCGAAATCGTTGGTTTCTCAAAAACAATTTATAACAAATACTATGTAGATGAATTCTACACTTTCCTTATCGTTAAACCATTAAATGGATTGTCAAACTTTTTCAGAACTACGCTTGAACCAGCATTAGGAAAAGTCGTTTAC
Organism: Flavobacterium macrobrachii; assembly: GCF_014486675.1. Taxonomy (GTDB): domain Bacteria; phylum Bacteroidota; class Bacteroidia; order Flavobacteriales; family Flavobacteriaceae; genus Flavobacterium; species Flavobacterium macrobrachii. Next base: position 34,827 of record NZ_JACTAC010000001.1, read on the forward strand.
GGTTTTGGAACGGTGGCAAACGGAATTGGATCTCAAGGTAAAAAATTACAAAATGGTAATATCGGTTTGTACTTATTTGTATTTGTAATTGGTATTTGTGCCATCATAACTTATTTATTCATAGCTCAATAATTTTCATATAATGGATGTAACTACATTATTAATACTACTTTTAATTGGAGCCGTTGCAACACTTGTTTCGGGTGATAAACTAGCTTCAAAAGTAGCTTTACTATTCAGTTTAGTCGCTTTCGGATTATCAATTAATTTACTTTTACAATTCAATCAAGGAACCGACATTGGTTTTGTTTCCAATTGGATTGCTAATCCAAAAGTTGCTTTGGCACTAAAAGCCGACGGTTTATCTATGGCAATGGTTTTATTGACTACAGCTTTAACACCGTTAATTATACTATCATCTTTTGGAAATAGTTTCAATAATAGCAAAAACTTCTACGCTTTAGTGTTATTCATGGCATTTGCTATGGTTGGAACTTTCCTTGCTGCCGATGGTTTGTTATACTATATTTTTTGGGAATTGGCATTAATACCAATCTATTTCATTGCTTTAATTTGGGGTAATGGCGACGTTGAGGAACGCAAAAAAGCCGTAGTGAAATTTTTCATTTATACTTTAGCGGGTTCATTATTTATGTTGGTTGGATTTGCTTATTTATATTCAAAAGCAGGAAGTTTCCTTTTGGAAGATTTATACAAATTAGAACTTTCAAACCAAGAACAATTTTGGATTTTCTTTGCTTTCTTTTTAGCTTATGCCATCAAAATTCCAATCATTCCTTTTCATACTTGGCAAGCAAAGGTGTATCAAAAAGCACCAACTGTTGGAACGATGTTACTTTCGGGTATTATGCTAAAAATGGGATTGTACAGCGTTATTCGTTGGCAGTTACCAATCGCTCCAGATGCCGCAAAAGAATACATGCCAATCTTAATTGGGTTGAGTATTGCTGGAGTAATTTATGGATCAATTGTTGCGCTTCGCCAAAAAGATTTGAAAAAATTATTGGCTTATTCGTCTTTGGCGCACGTTGGTTTAATCGCCGCAGGTTGTTATACTTTGACAGCTGATGGATTAAATGGAGCAGTTTATCAAATGATTGCTCACGGTTTTGTAATCGTTGGGTTATTCTTTGCTGCCGAAGTAATTTTTAGAAGATTTGAAACCAGAAAAATTGATGAACTTGGCGGAATTCGTTCACAAGCTTCAGGATTTACTTCCATGTTTATGATATTGGTTTTAGCGTCGGTTGCTTTGCCTGGAACATACAACTTTGTGGGTGAGTTTACCGTTTTATATAGTTTAAGTCAAGTGAATATTTGGTTTGCAGTAATCGGTGGAACAACTATTATTCTTGGAGCGTACTATATGTTGAAAATGTTCCAAAACGTAATGCTTGGCGAAACAAATACCAAAGTTTTTAAAGATGTAAACGTTAGCGAAGCAATTGTTTTTGTTGTAATTATTGGTTTCCTTTTGTTCTTCGGATTGTACCCGAAACCAATCAACGATTTAGTAAATCCAGCGATTAAAGAAATTTTAGCAGTAATAAATAGATAATAAAATGCAAGTATTAATAACAATAGTATCATTAGGAGTTTTTTGTCTGTTGGCAGAGATTTTCAATTTAAGAAAATTGCTGGTTCCAGTTACTGTAATTGGTTTACTTGGCGTTTTAGGAATTTCGTTAGGATTTTGGTCAATTGATAGTTCAATAGATACCAATTATTTAAACATGATGGCAACAACTAAGTTTTCATCAGCGTTTTCGTCACTTTTTATTGTGTTAACGATTTTCATCTTGTTGATGAGTGACGATTTTTACAAAGACATTCCAACTAAATTTTCTGATTTTATTGCCATTAAAATATTCCTTTTGGCTGGAGCAGTTGCTATGGTTTCGTTTACCAATTTAGCGATGTTCTTTTTAGGAATAGAAATACTGTCAATTTCATTATACATTTTGGCAGCAAGCCGACGATTAGACATTAAAAGCAACGAAGCTGGAATGAAATATTTCTTAATGGGTTCATTTGCTTCGGGAATTATTCTATTCGGAATTTGCTTGGTTTATGGTGCTACAGGATATTTCAATTTAGAAGAAATTTATGCATTGTCTCAAGGTATTGGTTTACCAACTTGGTTTCCAATTGGTGTTACGTTAATTGTTATTGGAATGTTGTTCAAAATAGCTGCAGCACCATTTCATTTTTGGGCACCAGATGTTTATGAAGGTTCGCCAGCATTGACAACGGCAATCATGAGTACTTTGGCAAAAGTAGTAGCCATGGCAACATTGTATAAATTATTAAGTGGAATGACGGTTGCTCTAGGATATAAAGTAGAATTATTGATTGTAATTATTTCAATTCTTTCTATGACTATTGGAAATATCATGGCTTTACGTCAAAAGAATGTCAAAAGAATGTTGGCTTTTTCGGGTATTTCTCATGCTGGATTTATGCTAATGGCATTGCTAACTTTATCAACTGCAGCAACAACACTTTTATATTACACAACAGCTTATGCTTTAGCAGGAATTGCAGCATTTGCTGTAATCATTATGGTTACAAAAAACAAAGAGAACGAGAATATTGAAAACTTCAACGGTTTAGGAAAAACAAATCCTTTGATGGCAGCAGTTCTAACAGCTTCGCTATTGTCGATGGCTGGAATTCCTATTTTCTCTGGATTTTTTGCTAAATTTATGTTGTTTAGCGATACCGTAAAAGCTGGGTTTTTAATTGTAGTTATCGCAGGAGTAATCAACTCTATAATAAGTGTTGGTTATTATTTCAAATTGATTTTAGCGATGTACACTAAAGATGCTGAAACAGAAAAACAAGCAATTCCATTTTCATACTATGTTGTAGCAGTTGTTGCAATTGCATTGAATGTTGTTATTGGAATTTATCCTTCTTTATTGACTAATTTGTTACAATAAAAATTAATTTATTTTTATAAAGCCATCAGGAATTTTCTTAATGGCTTTTTTAATGATATAATTACATATGAATCTGGGAAGTTTTTGTAAGATTATTGTTTTTTGTGTAAAATCAATCCAATCCTAAATCCAAAACAAAGTTCAATTTTACGGCGATATTATCTTCTAAACGCCTAAGCTGATTTGGACCATAGCGGTAAAAACCAGAAAGGCCAAAACCTTTGAAGATTTTATTCAATTCAATGCCCGATTCGAAGAAACCTTGTTCAAGCGTTTTGTATTCGATTCCTAAATGGCGCTGACTGTTTTCAAGATTTCCCCAAGCCATTCGGGTAACCATAACGAGTTGAGGTTTTACTTTTTTGAAAATTTCAATGCGTTTAAAGCCGTGTTTTAATTGTAACATAGCAAATTCACTAGAGAAAAATTCGTTAAAAAACATGGTTTCAAAACTGTTTTTACCAGCAATAGTAATACGCTGCAATAAATTATCTTTGGTTAAATTATTCGGAGAAGTATTGTATAAATGAGTTAATGGAAGTGCACCAAAAGCATAACCAAATTGTGCCAAAACAGTCGATTTTTGTCCGTTGAGGTATTTTTTTTCATAGTCAATTCTGAAGTCAATTTTACCAAAATCGAAATCATTTTCTAGAATATTAGGTAATGATTTAGTAAACTGAAAAGTAAATTTTGGAAAGCGTTTTTCAATTTCGAGTTTTCCATTTGGCGTTTGCATATAATCGCTAAACGGATTCCATTGCAAAGAAACCATCGCCGAAGTAATGTTGAAATTATCGAAAACTTTTCCGTTGTAATCAAATTGATAACCAAACAAAGGTGTAATTTCACTATGACTTAACTGCCAAATACTTTCGGTTTTGGGAATTATTTTAGTTTCGATAAATCCGCGCCAAGTTTTGTGATTGTAAAACGTACTAATATTGATAGGTCGCGGATCATACAATTTAAAAACGCGTTTGTCGATAGCAAAATTGGTACTTGCAATCTCTCGAATATCATCAGTGTAAGAAGCACCAATCCAAGTGTTGGAAAAATTACCAATTCGGGCAGCAAAACCCAAATGATATTTTACAGTTTCATCCTTTAAACCATAAGCAGTGTATGCGTCAATCTTATATTTTTTTGAAAATTGCTCGTTGGTAACGCCGCCAATTCCAAATCTAAATCCTTCGAAATTATTGAAACTTAATAGATATCTTAAATCAAAGTCGAAAAAGCCAAAAGGTAAATATCCATTGATAATTTTTCGACCAAAACGAATTTTTTTCTCCAATTGATTTGCTGTAGCAATGCTGTCGAGAACAACATAAGTATTACTACTTCGTAAATCGAGCTTTCCGTTTCTGTTTTGTTGCCAAAAACTTTCGTTTTTATGAATCGAATCTTCTTTTACATCAACAGCAATAAATGATTTTTTGATTTTTACAGTCGTATTGAATTGTACATTGTAGGTTTCGGTTTCGGATGCTAAATAGGTGAAATCCGAACTTTCTTTGGTATTTTGATTTCCGTCATTAGTGTCGGCTTCAAAAGAAATTCTTCCACCAAGAATAGATGTTGCTTCTTTACTTTTTCCTTTGATGATTTTGAAATTTTTCTTCGTTTGAAACCAAATATCATTTTCGGGATAATAACTAAATTCGTGAATTCCAGTAATGTTCAAAACGCCTCGAACACGCATTACGGCTTTAGCAACTGCAAAATTCTGATTATCAATATAAAGCAATCCTTCAAGGCCTTTTCGTTTCAATTTATTTTTAAAATGAATGACGAATGTTTGCCTATTGTCAATAGAAACGGTATCGTTGATTTTAAACGAATATTCGGCTAGCGAGTTATCAGCAATTGGACTTTTATATTTGGTTTCAAAAAGTTCATAGCGTTCGTCATAGATAGAAAACGATTGCAGTTCAAAGCCAAAATATTCATAAATGGGTTCGTTGAAACCTGCCATTTTTGAGCCAATAACGGTTTCTTTAATCGTTGGTTTTGCAAATTGAAAACGCGATATTTTTTCGGCTAAAAATAAATGCTGTTTGTCAATTATTTTTTTGAATTTATAATCCGATGAATCGATTTTTTGAAACATTTTTCCAAGCGAAGTAGTCACAAAAACGCTATCTATTTTGCCAGAAATAGAGTCGGGATTTGCACTAACTAAAAGTTTGTTGTATGTGCTAAACTGAAAACTGTTTAGTTTTTTTTGTGGATTATTTTTGTCTTTGTTGGCAATGACTTTTTCGATTAATTTATTGGCTTTGTTTTCGTTAGAAACGATAACTTCGTCTAAATTATCTGTTTTTTTTGAGAGAAAAACCGTTTGATAAATATTATTAAAAGTAAAGATTTTTTTTTCGTAACCAAGAAATGAAACAGTAAACGTGGTGAAATTTTCTTTGGAAACAAAATGAAATTTTCCATCCACATCCGAAACTATTTTGGTTCCGTTATCGAGTTCAATGTTAGCAAAAGGAAGTGATTTATTGGTCGAAGCATCTTTGACAATTCCATTTAATGCTGTTTGCGCGTTAAGCATAGCAGAAAATAAAAATAAAAAGCCAAATAAATACTTGTTCATTAAAGATGATTTACGCAAAAGTAGTAATAAAAAAATCCGTCTGGATAATCGAGACGGATTTTAATATTGAATTAACAAGTTACACTTTCATAATCTCGGCTTCTTTGATAACCAAGTGTTCTTCTATTTTTTTGATATAGGCATCAGTTAATTTTTGAACGTCTTCTTCGGCTTTTTTACAAACATCTTCAGAAGTTCCGTCTTTTTCTAATTTTTTGATATCGGTATTGGCATCTTTTCTAGCATTTCGGATACCAATTTTTGCGTCTTCGGCTTCGGCTTTTGCTTGTTTAACCAAGTCGCGTCTTCTTTCTTCGGTTAATGGCGGAACGCTGATTATGATGTTATCGCCATTATTCATTGGGTTAAAACCAAGATTTGCAATCATAATTGCTTTTTCAATTGGGTGCAACATGCTTTTTTCCCAAGGTGTAACGGTTATAGTTCTTGCATCTGGAACATTAACGTTTGCTACTTGCGAAAGTGGCGTTTGTGAACCATAATAGTCAACAAAAACACCTCCAAGCATTTGTGGTGTTGCTTTTCCGGCACGAATGTTTAAAAATTCTTTTTCTAAATGCGCAATCGAACCGTTCATTGATTCTTTTGTACTGTCTAAAATAAATTCAATTTCTTCCATTTTATTTATAGTTTAAAAGTTTATTGGTCTCTAATGTTTATAGGCAAATAACCTCATAAACTTATAACCAGTTAACCTCTATATTTTTACTGTTGTTCCAATGTTTTCTCCATTGCAAATTTTCAACAAATTACCTTTGGTATTCATATCAAAAACTACAATTGGCAATTCGTTTTCTTGACTTAGTGTAAATGCAGTTGTATCCATTACATTCAATCCTTTTTTCAAAACTTCGTCAAAAGTAATGTTTTCGAATTTTATAGCATTGTCATTTTTCTCTGGATCAGAATCGTAAATTCCATCCACACGAGTTCCTTTTAAAATGACATCGGCATGCACTTCAACACCGCGAAGAACTGCAGCAGTATCCGTTGTAAAATATGGATTTCCGGTTCCAGCTCCAAAAATTACAATTCTTCCTTTTTCAAGATGACGAACAGCTCTTCTTTTGATATAAGGTTCAGCAATGGCTTCAATTTTTAAAGCGGTTTGCAAACGAGTTAGCATTCCTTTGTCTTCCAGCGCACCTTGCAAAGCCATTCCGTTGATAACCGTTGCTAACATTCCCATGTAATCGCCTTGAACTCTGTCCATTCCGTTGCTTGCGCCAGCAATTCCTCTAAAAATGTTTCCGCCGCCAATCACAATTGCAATTTCAACGCCTTTGTCATGAATTTCTTTGATTTCATCAGCATATTCAGCAAGACGTTTTGGATCAATTCCATATTGTCTTTCGCCCATTAAAGCTTCGCCACTCAGTTTTAGAAGAATTCTTTTGTATTTCATTCGTTGTGTTTTATTGTTGTTTTTTGTGATGCAAATATAAACATATTCTCTTTTTATGAAGTATTCGTTAAAAATAATGTTTAGTAACAATTATCACAAAATAAAAAAAAATGGTTTACTACCTTTGCTATCACAAACAAACTCCTAAAATGAAAACCATTATTAAACAAAGTTTAGCTAAAAGCTATACATATCAAGACTATAGAAATCAAGTTTCAGCACTTTTAAAAGAAGGAAAATCAACTGGAAACGAACAATCTGCAGATTTAACACATTATAGTGAATTAAACGAAGTTCGAATGAATCGTTTAGATAAAACAATGGTTGTTCCCGAAGAAAATATAAAACGATTACAAGAAATCAATTCCGAAATGATTTGGTTAGTAATTTCCGAAGGTTGGTGTGGAGATGCAGCACAAATTCTTCCTATTATCCATAAAATGGCAGAACAATCAGAAAAAATAGATTTGAAAATTGTGCTTCGAGATGAAAATGAAGAATTGATGAATTTATTTTTAACCAATGGAACCAAATCGATACCTAAATTGATTGTTTTGGATAAAAATACCTTAGAAGTTTTGGGTGATTTTGGACCAAGACCAACAGAAGCAAAGCAATTGATTTTGGATTATAAAGCAACGCATGGTGTTGTAGATGAAACAGCAAAAACCGAACTTCAAAAATGGTATTTACACGATAAAGGATTGAGTACACAGAGAGAAATTTTGGAGTTAGTAAAGTAAGGTTTTAGACTATTACTTTTCTAACTTGTTTGATGATTTTTGGAGAACGACTGCCATGAAAAGCTCTTAAAACCTCAATTCTATTTGCTCTAATTCGGTAAATGATTAAATAGGAACCAAGAATAATATTTCTGTAGATTTTAGTTTTTGTTTCTAAATGGCGACATTCAGGATGAAGAAGATATTGGTTTTCAAGATGTTCAACATCAAACAATATTGTTTCAAAAAATGAATCTGCTAGTTTAATTCCAAATGTAGCTTCGCCATATTCGTAAATAGCTTGAATATCGAAATAATACAATTCTGATTTGACTACTTCTTTCTTTCCGATCTCCATTTGTCAAATCGTTCTTTAAATTCTTTAACAGTCATAAAATTACCTTCTTCTGCCTCTTTTATTAAAGAAACAAACTCATCTTGTGACATTGGCTTGCCTGGAGTTGCAAGGTTTTTGGATTTTTTATTAGACGTTTTCATTAATAACGAATTTGAAAGAATAGTAAAAGTAAGAAATAAATGAATTGGAAAAGTAAATTATAACAAAGATTTCTCAAACGCGTCAGGACTAATTCCGTTTTCAACTGAATAATCTCCAATTTTTGTTCGGCGTAAAATGGATAAATAACCACCAGATTGTAACGCCTTTCCAAAGTCAAAAGCCAGCGAACGAATGTATGTTCCTTTGCTGCATTGTACTCTGAAATCTACTTCTGGTAATGCAATTCGGGTAATTTCAAATTCGTAAATAGTGGTTTTCCGTGAAGCTATTTCTACTTCTTCGCCAGCGCGAGCATGTTCGTACAAACGTTTTCCGTCTTTTTTGATGGCAGAAAAAACAGGCGGTTTTTGGTCGATTTCGCCTAGAAATTGTTTTGTTGTTTCAAGAATTAGAGCTTCGGTAATATGTTCGGTTGGAAAAGTTGAATCAACTTCGGTTTCCAAATCATAACTCGGCGTAGTTGCTCCAAGAACGATTGTTCCAGTATATTCTTTGGCTTGCGCCTGTATTTCGGTAATTTTTTTGGTAAATTTTCCGGTGCAAATGATTAATAATCCTGTTGCTAACGGATCCAAAGTTCCAGCATGACCAATTTTAAATTTCTTTGGCAAGTCGTATTTTCGCTTCAAAACATATTTTAATTTGTTCACCGCTTGAAACGATGACCAAGTTAGCGGTTTGTCTATCAGCAAGACTTGACCTTCAAGATAATCTTCGGCTGTCATTAAATTATCGTTAGTTTTTGAACAAAGAAGTGTATTAACAAAACGGCAATTCCAGCCACAATTCGGTAATAACCAAAGAGTTTAAAACCATTTTTAGATAAAAAACCGATGAATGATTTAATTGCAATCATGGCTACAATAAAGCCAACAACATTGCCAATAATCAATAGATTAACTTGTTCGTCAGATAAAACAAATCCGGCTTTGTAATAGTCATAACATTTTTTAACTGTTGCTCCAAGCATCGTTGGAACAGCTAAAAAAAACGAAAATTCGGCAGCAGTTGTTCTTGATAATTTTTGCGACATTCCGCCAACAATACTTGCACCGCTTCGCGAAACACCAGGAATCATTGCTAAACATTGGAACAAACCTATTTTGAAAGCAGTTACATAATTAATTTCTTTAACAACTTCGGTTTCTTCTTTTGGTGTAAACCATTCATCAACTTTTAGTAAAATAACGCCACCAATAATTAGTGAAATGGCTACAGTAATTGGATTTTCAAGCAAACCATCGATAAAATCACTTAATAATAATCCTAAAACGACAGCAGGAATAAATCCAATCAACAGTTTGAAATAGAAATCTATTGTTTGAAAAAAGCGTTTGAAGTATAAAATGACTACCGATAAAATAGTTCCCAATTGAATTACAATCGTAAAAAGTTTGGTAAAATCATCGTGAGCAATTCCAAAAAAAGAGGAAGCAATAATCATGTGTCCAGTTGAAGAAACCGGCAAAAATTCCGTAATTCCTTCAATGATTGCTAAAATAATAGCTTGAATGTAATCCATAGGTATAGTGATTAGTGAAAAGTGGTTAGCGAATAGTCGTTTTGCTAATTACTATTCACTATTTACTAATTACTTTTTCTTAAAAATCGAATAAATTGTAATTCCAAAACCAATTAACACAACCGTTGGTGCCAATCGAATTCTTCTGAAACTAAAAACATCTTCGTTAAAAACTTTTGGATCATCGCTTCCACCGCCAGCCATAAGAATAAATCCTAAAGCGATAACTGCAATACCAATTAAAAGTACGGCATAATTTACTTTTTCAAAAAGAAAATCGGGTTTGTGTTCGTTGTTTTTCATAGTGTCATTGCGAGGAACAAAATTTTTTTCCTCATAATTTAGAATTGTTTAATTATCTGTTCAATATCAATCTTTTTGTCCTTCAATCTTTCTATCATCAAATCCTTCAATCCTTTTTTAATACAAATCATCCGTTCTCAAATTCAAGAAACGTTGCGTAGCAAAATAAGTGCTCAACCATGGAATTAATGCGCCAAGCAATAAAACACAAAGCAAAACAGCACCAATTAAGATTTTATCTTTAAAAATCTCCAAGGTAGGGAAATTTATATCTATATAAATTAAAACGCCAATCAAAGCAATTACTGCCAAAACAGCACCAATCATTCCAAGCATAATACTTCTTTTGATGAATGGTTTTCTGATGAATGATTTTGTAGCGCCAACCAATTGCATCGTTTTGATAATAAATCGATTAGAAAATATAGACAATCGCATCGAACTATTGATTAATAAAACCGAAACAACAGCAAAAATGCCACTAATAATTAAAATCCACATACTGATTTGTTTCACATTATCATTAACCAAAGTCACTAATTGTTGATCGTAAATAACATCAGCAATCATCTCGTTTTTGCGCAAACGGGTTTCAATTTTTTTAAAACTATCATTGGTTACATAATCCGCTTTTACGTGAACATCAAAAGAGTTTTGCAACGGATTTACACCTAAAAACTGCATAAAATCTTCACCAATTACTTTTTTGTGTTGTGCTGCTGCTTTTTCTTTGCTAACATAAACATAGTCTTTTGCAAAACTTGCCAAACGCAATTCTTCGTCAAAAGCTTTGATGATGGAGTCATTAGCTTCACTTTTCATGAAAATAGTCATCACAATGTCTTCCTTGAAATTATCCGAAATTCGTTTGGAATTAATCACAAATAATCCCAAAGTTCCTAGTAAAAAAAGTACTAAAAATACGCTCAATACAACCGAAAAATATGAAGTGATTACTCTGCGTTTTTGAAACTTTTCAAATGATGATGACATACTTAATAATTTAAGCCGTAAAAATAATAAAGAATTTGTTTAATCAAATGTTTATCCTGTTTAAAGTTTTGAAATTACTACTTAAAACGTAAATTTGGCACCGATTAGTATAGACATTAACTCTCGATTAACTCACAAGGTAAAATCGGCCAGTTTATTTAGGTAAATTAGCACAAAAATAATAACGACGAATGAAGTATCATCACGAAAAAGTAGAAGAGAAGTGGCAACAATATTGGGCAAAAAATCAAACGTTTGCAGCATCAAATAACAGCGAAAAACCAAAATATTATGTTTTGGACATGTTTCCGTATCCATCAGGTGCAGGATTACACGTTGGTCATCCGCTAGGTTATATTGCTTCCGATATTGTAGCGCGTTACAAACGTCACAAAGGGTTCAATGTTTTGCATCCGCAAGGTTACGATTCGTTTGGTTTACCTGCAGAACAATATGCCATTCAAACCGGTCAACATCCAGAAAAAACTACTCGTGAAAACATTGCACGTTACCGCGAACAATTAGATAAAATTGGTTTTTCATTCGATTGGAGTAGAGAAGTACGCACGTCAAATCCTGATTATTACAAACATACGCAATGGATTTTTATTCAATTGTTCAATTCGTGGTACAATAATGATTCGGATAAAGCCGAAGATATTTCGACCTTAACTTCCATTTTTGAAAAAGAAGGAAATGCTTCTGTAAATGCGGTTTGCGATGACAATATACAATCGTTTTCTGCTGCTGAATGGAATGCTTTTTCATATGAACAACAACAAAAAATTCTACTACAATATAGATTAACCTATTTGGCTGAAACCGAAGTAAATTGGTGTCCAGCATTAGGAACCGTTTTAGCCAACGACGAAATCGTAAACGGCGTTTCAGAACGTGGCGGTCATCCAGTAATTCGTAAAAAAATGACACAATGGTCGATGCGAATTTCTGCTTATGCCGAAAGATTGTTACAAGGATTAAACGAAATCGATTGGAGCGAAAGCATCAAAGAAAGTCAACGAAACTGGATTGGAAAATCGGTTGGAGCTCATGTAGAATTCAGAATTCAGAATTCAGAATTCAGAATTCCTGTGTTCACAACAAGACCTGATACTATTTTCGGAGTAACCTTCATGACTTTAGCTCCTGAACACGAATTGGTTTCACAAATCACAACGCCTGAACAAAAAGCTGCGGTTGAAGCTTATGTTGAAGCGACTGCAAAACGTTCAGAAAGAGAAAGAATGGCCGATGTAAAAACCATTTCTGGAGTTTTCACAGGTGCGTTTGCCGAACATCCATTTACCAAAGAACCAATTCCGGTTTGGATTGGCGATTACGTTTTGGCTGGTTATGGAACTGGTGCAGTGATGGCGGTTCCGTGTGGTGACGAACGTGATTATGCTTTCGCGAATTTCTTCAAAGGTCATAACGGAATGCCCGAAATTAAAAATATTTTCAATCAAGATATTTCTGAAGCAGCTTATGGTGAAAAAGGCGGTTTCGAATTAGTAAATTCTGATTTCTTAAACGGATTGGATTACAAAGACGGAACGAAAAAAATCATCGAAGAATTAGAGAAAATTGGGCAAGGAAAAGGCAAAACCAATTACCGTTTGCGTGATGCGGTTTTCTCTCGTCAAAGATATTGGGGCGAACCATTTCCTGTGTATTATGTGAACGGATTGCCACAAATGATTGATGCCAAACATTTACCAATCGTTTTGCCAGAAGTAGAAAAATATTTGCCAACCGAAGACGGACAACCGCCATTAGGTAATGCAACCGATTGGGCTTGGGATAGTGTTCAGTGTTCAGTGGTTAGTAATCAGTTAATAGATAACGTGAATATTTTTCCATTGGAATTGAATACAATGCCAGGTTGGGCAGGAAGTTCTTGGTATTGGATGCGTTACATGGATGCACACAATGAAAACGAATTTGCCTCAGCCGACGCACTAAAATATTGGGAAAACGTAGATTTATACATTGGCGGAAGCGAACACGCAACCGGACATTTATTGTATTCTCGTTTTTGGAACAAATTCTTAAAAGATAGAGGTTACGCACCAACAGAAGAACCATTCAAAAAATTGATTAATCAAGGAATGATTTTGGGAATGAGTGCGTTTGTTTATAGATTAAAACTTGAGTTTAGACCTAATTCGAAGAGTGGTTGGTCTTCAAGTATTTATAATGTTTTTGTCTCAAGTGGTTGGATAAAACAAATTGTGAGTAATTATCAATCAATAAAATCAATCAATGAAGAATTATATAATGAGATTGAAGATAAATTCAAAAAAGAGTTTGAACATGTGATATATAAACAATCAACAAGTCCTGAAAAAAGAGTTTCTTTTGATCCTATTCACGTTGATTTATCAGTAATAAATGACATCACAAATGAATTAAACATTGAAGCATTCAAAAACCATCCATTATATTCAGATTATAAAGAAGCTATTTTTATAAAAGAAGAAAATGATAAATACATCGTTGGACGAGAAGTTGAAAAAATGTCTAAATCAAAGTACAACGTTGTCAATCCAGATGATATTTGTAATGATTATGGTGCCGATACGTTGCGTTTGTATGAAATGTTTTTAGGTCCATTGGAGCAAGCAAAACCTTGGAATACTGCTGGAATTACAGGAGTTTCTGGTTTCTTGAAAAAATTGTGGCGTTTGTATTTTGATGATAATGGTTTGATTGTAACCAACGACGAACCAACAGCAGATATGTACAAATCCTTACATAAAACCATCAAAAAAGTGACGGAAGACATCGAGAATTTCTCGTTCAATACATCGGTTTCACAGTTTATGATTTGTGTAAACGAATTGGCGCAATTAAAATGCAGTCATAGAAAAATTTTAGAACCATTAGCCATTTTGGTTTCGCCTTATGCACCGCATATTGCTGAAGAATTATATTTTAGATTACAAGACATAAAGACAGAAGGATTGCAAGATTATAAAGGAATTTCCAACGTAGCTTTCCCAATTTTTGAAGAAAAGTATTTAGTAGAAAGCGAAAAAGAATATCCAGTTTCATTCAATGGAAAAATGCGTTTTACCATCAAATTGCCATTGGATTTAACCAAAGACCAAATCCAAGAAATCGTTATGGCAGACGAAAGAACAGTTGCACAATTGGCTGGAAACTCACCAAAGAACATAATTATCGTTCCAGGTAAAATCATCAATATTGTGGGATAGATTTTTTTCTCTTTTGTCAATAATTGAATAATCCAAATTCCATTCCGGAGTTTGGATTTTTTTTTGTAACAAATTTTATTTTTTACGTATAATCTGTAAACCTTAAATTTATTGATTATGGAAAAAAGAAATGTTGGAAAACTTGTAATTGGATCAGTATTAGTTATGTTTATTATTGTGGTAACACTAATGTTCGGTCTTCCGGTTTATAACGTTTGGCAACAAGAAATGGCAGGTAAAGCCGAAATGGCAAAAGCCGAACAAAATCGTAGAATTTTGGTAGAAGAAGCCAAAGCTAAGCTTGAAGCAGAAAAATTAAATGCACAAGCAGAAATCGAACGCGCAAAAGGTATGGCAGAAGCGATGAAAGTTGAAAACGGAACGTTGAGCGAAACGTATAATCAATATTTATTCATTAGAACATTAGAAAAATTGGCAGACAAAGGTGATTTGCCTCAAATTATCTATTTGCCGTCAAATGGTATGATTCCTGTAATGGATGTTGCTAAAAATAATAAATAAAAGTTAAACTTTTTTTGCGTCTTTGTTCAGTAATTATTTTTGATAAAACAATTTAAAAGCCACATTATGAAAAAAGTTGTACTATCAGTTTTGATGTTGTCATCCGTTGTAGCGTTGGCACAAGAAGAAACCAAAGTTGTCGATTCTGTGAAAACCTCCAAATCTTACAAACTAGAAACTTATATTGGTTTCAATGGAAATGTAAACAACGGATTGAATTTGAATAAAAAACTCAAAAACGCCAACCTCCCAGAACTCGATAGTTTTGTTCCCGAAGTTAATTTTGGTTTAAATCTTTTCATGGAAAAATATTCAGGCGATGTTGAATTCGGATTTTTATTTGCCAAACCAAACGAAGGCAATAACGAAATAAAATATCGAGGTTTCAACACCAGATTGCGCGTACATTATAACGTAGTTAATCAAGAAAAATTTGCTTTTACAACAGGACTTGGATTAGCATTTTTAGGCAACCAGTATGATATTTACAGTAAAGACAATACCATTGATTTAAACGATTTAGAACCCAATAACAACAGCGGACATGTAAGTTTCACTAACCAAATGTTGTATTTTGGACCATCGGCATCGGTGTATTTGTTCAAAAAATCAAGCCTTCAAATGCGTGTAAACCTAGGATATGAATTTGCCTTAACTCGTGGAAGATACCGTTCAGAATTTGGAAGTATTTTGAATAATGTAAACGAATCGGGTAACAACCGATTTGTATTTGGAATTACATTATTGTAGATGACAACATGGCATAAAACAGTTTTGGCGTACTATTTGATTAAAATTAATAAAACTAAAAAGAGTTAAAAAATGATAGGATATTATATTTTACTTGGAGCAATCGCTCTAGTAAGTTGGTTAGTAAGTTCAAAACTGAAAAGCAAATTTGATGAATATTCAAAAATTCATCTTAGAAATGGAATGTCTGGAGCCGAAATTGCATCGCAAATGCTTCAAGACCATGGAATTTATGACGTAAAAGTAATCTCAACACCAGGTCAATTGACAGACCATTACAACCCCATGGACAAAACCGTTAATCTTTCTGAAGCGGTTTATAATCAAAGAAATGCAGCCGCGGCCGCAGTAGCCGCTCACGAAGTTGGTCACGCTGTACAACATGCTACAGCTTATGATATGTTAATGTTGCGCTCACGATTAGTTCCTATTGTTAATGTTTCCTCGATGTTATCCCAATGGTTGATTTTTGGCGGATTAATTCTTGGTGCCGCAGCAGGACTGGGTTTTGGGTTTTATGTTGCTGTTATTGGTTTAATTTTAATGGCAATAGCCACCGCTTTTAGCTTCATTACGCTTCCGGTAGAATATGATGCAAGTAATCGTGCATTGGCATGGTTAAAAAATAAAAACATGGTATCGCAACAAGAATTCGCTGGCGCTGAAGATGCATTGAAATGGGCAGCTCGAACTTATGTCGTAGCCGCAATTGGTGCATTGGCTTCTTTACTCTATTGGGCAATGCAAGTCTTTGGAAGCAGAGATTAAATACAAAATCCGTTACGAAAGTAGCGGATTTTTTTATTTAGAAGCGAATCGTTTGGGCAGTTTCAGGAACAGTAATTCCCGCTTTTCGTTTCAATCTTGCCTAAAAAAAGGCAAGGATTTCCACTTCAATCGGGGCTAAACAGCCAACCATTTACCACCAAAAACCGCAAACTGCGACTGCAAATTGAACACTACAACTGTATCTGTCTTTCAATCTGCTGTTCCAGCGAAATAAACGTTTCCGTTCTCGAAACACCATCAATGGGTTGGATTTTTTTATTGAGCAACTGCATCAAATGTTCGTTGTCTTTGCAAATAATTTTGATAAGAATAGACCAATTTCCAGTAGTATAATGACATTCCAACACTTCAGGAATTTTTTTCAACTCTCGAACCGCATCCGAATTGCTAGAAGCCTTGTCAAGATAGACGCCAATAAACGCCATCGTTTTATAACCCAAAACTTTGTTGTCAATCACCACTTTAGAACCTGCAATTACGCCAGCATCTTCCAGTTTTCGCAACCGTTGATGAATTGCCGCACCAGAAATACCAATTTTATTAGCAATTTGCAGAATAGGTTTTCGAGCATCTTCCATCAAATCACGAAGTATTTCTTTATCGATACCGTCAATTTCTATTTGTAACTGATTTATTTTCATTTTCAATTAATTTGAAAGTAAAAATAAGAGTTTTGTTTTAATTGGTAATTAAAAAAATGAAATTGGTTGTTATTTGATTTAAAACCATTAAGGTATTAAGTTTCATTAAGAAAGTTAACAAAAATAAAAATGGAAAATCTTTTAGCCCTGATTGTAGAGGAAATCATCTTTGTCAAAGTTTTGAACTTTGACAAAGATATTGTAACGGAAAGCAGGAATTACCATCACTGATAAATCCCAAACCTTTCGCTTAAAATAAAAAATTTAATTTCCTAATAATCTATCCGGATTGTAACCAACATAAGGCATTTCGGTTTCTTTGAAAATTACGCCAAACTCTTCAAGTTCTTTGATGATAGGCAAATAAACTTCTTTGTTGATAGGCAATTGAACTCCTGGAGTTTTAATTTTTCCGTTCAAGATTTGGATGGTTGCCATGGCTACAGGCAAACCTACTGTTTTTGCCATGGCAGTATAAGTTTGGTCATCGCCAATGCAAACCATTTTAGAATCGATTTGTTTTTTCTCACCATTGATTTCATAGCCAAACTTGTGATACATAACAATCATGTCTTTGTCTTCGGGTTGTAAACTCCAACTTTGTGAAAGAATGTGTTCAAGGATTTGTGCCGGAGTTGCATTTTTTAGTCCAACAATTTTAGTTGGGTTGAATAAATCGAGTTCTAATAATTTATCCCACATGATGTCGTCTTGCTCAATGCCAAGTTGCAAACGGGTTTTTATTTCGGTTGAATCGGTTGGCGAATAAGGCAAAAAGGAGTTGATGAAATCGCGGTAACTCATGGTTTCGGAGTTTTCCATTGGATATGTATCATCGGTCATTCCGAGTTGTACAAACATGTTCCAAGCTTTGGAATACCCAACACGGCGAATGGTTCCGCGGTATAAAGTTAGGATGTCGTCAAGTCCGTAAACACTTCGGTATTTTAGTGAATCGCGATTGGCATAACCTTCAAATTTTCCATAACCTTCTATTTCGAGAAATTCGGTTCTTCGGAATAATTTGTGATACGGAATGTATTTGTATTTTCCTTCCTGAATGAACTTGGCTGCGCCACCTTGACCGGCTAAAACTACGTTTCTTGGCGCCCAAGTGAATTTGTAATTCCAAAGGTTAGTATCGCTTTCTGGAGCAACTAATCCGCCACAAAACGATTCGAATAAAATCATTTTTCCGCCTTTGGAACGAATTTCGTCAATAACTTTCATTGCACTCATGTGGTCAATTCCAGGATCAAGACCAATTTCGTTCATAAAAACCAAACTGTTTGCTTTTACTTCTTCGTCTAAAGCTTGCATCGCATCAGAAATATAAGAAGCGGTAACCATGTTTTTCTTGAACTTCACGCAATCTTTTGCCACATCAATGTGCATGTGTGCCGGAAGCATCGAAATGACGATGTCTGCCTTTTGAATTTCCGATTGGCGTTGTTCTACGTTATTTATGTCTAAGGCAATTGGTTTTGCGTTTGGATGATTGTTGGTTTTGCGTTGTGCTAATTCCAAAGACAAATCACCAATGGTTATGTGTAGATTTTCCTGAGTAGATTTTTCAAGAAGGTATTTTATAAGCGATGATGCAGAACGACCTGCACCGATAATCAATATGTTTCTCATTCGTTTGTTTGTTGTTGTGGCAAATGTATGAATTTGCACAAATAAAAAACCCATTCAGTACGAATGGGTTTTGAAATTATTCTAAATCGCTTTCTAATTGTTCCAATTCTTCAAGCTCTTTTTTAGCTTCTTGTTTGGTTTCAATTTTTTGTTGTTCAAAGGTTTGGTCAACTTCAACTTCATCTTTTACCAAAATTGTTTTACCTAAAACAAAAGCCGAACACAAAGCTGCAACTGTCAAAAGAATTTTTGGAAACTTTTTTTGATTTTCATTTGATTTTTGCATTAATAATAAACCAAATACTATGGCTAATCCAATGGGTAAAAATGCCAATGTGTCAAATGGTAAAACGCTCAAAGCAATGGCAAATAGCGTAAAGAAAATGGCTAGTCCAATTAATAATTTTCTCATAATTATATTCCTGTCGCTGAAGTTAATGCTAATTGTCCGGTTCCAACTGGAATGCTAAATTTCATTAATGCTGGAACTTTTTTTGCATCGGCAGTCAGCCAAATTAGGTTTTTGTCTTTGCCTTTTAAAGCATCTGTTTTTGCTCCGATAGAAATTTTATAACATTCTTTGTTGCCAAGATTTCCAGCTTTCACCGTTTCTTTTCCCATATATTTTAAAGTAACTGGAATTTCTTTTTCGTCAAAAACGATAGTGTAAGATTTGGTTTGTCCAACTTGCATTTTTGAGAAATCAACTAAACGCAATTGGTACAAAATGGAAACCGCATCAATACTTGTTGGTTTTATATTGAATGTTTTGGTTGACTCTGGATATTTTCTTTTTTTAACCGTACTGGTTACTTTGTTGTTTTTGAAAATATATTTTTCCTTTTTGGTATAACCACCTTCATCGATGCTTCGTTTGTAAAGCGATGGTTTTAAGGTTGTAGGATGAACATATGATTCATAAATGTCTCTGATTTTAAAAAACGAATCCCATTTGCTGAAAGTTGAAAGTTCACAGCTTAAGTGTAGATAATTATTTTTTGCGGTTGCAACATTTTCGGTTATCATAGTTACTTGAGCCAATTGCGTCATTAATCCGCTCATATTGTACGAACCAGCAAAAACTAATTTTTCACCAGCTTTTATATTAACGCTTTTTTCTGCTGAAAATGAACACAATAAAAGTAGCGAACAGATGATAAAAAATATTTTTTTCATAAAAATTTAATTGAGGTGCAAATATAAAATTTAGAAAATGTTAAAGTTCAAAAATTAAGCCAAAATTTGTGTTTTCTCGCTTTATAACGAATAAATTTGTGTTTTATTTTATACTATGGAAAGAAAAATTATTGCCACAGCTGCTTTTTTGGGATTAACTGCAATTATTTTAGGTGCATTTGGTGCACATGCTTTAAAGAATTATTTGTCGCCCGAACAGTTAATAAGTTTTGAAACTGGAGTAAAATATCAAATATATCACGCATTGTTTTTACTTTTCTTAGGATTAAGTGGCGTTTTGTTGATGGATAAAACCAAAAAGCTCCTGTATTGGTTAGTCGTTTTAGGAGTAATTTTATTCTCAGGTTCGATATATTTATTGACAACAAAGAATGTTACAGGAATAGATTTCAAATTTTTAGGACCAATAACACCAATCGGTGGAATGCTATTAATCACGGCTTGGATTGTTTTGTTTGTTAAAGTTTTAAACAAAAAATCATAAATTTTTGCAGAACTACAACGTTGTAATTAAATATTTTTACCTTTGCAGTCAATTTAACAATTGCAACACAATACAATTTTATGGAGAATACTGTTCAGTTTACGAAATCGATTTCGTTAGAAAAATACGGAATCAATAATGTTCAAGAAATTATATACAATCCATCGTTTGAATTTTTATATAACGAAGAGTTAAGTCCAAGTCTAGAAGGTTACGAAAAAGGACAACTATCAGAACTTGGAGCTGTAAACGTAATGACTGGAGAATTTACTGGTCGTTCGCCAAAAGACAAATACATCGTTAAAGATAGCGTTACAGAAAACACAATTTGGTGGAATTCTGAAAAGGCAGTAAACGACAACAAACCGATTTCTCAAACCACTTGGAATGCACTGAAAGAAACAACGGTTAATCAACTTTCTGGAAAAAGACTATTTGTTGTTGATGCTTTTTGTGGTGCAAACGAAAATACTCGGTTGAAAGTACGTTTTATAATGGAAGTAGCGTGGCAAGCTCATTTCGTAAAAAATATGTTCATTCGTCCAACTGATGCTCAACTTGAAAATTTTGGCGAACCAGACTTTATTGTAATGAACGGTTCAAAAACAAGTTTCAAAGATTTTGCTGCTCACGGATTAAATTCTGAAGTGTATATCGCTTTCAATTTAACGGAGAAAATTCAAATTATTGGCGGAACTTGGTATGGTGGCGAAATGAAAAAAGGAATGTTTGCGATGATGAATTATTACTTGCCGTTGCAAGGAATTGCATCAATGCACTGTTCCGCAAACAAAGGAAAAGACGGCGATGTTGCGGTTTTCTTTGGATTGTCTGGAACAGGAAAAACAACACTTTCTACCGATCCAAAGCGCGAATTAATTGGTGATGACGAACACGGTTGGGACAACGATGGTGTTTTCAATTTTGAAGGCGGATGTTATGCAAAAACCATTGATTTAAGTGCAGAAAACGAACCCGATATTTTTGGTGCCATCAAAAAAGACGCATTATTAGAAAATGTAACCGTTGATGCCAACGGAAAAATAGATTTCAAAGACGGTTCGGTTACTCAAAACACAAGAGTTTCATACCCAATAAATCACATTCAAAATATTGTAAAACCCGTTTCTAAAGCTGGTCATGCAACAAAAGTTATCTTTTTAACAGCCGATGCATTTGGAGTAATGCCACCAGTTTCTAAACTTACACCAGAACAAACAAAATACTATTTCCTTTCAGGTTTTACAGCAAAATTAGCTGGAACAGAACGTGGAGTTACACAACCTGAACCAACATTTTCAGCATGTTTTGGAAAGGCATTTTTAACATTACATCCAACAAAATATGGTGAAGAGTTGGTTAAAAAAATGGAGCAACACAACGCAACTGCTTACATGGTAAACACAGGTTGGAACGGAACAGGAAAACGCATTTCGATAAAAGACACACGAGCAATTATCGATGCCATTCTTGACGGTTCGATAGAAAAAGCTGAAACGAAAGTTATTCCGGTTTTCAATTTTGAAGTTCCAATAGCTTTGCACGATGTAAATGCTACAATTTTAGATCCAAGAAATACCTATGCCGATGCTTCCGAATGGACAACAAAAGCACAAGATTTAGCAGGAAGATTTATTAAAAATTTTGTGCAATATACCGATAATTCCGAAGGGCAGAATTTAGTAAAAGCTGGTCCGCAATTATAAAACAACAAACAAACTAAACCAAACTTAGAAAAGCTCAATCTCGTTGTAAAAAACAAGATTGGGTTTTTTTATTAGAAGCGAAACGATTGGGAATTTTTACTTTCCGTTTTCCTGCTTTGCGTTTCAATCTTTTTAAATTGCCGGGTTTAAACCCGTGGCAATTTAAAAAGGATTTTCACTTCAATCAGGGCTAATTAGTCATTGTCTTTTGTAAAACAAACACTTCAAATAATACTAAATAAAAAATTCCAAACTCATTAGAATTTGGAATTTCAGTGTTTGGATTTTTTAAATCTATTTTCCTTTATTAGCTTCGGCAACATATTTTTCCAAAGCCATCGTCATCGAAGGTGTTTCTGGAGTTGGAGCAAGAATATCTATTCGTAAACCATGTTCCAATGCTTCTTTTTGAGTAGTACTTCCAAAAACAGCAATTCGAGTATTGTTCTGTTTAAAATCAGGGAAGTTTTTAAACAACGACTTAATTCCTGTTGGGCTAAAAAACGCCAAAATATCATAATAAACATCAGCCAAATCAGATAAATCACTCATTACCGTTTTATAAAAAGTGGCTGGTGTCCAATTTAATTTTAGTGCATTTAACGTTTGTGGAATATCAAAATTCAATTGATCAGAAGCAGGCAATAAAAACTTCTCGTCTTTGTATTTTTTAAATAACGTAGTCATATCAGCAAAATCTTTTTGACCAACATATATTTTACGTTTTCTATAGACAACATACTTTTGCAAGTAAAAAGCAATAGCTTCAGATTGGCAAAAATATTTTAAATCTTCAGGAACTTTATAACGCATTTCTTCAGCTACTCTAAAAAAATGATCAACAGAGTTTCGGCTGGTTAAAATAATCGCACTAAAATTGTTGAGGTCTATTTTTTGAGCCCTAATGTCTTTCGCACTTACTCCTTCTACATGAATAAACGAGCGGAAATCAACCTTTACCTTATGTTTTTGTTGTAATTCAAAATAAGGTGAATTTTCTACTTTTGGTTCTGGCTGAGACACCAAAATTGTTTTCACTTTTAAATTTGACATTGTTTTGAGCTAAATTTTTGTAATCAAATAATATATGAAATAATACGGTGCTATTTCAAGTGCGCAAAGATACAAAATAAAATAAAACAAGTTACCGATTACTAAATTTTGATAAATTCTCAAAGAAACTAAATAAGTAAGTAGGTTTATTATTAAAATCGCACCAATAACACAATAAATCAATAAATATGATGAATTATTGTAAAAAAGATAAATATTTACAGGAAGCAATACTATTGCTATAAATGTTCGATAACTAACTTTTTGCAAATTAAACTGCTCTATAAACTCTTCAATGTTAAAAGTAGTGGCAATAATTTTTTCGATTAAAAACTTAGAAAGTACAAAAACACCAAAGAAAACAAATATGCGTATAAAATTTATCCAATCATATTTAGAACTAATCCCAAAATAATCGAGCGCAATTTGAATAAAAAATGAAAACGAAATAGCTTGTACAATAAATAAAAGCACTGTAAAACCACTCATTAAATTAGAACTGTCTTTGTAAACTTTAATGTATTTGTCCGTAACCAAAATTCGCATGAAATCATTAAAACGAGTTTCAAAAGCCGTTTTAGTGATAGCAATTAAAGCAAAGGAAAGTATAAACAAACACGTTGCCCAATCTTTGGGTTCAATAACTCTTGGGTTTAAAATGGTTTCTATCATCGCTACAAAATTACGATTTTTTTATTTTCTAAATTATTATAAAATTATTAAGAAACTACACTGATAAAAACAGTATTTTTGCCCTGAAAAATGTCCTTATAAATGAGTTCAGGTATAGTAATTATTCCAACCTATAACGAAATTGAAAACATCGAAAGCATTGTTCGTGCTGTGTTTTCGCTTGAAAAAATATTTCATATTCTTATTGTTGACGATAATTCTCCCGATGGAACCGCGCAAAAAGTAACTGAACTTCAAAAAGAATTTTCCGAAAAATTATTTCTAGAAGTAAGAAAAAAGAAGTCTGGATTAGGAACAGCTTATGTGCATGGTTTCAAATGGGCTTTGGATAAAAATTACGAATTCATCTTTGAAATGGATGCCGATTTTTCTCACAATCCAAATGATTTAGAACGACTTCATGAAGCTTGTGTAAACGGTGCCGATTTAGCAGTTGGTTCTCGATATGTAACTGGTGTAAATGTGGTAAACTGGCCATTGAGCAGAGTTTTGTTGTCCTATTTTGCTTCGGTTTATGTTCGAATGATAACCGGAATGAAAATAATGGATGCAACTGCTGGTTTTATTTGTTACAAAAAACACGTGTTAGAAACCATCAATTTAGATAAAATAAAATTCATTGGTTACGCGTTTCAAATTGAAATGAAATACCGAGCTTTTGCCAAAAAGTTCAACATTCAAGAAGTTCCAGTCATTTTCACCGACAGAACTAAAGGACAATCCAAAATGAGTGGTGCAATTATTAAAGAAGCCGTTTTTGGCGTTTTGTCATTGCGAATAAAAAAGTTTATTAACCGATTATAAAATAAAATGAATACTGTTTTAATTAAAAATGCCAAGATTGTAAACGAAGGTAAGATTGTAGAAGGCGACGTTTTGATTGAAGATGAATTCATAGTCGAAATTGCCGAAAGTATTAGTCCAAAATCACCTAATTGTAAAATTATTGATGCCGAAGGAAATTATTTAATTCCGGGTGCAATCGATGATCAAGTACATTTTCGTGAACCAGGTTTAACTCATAAAGGAACAATTGAAACCGAAAGTCGTGCTGCTGTTGCTGGCGGAATAACATCTTTTATCGAGCAGCCAAACACCGTTCCAAATGCAGTAACGCAAGAAATTTTGGAAGAAAAATATCAAATTGCTGCCCGAACTTCCTATGCGAATTATTCGTTTATGATGGGTGGAACTAATGATAATTTAGAAGAAATTCTTAAAACAAATCCCAAAAATGTAGCCGGTTTAAAACTATTTTTAGGATCTTCTACAGGTGACATGCTTGTAGATAGTTCTGCTGCGTTAGAAAAAATATTTTCCAGCACTAAACTTCTAATTGCTGTTCATAGCGAAGACGAGACCACGGTAAAAGAAAATTTAGAAAAATATAAATTACAGTTTGGTGACGATATTCCGGTACAATATCATCCCGAAATTAGAAGTGTAGAAGCATGCTATAAATCAACGGTAAAAGTTATCGAATTGGCTAAACGAACTGGAGCAAGACTGCATGTTTTTCATATTTCAACAGCCAAAGAATTGGATTTATTTACCAATAAAATTCCGCTGGAAGAAAAACAAATCACGGCTGAGGTTTGCATTCATCATCTTTGGTTTTCAGACGAAGATTATGCCACAAAAGGAAATCTTATCAAATGGAATCCTGCCGTAAAATCAGCTGATGATAGAAAAGCTCTTTGGGCAGCATTGCTAGATGATAGAATAGATGTTGTTGCCACTGACCATGCGCCACATACTTTGGAGGAAAAAAAGCAAGTGTATACAAAAGCGCCTTCTGGTGGACCATTAGTGCAACATGCTGTAGTTGCCATGTTTGAAGCACATCATCAAGGTAAAATTTCTGTTGAAAAAATAGTAGAAAAAATGTGTCACAATCCAGCAAAAATATTTAAAATTGAGAAGCGCGGGTTTATCAAGGAAGGTTTCTATGCCGATTTAGTTATTGTAAATGCAGGTTTGCCTTGGAATGTCAAGAAGGAAAATATTATAGCAAAATGTGGTTGGTCGCCATTTGAAGGATATAATTTTAAATCCAGAATATCACATACTTTTGTAAACGGAGAATTGGTTTACCAAAATTTTAAAGTAAAAGATAAAAAAGTTGGAAAGCGATTGCTTTTTGAAACAGAGTTGTAATTTTACAAATATGAAAAAAATATTCTTTTTTTGCGTAGTATTTTTAGCCGTTAGTTGTAATAATTCAGTAATTGAAAAACCATCCAATTTGATTGAAAAAGATAAAATGGTTGATATTTTATATGATATTTCGTTATTAGAAACGGTTAAAAGTCAAGGGATTAAACGAGGTTTTACACAAAGTGAAATCAATCAATACATTCTAAAAAAATATAAAATTGATAGCCTTCAGTTGATTTCGAGCAATAAATATTATGCTTCGGATGCCGAAGAATATAAAAGAATGTTTGAAAAAGTAAAAGCAAAATTAGACGAAGACGATAAAAAAGTAACTGGAAAAACAGCTGCAGAGAAAAACAGTACCGAGAATTCGGATGCGCCTAAAGTGTATTAATTTTTTTGTCCAAAGTAATTATTTCGTCTAAAACGGAATCGATACTTTGAAACTCATAATTCAATCCCGAGATTTCGGGATTTTTAATTTTCTGGTTGGAAATAATTTCTTTGGAATGAAGTGAATTGGCACCATATTTTGTGATTTTTCGCTTACTTCTAAAAACAGTTGAAACCAACCAATCCAATCGCCACGCAATTGAAGTCATCCAAGGTTTTACTTCAAAAGTTGGTTTTTTGACATTTAATTTGTCGGCAATTTTAAAAATGATTTCTTCAAAAGATAGATTTTCGGAAATTAATGAAAATCGTTCTCCCGAAACGGTGCTTTTCATCAACAAATGCATTGTTTTTACAACATCAAAAACGCCAATATAACCTGTTGAACCTTTGGTGAAAAAGGGAAATCCTTTTTTTATTTTGGTAAAAAATTCGCCACTTCCATCTTTCCAAAGTGTTGTTCCAAAAATTACTCCGGGATTTACAATTACTACGTTTAAACCTTCTTGTTGTCCGCGCCAAACTTCCATTTCGGCACCATATTTTGTGATGGCATAATCGCTGTGAAGTGATTCGGGATTCCATTCAATTTCTTCGGTGAGAATGGTTTCGGTTTCTTTTAAATCGCCTAATGCTGCAATGGAACTAACGTGGCAAAGTTTTTTTATGTTTTTATCGATGCAAAAATTGACAATGTTGGCTGTACCTTCGATATTTACTTTTCTGAGTAGATTTTCGTCTTTTGGATTAAATGAAATTTGTGCGGCACAATGGTAAACGTATTCTATATTTTCAAAAGCAATTTCTAGTGATGGAATGTCGAGAATATCGGCTTTTATCCATTGGATTTTGGCAAAAAGATGTTCTTTATTGTAGAGTGAAAATAGTTTTTTGGTTTTTTCAATCTTTTTTTGATTTCTGTAAATGGCAACTATATTTTCTTCATTTTCTGCTAAATGAAGTAATAAATGTGCTCCAACTAAACCGGTTCCGCCTGTGACTAAAATCATGTTGTAAAGATAAGTTTAAAAGTTTATAGTTTAAAAGTTTAAAAGGAATTGGTTTTGAAATAATGTTTTCTTGGTAAGACAAATACTGTTTAGCCCTGATTGAAGTGGAAATCCTTTATAAATTGCCACGGGTTTAAACTCGTGGCAATTTATAAAGATTGAAACGGAAAGCAGGAGAATGGATAACAGATAAATTCCAAGCGATTCGCTCAACATAATTAATTTTTGATATTAAAATTGCTATTGTCATTGGTTTTTGAATTGTTATCTTTGTCAAAATTTTGAAAAAATGAAGAATTTAGTAGAAGAATTGCAATGGCGTGGATTGGTTCATGATATCATGCCTGGAACGGAAGAACAACTTTTAAAGGAAATGACAACGACGTATATTGGGTTTGATCCAACGAGCGATTCATTGCATATTGGGAGTTTGGTTCCGATAATTCTTTTAGTTCATTTGGAGAAATTTGGGCATAAACCTATTGCTTTGGTTGGTGGCGCAACAGGAATGATTGGCGATCCATCGGGGAAAAGTGACGAAAGAAATTTGCTGGATGAAGCTACTTTGGATAAAAATGTGGCTGGAATTAAAGCGGTTTTGTCACGATTTTTGGATTTTAATTCTACTGCTGCGAATGCTCCGATTTTGGTTAATAACTATGATTGGATGAAGGATTTTTCGTTTATCAATTTTGCACGTGATGTGGGAAAACGTATTACTGTAAACTACATGATGGCAAAGGATTCTGTGAAGAAAAGATTAAGTGCTGAAGGCGAAGGAATGAGTTTCACGGAGTTTACCTATCAATTAATTCAGGGTTATGATTTTCATCATTTGTATAAAGCGCACAATTGTTTGCTACAAATGGGTGGAAGCGATCAATGGGGAAATATTACGACTGGAACGGAATTGGTTCGTAGAATGAATAGCGAATCGGCAAAAGCTTTTGCAATGACTTGTCCTTTGATAACTAAAGCTGATGGTTCTAAATTTGGAAAATCCGAAGGTGGAAATGTTTGGTTAACTGCGGATAAAACTTCGGTCTATAAATTCTACCAATTTTGGTTGAATACAACTGATGTTGATGCGGAGAAATACATTAAGATTTTTACGTTTTTGGATAAAAACACGATTGATAGTTTAGTTGCTGAACATCAAACTGCTCCACATTTACGTGTTTTACAAAAGCGTTTG
Source organism: Flavobacterium macrobrachii (assembly GCF_014486675.1). GTDB lineage: Bacteria > Bacteroidota > Bacteroidia > Flavobacteriales > Flavobacteriaceae > Flavobacterium > Flavobacterium macrobrachii. The sequence continues at coordinate 63,324 of NZ_JACTAC010000001.1, forward strand.
GCGGAAGAAATCACCACTTTTGTTCATGGAAAAGAAGAGTTGGAGAAAGCAGTTTTTGCTTCGAGTGCTTTTTTTAGTCCAACGATGGATGATTTAAAAAAATTGGATGTTGCTACTTTTTTAGAGGTTTTTGATGGTGTTCCACAAGCTGAGGTTTCAACTGATGATTTGAACGAAGGTTTGGATATGATTGCAGCGCTTTCTGCTAAAACAGGTTTCTTGGCTTCTAATAGTGACGCAAGACGTGAATTGCAGCAGAATTCGATTTCGTTAAATAAAGAAAAAATAGCAGCAGATTATAAAATTACAGCATCTGATTTAATTCACAATCAGTTTGTAATGTTGCAAAAAGGAAAGAAAAATTATTACTTGATAAAAATGGTTTAATACAAAAAGGAGCAAATTTTGCTCCTTTTTTATTCTCTAAAATTAATTTCAACTTTATTGGAAGTAAACCAACCTTTGATAAAGTTTTTGTCTTTTAGGATTTCGTTTTGTTCTTTTTCGGAAAATTTTGAAAGCAATTCTTCTTTCATCAAATTGATATGTAATTCATAAAAATGTGGTTCTTTTTCGTCAATGTAATATTCCATAACATCGTTTTTGAAATAGCGATTTTTATCCCAATTAAAAGTTGTTGAAAATTCTTTTGTTTGATTTGATTTAATTTCTTGAATGTTTTTGATTGTTCGGGCTTTACTTTCTTGTATAACTTGTTCAGCAGTTCTGTTTATAAATGTATCAGTTATTGAGTCATTGTATTTTTTTACTTCTGCTTCGTCCTTAAAAGTCCTAATAGTTTTTTTTGCTGTAAAGATTCCACTCACATCAATTGATTTTTCTTTTTCATAAACTTTATAATAAACACTAGGATTCAAAGAACCAGCACTAATCGGAATTAGATTGTCTGGATTTAATATAAAATGAATGGTTTTATTTGTTTTGTTTGTAATTGAATATTTTATAGTAAATGTTCTTACTTCTGGAGTTTCATCCAAAGAAGTCAGGCTTTCAATCTTAATCTCAACGGTTTTTTGTCCAAATAGAAATGTGGAATAAAGTAAAATTAAAATCAGTTTTATCCTCATGGAATTAATCTTTAAATTCAATTTTCATTTTGTTGGAAGTGAATTGACCTTTGATAAAATTAGGATTTTCTTTGATTTTTTGCAAATCTTCTTTTGTGAGTTGGTCTTGAAATAAATTGGTTTTCAGGTCGAGAATTAGTTCAATTTCGATAGTGTTATTTTGGTCGAGATAAAACTCTAAATCATCGTTTTTAATATATCGGTTTTTGTTCCAAAGTGTTTTTATAGTGAATGTTTTGGTTTCGTTTGGCTTCAAAAAAACAATATTGTTGAGCAAACGCAGTCTGTAATAAATCCATTGTAAATCATTACTTTCACCACCATTCTCTTTGTATTTTTTATAATTATCCATTGCTATTGTACCTTGAGTTATTTGGATTTTTTTCAAAAGATTTTTGGCTTCTTCGGATTCTTTATTTTCTATTTTTGAATATTCTAAATCGTCTTTTGTTTCGAATTCGAAAAATGGTCCATCCATATTTTCAAAAATACCGTTTTGATATATTTTGTAAACCGGAAAAAGCGTCAAAGAACTAGCCGAATTAGCAATTAATGCATTTGGAATAAGAAAAAACGAAAGTTCGTTTGCGGTTTTATTTTCTATTTGATAATTGATGTGATATTCCGTTGCTGAGTTGTGAACTGGAAAAGTTTCAATAGAATTGATTATAACTTCAAGTTTTGGATTCTGGGCGAAAATAGAAAATGAGCAAAGAAATAAAAGGATAAAAATTCGCATAAAGTTACATTAAATAATAAGATAACGTAAAAATATGGATTTTATTACATAACCATCAAATTGCAACCTCGAATATCGGAATTGTCAAAACGGCCTAAAATTTCAAAGGAATTGTTGGAATGTTTTTTTCCTAAATCTTGTGTTGCGATAAATGAACACGAATTAATATTGGCTAAATCAATCACGTTTACACCGCCAGTTTTTCCGAAATCGACATAGGTTAATGCATCTTCGGTGTCGCGAACTAGGATTTGCATCCATGATGGGCATTCAAAAATTCCATTGCCCAATGAATAGGCTTGCGATAATAATTCGGTCATGCCATATTCAGAATGAATGTTGGAAACGCTAAAACCTTTACTTAAAATGGAATGCAATTCTTCTCGAATGATTTCTTTTCGTTTGCCTTTCATTCCGCCAGTTTCCATGATAATGGTATTTTTTAACTGAAAGTTTTGTTTCTCGATTAAATCTAATAAAGCATAAGTTACACCAATTAAAATTACGTTTTGACCAGATGAATCGAGTTCGATTAGTTTTGCAATTAATTCGTCATAATTGTGAAGATAAAAACCGCTGTGTTCGTTGTTGGACAATTCGATTAGATCTTTAACCATATAAATCAAAGACGAACCGCAGCGTTCCAAATAGGATGGAAGCAAAGCCAAAACGGTATAATCTTCAATATTTCCATAAAACTCTGAAAAAGCCAATCGATAACTTTGTTCGTAGAGCGAAACATCAGTAACGAGATGTTTGCTAGTAATCATTCCTGTTGTTCCGCTACTAGTGAAAGTTTCTTGAATAGCTTCAGTGTTTGAAACCACATCATGACTTTTGAAAAACTGTATGGGCAAAAACGGAATTTTCTCAAGTGATTTTACTTTTTGAACATCAGTATTTAGAAAATCACAAAACTCACGATAGACTTTATTGTTTTCGTATTGGTAACGAAAAACTTTCAGCGCCATTTTTTCAAATTGCTTTTGAGAAGAAATGGTGAATATGTCTTGTGTGTTTATCAAGTAATTTTTTTGCAAAAGTAATAAAAATAAAAAAGCCCTAACTTTCGTTAGAGCTTTTAATATTATAAAAATGGGATTATCTAACCACTAATTTTTTAGTAGCAGTTTTACCTTCTTCAGAAATTTTAACTACATAAACACCTGCGTTTAATTCGCTAACATTGATTTCGTTTTCAGAAGAAATAGTTTTTAAAACTTGTTTTCCTATTACATCAAAAACAGTAACTGTTTTTTCAGCATTAGCAGCAGTTTCGATGAATAAAGTTCCGTTTGAAACTGGGTTTGGATACATTTTTAAACCAGTGATTTCATTTTGAGAAGTTCCTAAAGTAAAGTTAGGCGTTACATCTACTCTTAGTTCGTCAATAATCATTGTTGGCGTATTTGTATTTCCATCTTGTCTAAAGATTAAACCAGCAATACTAGTGTATGCAGTAGCAGGAACAACTGCTAATGTTGGAGAAGCAGTTCCGCCAATTGTTGGGTTGATAGTCAACGTTAAAATGTTGTTTGTAAAATCATATCCTAAAACAATATACTGAATATCGTTTACATTATATAATGTAGTATCCCAATCAGTTGGGGCTGCAGTTGTACCTAAACCATATTGATATTGAGTACCGTTTTTTCTTATCCAAACTCTACCATTAGTTGTAGCACCTGAATTATCAGTAAAAACAGCAAAATAAGTATTAACAGTTAAGTCAGTAGATGTAATATTTGATAAGTCTGTAACAGTAGCGATAAACGAAGCATAAACTGTACCTGTTGTAGTGTTTGTAAATGGAGTTCTTGATTCTGCTCCTGAACCTCCAAAAGTGATTGAATTTCCAGTAGAAGTAATTCCAGTATAACTTAAGCTTCCTGAATTGATAGTAATATTATCTCCAGAATTTACCGCTGTCCATTTTTGCTCAGCATTTAATGAACCTCCAACTGTATATGGGAATGGTTCGCTATATGGTAAAGAATTTACTGGTTTACATTCAGGAGAATTTCCATTAGTATCTAAATTACAAGTTCCACCTACAATTGTAACGGAGTAACCTGTATTTTCAGAAATACCTGTAATCGTTATATTTCCTTCTGCGGTTGTTGTTGGATTATCACCTCCAACTGTTCCAGATGATGGAGTTATAACATAGTTAGCATTTCCACCTCCAGTAAATGGTATTGTAACTGAATATGTGTCAATACCTAGAGTGGAATTAATACATGAAGTTGTAGGTGTTCCAAGTGCCAATGTACATGACGATGATACATTACTTAGTTTTATATCATCAATTCTAAATTGTGCAACTGCTGGATTAGGTTGTCTAAATCTTAATGATAAAGTTGACGATGAAGGTATTTGACCGCCTGGTATAGTTACTAATGACCAATTTGTAGCAGTAACGGTATAAGTTATTGCAGTCCAGTTAGTACCATTTGTGCTAAATTCAACAGCAACCTGATTGTTGACATTGTTTGTGTTAAGTCCAAATGATAGTTGAATGTTGGAGGAATTGTAAGCTGATGTATTTAATCCATCAATTTGGAAAAATAAATCAGCAGTATTGGTTATGAAAACATTTCTTCCTTGAGAAGCTCCAGCATAAGTACCAGTTGCAAGTGTTGATCTTGTGTCAGCAGTTCCTGAATACACAATAGGAGTTGAGTTTTGGAATGTATTAGCAGTAATAGATAAAGTTCCAGTTGCAGTTCCAATGTTTTCAGAGTAGAACGTTTGTCCAAAAGACAAAGAAGTCATTATTAAAAATAATAAAGCGTAAAGTTTTTTCATAAATTTCAAAATTAATTAGTATGCAAAGTTAAGCACAAATTTTTAGTAAAAAAATTATCAAAGTAAAAAAATAGTTAAATATCTAAATTTAACTATCTGACAATTAATTTTCTAGTAACGGTAGTATCTTCTTCTTTGATTTTAATAATGTAAACTCCTGCTGGAATTGTACTGATATTTAATTCTTTTGAAGAAGTATTGGTTTGTAACACTTTTTTACCTAGTACATCAAAAATTAGTATTTCTTTTTCCAAAGTAGTTTTTGATGTGATGTAGATTTTACCATTACTTACAGGATTTGGATAAAAACCAAGCACATCATTTTGTTGAAGTTTTCCTTCTTGTGATAATGCACTCAAAGAAAACAAACAAAAGAAAAGTGTAATATAGAAGTAGTGTTTTGCCATCATTATTATTTGGTTAATACAAATATATAAAATTTATTTCAAATATTGTACCAAAAAAAACTCCTTCTGGTTAGGAAGGAGCTTTTTTGTGAAATTATTAAGAAATATTACAAACCTCTTGTCCAGCCAGTTGCCCATGTTGGAATTCCAGTTCCATTTCCAGCACCTGTTGCATTTGCATTTTCGGTGTAAACTGAAGTTACATCAATAGCTTCACTAGTGGTGTTTGTACCTTTTGACTTTGTAGTAACATTATCAAATCTTACGTTTGTTGCTTTTAAAGAACCTGCAGTAACAAAGGCAAGACTTTCGTTGTGTTGAATATCAAAACCTGTTTTCCAGTTACTTAATACTAAGTTGTCAAAATTTACGTTTGTACCCACTCTCAATTTGATGGCTTGAGGCTCAGAACCAGTATCACCGTTACCAATTAAGGTAATGTTTCTAAGTGTAGGATTAGAGATTGGAGTAGCCGTGTGGTTGTTTGAATTGTTATCGGCTTCAATTCCTCTGTTTCCAGCATTTGTTCTTTTTCCATACCAATATTCACCTGTTCCAGTCCAGCCTTCAGTCCAGTCAAAAATATCATCACCAACAGAATTTGAACCATTAAAAGCAACTAAATATTTAGCATTTACTGTTCCACCAAACCATTCGAAAGCATCGTCTGATCCTTCATAAGATTGTACATATTCGATTAATGTTCCGCTACCAACTCCAAAAAGTGATAAACCATTGAATTCTTTTTCGCTGTTGTATGCATATCCTGTGTATTCTAGTCTTAAATATCTGATAGAACCAGAATTGTCATTTGAAATAGCACCACCATATGTTAATTCTGAAACTTCGGCAGAAGCTGTTAATCCTTTATTAATTGGAGCTTTACCACAGATTACTAATCCACCCCAACCACCAGGTTGTTTTACACTTGATGTCATAATAACTGGATTAGATGCTGTTCCTTGAACATCAATTTCTCCACCTTGTGCAATGGCAATATATCTAACAAGTCCATCAGTTGTAGCGTCTGTAGCTTCAATGATAACTCCTGGTTTGATAACTAATTTTGCTGTTTCTTTAACGATTAATTTTCCAGTTAGTTTGTATGTTCCTGATTCTAATGTTACAGTACCATCATTAATTTCTCCTTTCAAATTTTCGCGGTCTAAAACAAAAGTAGATTTGTTTGAATTATTTTCATCATCAGAACAAGACGTCATAAATAACGAAGCAGATAAAATTGCTGTTGCTAAAATTCTTGAAATTTGTTTTTTCATTGTGTGTTTATTTTATAGTTATTTTATTTGATTGCAAAATTGAAAATTACAGTTGTAATAATAGTTAAGGCTATGTAAACAATAAGTTAATTATCAGTTTGTTAAAATTTGTACTCTAATCCTAGTCCAAAAAAGGCACCTTTTTTATAGGTTAGTACAGGAACATCTCCACCAGCATTTTCTTGAACCCTTTTGAATGTTGGATTTAAGATGTTTCTTGCATTCAAATTGATACCTAGATTTTTGTTCAGTTTAGTTTTTAAAACAAAGTCCAATGAACCCATTCCTTTGTCTACTAAATTTCCTTTGGTTTCAACTCCAAGCGCATAAAGTCTATCAGAATAATGAGCATAAATTATTGTAGCTGTTACACTTTTATTATTTTGAAAATCTTTAGTATAAGATAAATCAGCATTTAACAAAAAGTCAGAAGCACCAGTAAATCCTGCTCTTTCGTTTGTTAAGTTAATGTTATAATCGGTTTCATTTCTAACTTTCTCTGAGTCTAATTCTTGATCAGTTTTCATATAAGAAGCATTAAATCCAGCCGAAAGTTTATTGGTTAAATCGCCTTCGATTTCGAAGATATTTTTTCTAACTTCCAATTCAATTCCATATGCGTGTCCAGAATCTCCGGTATTGATGAAAGAAATATCATTAGTTGAAGAAGCTAAAGTGATTTCGTTTATTGGGTCAATAATGTATTTTCCAAATGCTGTAACTGATATAAGTTCGTCATTTTTAAGGAAATATTCCCATTTTAAATCGGCATTGTAATTTTGTGAAGGATATAAATTTGGGTTACCTACTTTTACTTCGGTTACATCTTCATAAATAAAAAGTGCTCTTTCTTTGAACTGTGGTAAAGTATAAGTTTTACTTGCGCCAAATCTAAGGTTTTGTTTTTCGTTTACTTCGTATTTTAAAATAAGATTTGGTAAAAACTCATTTCTATTGAATGAATTTGTATCAGCACCTAATTGTGTTCTCCATGAAACAGTTTGTTCTACTCTTTCAAAACGTAAACCAACTATTGAACTTAATTTTTCAGTCAATTTGTATTCTAAACTCGCAAAACTCGCGTGAATATTCTGTTCACCAGTGTAAGTTTGAGGGCGCAAACCACCAAAAGCTTCAATATTAAATAAACCATTACTGTAGTTTTCTTGGTTTAAAACGGTGTCTAGGTTATCTGGATTTACAACAGTATTCAACAAACCGTCAAAAAATCTAAAGTTAAATTGAATGGCTTCAAAATCTCTGTTTTTAAATCTTCCGTTGTAACCAAGTGTGATTTTTCCTTTGGCTTCTCCATTTTCTTTATCGCCCAAAGCATAATTAAGCGCAAGATTAGCAGCAATTTCGTCTTCAGTTAAATTTTGATAATATCTGTGATTGTCTGTAATTGTGTTTTGTCCGAAAGTAAAACCATTCAAGTCTTCCTCAAATTTCAAAGTGTTTTGTGTTCTGTCTGGCATATCGCCTTTGATTTTGTTGTAAGACAAACCCCAGTCAAAATCAATCTTTTTTGTCAATTCGTGATTTCCTAATAATTGATTAACAAATAGTGTATTTTCTATGTAAGTTCCTCTTTGTACTAAAATGTCAAATCCTTCAAAATCTCTATTGTAACCAAAATAACTATCCTTTAATTGTTCGGAAGAATTTACGAATAGAAAGTTGTAAGATATTTTATTCTTGCTATTGATTTTGTAATTTGCATTGAACATTCCAGTTGAATTCGTTTTGTATGCAAATCGTTCTTGTTCAAATGATTTTAATTCAGCAGCTTGCGCACTAACACTTTGGTTTATTCCTTCTCTGTATTCATATCCATTGTTAAAGCCAGCGTTTGCAAATAAATTTAATTTTCCTTCTTTGCCGATGTCAAATGATTTTCCAGCTTTAATTCCTATGTTTCCACCAAATGGACTTTCTTTTACTGGAACTAAACTGTTTTGAAAATTGTATCCAGATAATGGATTGTTTGGAACACCATAAGACGAATATCCAAATTGGTTTGGTCCGTCTTGAAGATAAAATTCACCGTTTTTCTCTATTGCATTGGTATTGATTGTAGAACCCAAAGAAATTTCCAACATACCATTTCCTTTGTAATTCTTGGAAGAAATATTCACGTTTCCACCAGCAAAATCTCCCGAAATTCTAGAAGTATATACTTTATCAATAGAAATAGATTCTACAATATCAGTCGAAAAAAGATCAAGTGCAATGTTTTTCTTTTCAGGATCATTTGAAGGAACAGGTAAACCATTAATAGAAGTTGAATTATATCTGTCGCCAAGTCCACGAACATAAACATTGTTACTTCCTTCTTGTTTAGAAACTCCAGTCGTTTTAGCAACTGCCGATGCAACATCGCCAACACCTTTTCTGCTTAATTCTTGTGCACCAATTTCTTGTTTAACTTCTACAGCTTTCTTTTGGTCTAACAACAAAGCCGATTCTTTTTCACGATTTGTGGCTTTTTGAACAATAACATCTTGAAGCGTATAACTTCCAGAACCAATTGATTTATTTACAATAATGGTTTCGTTTTCTTTTACAATTACTTTTTCGGTAGCATTTTCATAACCTAGAAAACTAAATTCCAAAATATATTCTCCTGGAACGATAGCAATACTGAAACTTCCGTTTTCATCTGTATTAACCGCAATATTTTGTCCTTTTACCACTACATTTGCAAAAGGCAAAGGTTCGTTATTCAAATCTTTATCAGTAACAACACCTTTTATTGTTCCTTTGGTTTGAGCAAATCCTAAAACCGTAAATAACAAAGTGATAACAATTAATTTAAATTTCATTTTTGTTGTGTTTTATTTTGGCGCAAAGGAACTACTCCAATGTAAAGACCACGTTACTCACTTATTAGTATTTTGTTTTGAAAATATTACCAAATTGTTATCATATTAAATAATGGTTAACTCAGTATTTCATTTACGTATCATTTTGTATTATCTTTACTTTTGCATTGCTATTCTAAAATGATTGCATCACATGAAAAAAAAGGAAATTACCATTTTATTAGTCGATGACGAGCAAGATATTCTCGAAATTGTTGGCTACAATCTTGAGCAAGAAGGTTATCAAATCATCACGGCTTCCGATGGAAAAGAAGCTATTGCTAAAGCCAAAAAACATTTGCCACAATTGATCATCATGGACGTAATGATGCCCGAAATGGATGGAATGGAAGCTTGCGAAAACATTAGAATACTTCCTGAACTTAGCAATGTAATCATTACTTTCTTAACGGCTCGAAGCGAAGATTATTCTCAAGTAGCAGGTTTTGATGCTGGTGCCGATGATTATATTACAAAGCCAATCAAACCAAAATTGTTGGTTAGTAAAGTAAAAGCATTACTACGAAGATTAAAAGAAGACGAAAAATCTACCGAAACTTTAAACGTAGCCGGAATCGAAATCAACCGCGAAGAATACAAAATAATCAAAGACGGAAAAGAAATTATTTTGCCTCGAAAAGAATTTGAACTATTCTATCTTTTAGCTTCAAAACCTGGAAAAGTATTCAAGCGCGAAGAAATTCTGGATAAAGTTTGGGGTAACGAAGTTATCGTTGGCGGACGAACAATTGACGTACATATTCGTAAATTGCGCGAAAAAATCGACGAAGATTTATTCAAAACCATTAAAGGTGTTGGATACAAATTAGAAGGATAATAATGGCAATAAAATTCAAGAAAACATACCGGTTTGCACTAGTTTCAACCACTTATATTACCCTTTTTTCAACTGGTTTTCTTGGATTATTATTGTGGTTTTTTGGCAAATTTTCATTCTCAATTTGTTTGCTTTTTGCCGTTTCAATGGCAACATTTTCCTTCTTTGTGATACAATATCGTGTCGAAAAATTCATTTATCGAAGAGTAAAAAAAATCTACGATGATGTTTCGTTTCTCGAATCGACTTCCTTTATCAATCAACCCATTACTACTGATATGGCAACGCTAACCAAACAGGTTAAAAAGTTTGCTACCGATAAAAAACTCGAAATCGAAACCCTAAAAGTCCGCGAAGAATACCGTAGAGAATTTATGGGAAATGTTTCTCACGAATTAAAAACACCACTTTTTACCGTTCAAGGTTATATATCAACACTGCTTGAAGGTGCAATGGACGATAAAAAAGTGAGAAAAAAATACCTCGAACGTGCCGAAAAAGGTGTCGAACGATTGGTTTATATCGTAGAAGATTTAGACATGATTGCCAAATTTGAAATGGGCGAAATGAACCTCGATTTGTCTAAATTTAATATTGTGGAAGTTATTCAAAATGTTTTCGATTTGCTCGAAATGAACGCCGACAAAAAGAACATTATTTTGATGTTTGACCGAAAGTATAACAAAGCCATCAACGTTTTTGCTGACAAGGATAAAATCCAGCAAGTTGTCACTAATTTGGTGATGAATTCCATAAAATACGGTAAAGAAAACGGCACAACAGAAGTTACCATTGAAGATTTAGTCGATAGTAAATTGATTGTTCGTATTCGAGATAACGGCGAAGGAATTGCAAAACAACATCTTTCCAGAATTTTTGAACGCTTTTTTCGTGTGGATAAAAGTGGTGCGCGAAGCGAAGGTGGTTCTGGACTTGGACTTTCCATCGTAAAGCATATTATTGAAGCACACGGCGAATCGATTTATGTAGAAAGCGAATTTGGTAAAGGTTCCGAGTTTTCATTTACTATCGAAAAGGATAAATAATTGTTTCCAATGTATTTCTTCACTGATCTTTGGAAAACCACTGTATAACTGAATTTCTTGTAATTTTTCAATTCTAAAATCATCCTGATTTGCAAAAGGAATAATTCCTTTTTTCTTCAATCGTTTGGCGAGATATTCCTGTTCAAATTGTCCTGGAGTTGGAATAAAAAACGCTTTTTTCTCCAGTTTTACTAAATCCATAATTGTGGTATAACCCGAACGACAAAGAACAGTTTCACTTTCGTTAAAAGCCTTTTCCAGTTCGGTTGAAGTCATAAAATTGCAAAAAGTGACGTGATTTTTTTGCTCCATTTTTTGCGTTTCTTCCACTTTTCCTTTGATGAAAAGAATGTTACCGTCAAGGCTTTCAATTTCGTCAATTAGTTTGTCTTCCAAAATCGTTCGTTGCGGTTCTGGACCAGAAAGCAAAACCATCAAATCATATTTTTTAGGCAATTCTTTTTTCTCCAATCGGCTGAGAATTCCAATGTATTTTAAGTTTAGCGAATTGTCTTTTAAATGACCTAATTTTCCTGAAAAATTCACATTTTTATCAAAATCGGGAACCCAACATTCGGTAAAATTTTTAATAAAAAACTGATGCATTTTGCTCGAAATCCAAGTCGTTTTTCCCGATAAAACCGTGAGTTGATGCGTAATAAAAACACTCGGAATTTTTTTGCTATAAACACCAAGTCGATTGTCTGAAATAATACCACACAAATCAAATTCCTTCACCCATTTTTTTACAATTTTTTTCTCTTCCAAAATAGCGTGAATGGTTTTTGGACTATTTTTTATCAATTTCCACTTAAAATTTTCGGCTTTTTTGGCATATTCAATTTGATACGAAGGCAAATCTAAATGCATTAATTCAGGAAATTCTTTTTTGAGCAACGCCAAAGCATTTCCATCGGAAGCAATGATTGGTGTAAAACCATTTTTTTGCAATTCCCGAATGATTGGAATACATCGCGTAGCATGACCTAAACCCCAATTTAACGGAGCAATCAAGATGTTTTTTTTATTTTGAGCGAATGGTTCGGGCATTTTTGCTTTCCGTTTTCCCGCTTTCCGTTTCAATCTTTTATAATTACTTCTGTAATTATAAAAGGATTTCCACTTCAATCGGGGCTAATTTTTTTCTATTCGTTTACTAGGAATCAAATGGTTTACAGCTTTAACCCTGATTGAAGCGAAAATTTCCCGATTTTTTTTCGGGAATTGTAGCGAAAAGCAGGAATTACAATTACTGAAACAAACTACCGATTCGTTCCTAATCAAATGTAAAGATAAAACAGTTTGGTTTACTGTATATTTCCTTATTTTTACCAAAAATTTAAGTTTGTGGGAAGTAAGAATAAATTAAAGCGATTTAAAGAAAACGATACGTTTGAAAATGTGTTGCAACCAACTAGAGAAGAAGTTGTTAGTGGAAATTTTCAGTATAAAGGAAAATGGAATTCAGAGTTTTTCAAGAATGATAATCCGATTATTGTGGAGTTAGGCTGTGGAAAAGGTGAATATACGATTGGTTTGGCGCAACGAAATCCAAATGCAAACTATATTGGAATTGATGTAAAAGGTGCGCGTTTTTGGCGTGGTGCAAAAACGGCAGTTGAAAGCGGAATGAACAATACAGCGTTTGTTCGCACGCAAATTGAGTTGATTGAAGATATTTTTGCTGCACATGAAGTTGCCGAGATTTGGATTACGTTTCCCGATCCGCAAATTAAATATAAGCGAACGAAACATAGAATGACCAATTCGGAGTTTTTGAAAATGTACAAACGAATTCTAAAACCCGATGGCGTTGTAAATTTAAAAACTGATAGCGAATTTATGCACGGTTATACACTTGGATTGCTTCATGGCGAAGGTCACGAGGTTTTGTATGCCAATCATAATGTGTATAAAAATGAAGGTTCGCCAAAAGAAGTAACTGAAATTCAAACGTTTTACGAAAATCAATATTTAGAAATTAACAAAGCAATTACGTATATTCGTTTTAAGATTAAATAGTTTTTATTTGTATAATGTAAACTGTAAAATTGTATAATGTAATTATTCGGTTTTTCAATGTACAATATACATTTTACAATATACAATGAGTGTTATACTTCCATTCTTATCGGGATTTGTAGCTGCGATTATTGGCATTTTTCCGCCAGGATTAATCAATATGACCGCAGCAAAAGTTAGTGTTACTGACGGAAGAAGACGTGCTTTGGTGTTTGTTCTCGGTGCTTTGTTGGTAATTCTTGTCCAAACGTATATTTCGGTGATTTTTGCTCGATATATCAATAAGAACGAAGAAGTTGTAGTATTGCTACGCGAAATTGGTTTGGGAATTTTTACCGTGATTTCGTTTTATTTTTTATTTTTTGCTAAAACTCCAAAAAAACAAATCGATAAAGAAAGCATTCAACTGAAAAGCAAACGAAGTCGTTTTTTTATGGGAATGTTGATTTCGGCAATTAATTTTTTCCCAATTCCATATTATGTTTTAGTAAGTATAACATTGGCATCTTATAAAATCTTCACTTTTGATGCTGTTTCTATTTATAGTTTGGTTTTTGGCGTAGTTGTTGGTTCGTTCTCGGTGTTTTACTGTTATGTAGTTTTCTTCGAAAAGCTAAAATCCAAAACTGATTATTTCATAAAAAATATGAATACCATTATTGGTTTGGTTACAGGTTTTGTGGCAATTTTAACGTTAATAAATATCTTGAATTACCATTTTAATTAAGTTATTTCAAAAATCGGCTTTAATTTCAAAAACCAAAATCTGTAAATCTTTGGCAAAAAAAGAAATCCGATTAAAACTATTTAGAGAATTTCTATAACATGAAAAAAACATCAGAGAACGATAATTTTTTTGAACGAGTTTATGAAGTCGTTCGTCAAATTCCCGAAGGAAAAGTCACGTCGTATGGTGCAATTGCAAAAGCTTTGGGAGCAGCTCGTTCGGCTAGAATGGTTGGTTGGGCAATGAATGCAAGCCACAATATAGAAGATGTTCCAGCGCATCGTGTCGTCAATAGAAAAGGATTACTTTCGGGGAAACATCATTTTGAAGGAACCAATTTAATGCAACAACTGTTGGAAAACGAAGGAATTGAAATAGTTGATAATCAAATTGTAGATTTTGAAAAGCATTTTTGGATTCCAGAAATTAGTGAGCAGTTATGAGAAAAGTAATTTTTATATTCTTGGTATTGTTGTTTTCTTTTTGTTCCAAGAAAAAAGAGAATAATTTGCCACGACTTATTGTTCCAAAACAGAAAAATGTAGTTGAGGTCAATAGTAAAGAGATGCTACATATTTTTTATGCTAATATTTTAGCTCAAGGATTTGAAGAAGATATTAATGTAAATTATAATAAAGGTTTCTCGGAGGATAATCATAAAAACAATTATCAATGTTGTAAACATTTTGACACTATTTTACCCAAATATAATTTACACGTTATTATTGATACTTCATACACAGTAACTAATAATGGTTTTGAATATAAGTTTGTTAAAGTTCCACCAAAAGAATATCGATTTAAAAGAGTTGGTCTTATTGGCGGTAAATTACCTTCAAAAACTCTCAAAGAAAAATCCATCAAGTTAATGCAACAATATATAAATACTTGTGTTAATCAAGAAAAAGCTATGGTAAATTGCTTTCCAGTTTTAATTAAAAATTGTGGTAATACAACCGCATTTATAAAAGATGCTTATATTAAAATAATTCAAGAAGCAAAAGATGTTGATGGCATATGGAAACCAATCGAGTTTTCTTATAAAAGGTATGGTTGTATTGTCACAAGTCGATTATACAAGCTTAAACCTAAAAAATACATCGGTCTTTCAATGATTAAATACTACGGTAATTTCAAAACAAAAATTAGAACCAAACTTCAAATTAATAAACACTATTATTACTCAAATGAAATTGAAGGTAAAATAAATAGATCTCAATTTAATCAAGATAAAATATACGATTATGTTGATTTTGATTTACAAAGGAAATTGGATTTAAAGGATTTTAATGAAATTAAAAGCCACTGTCTATTAAAAAATGATTTGTAATTATTTCCTAATTTTCAAAAATTTACAAATAATTACAAATCTACTCCAACAAACAAACCGTAAATTTCGTTTGATTTTCTCCATTTTCAAAAGCCAAATAACCACCGTGAGCTTCAATAATATTTTTCGATAACGTCAGTCCAATTCCAGCGCCATCTTTTCGGGTAGTAAAAAACGGAAGGAAAATTTTGTCTTCAATTTCAGTATCAATTCCAGTTCCAGTATCCGTAATGATGAGGTAAATTCGTTTATCTTTGACTTCAGCTGAAAGCGTAATTTCTTTTGTTTCTTTTGCTTCCAAAGCATACATACTATTGGTCAATAAATTGATGATTACTTGTTCCATTTGATTTTTATCGACTAAAATCCAACGACTAAAATCGATAGTATTTTTAACAGAAATGGCCTCTTTCTTAAACAATGGCTGCATGATTTTTAAACAATCATTGATTAATTCTGAAAGCTCTGTTTTTTCTTTTCTTGGCGAAGGAAGCATCGCCAGTTTTCGATAACTTTCTACAAATTCTTGCAAGTGATTGCTTCGGTTGTGCATTGTTGCCACACTTTGTTTAATGTCTTCCAAATCTTCAGTTGAAAGTGTTTCTTGTTGGACCAATTCACTTAAATTTTGAGAAAGCGAACGAATTGGTGTAAGCGAATTTAATAACTCGTGCGAAATCACTTTCATCAAGTTAATCCAAGCTTCTTTTTCTTTTTTCTCAACCACTTTTTGAATGCTGTCGAGTAAAATAATGTAGTATTCCTGATTGAATGTTCGAGTTGCAGAGGTTTGAATAATGAAGGTTTGTGTATCTTGTTTGTTCACTCTAATTTGCAACGATGTTTTCATTTCCTGAAAATGTTGCTCTTCAATAATTTCGCAAAGCGATGGTAATTGATTTTTTAAATAATGCCATTTGGAAACTTTTGGCACAGTAAAATGTTTGGAAAAATAATCATTCATCAAAAAGATATTCCAATCGTCATTTTCCTTCTGCAAAATGATAATTCCGGTTTCAATATTGTTTAAAATCGAACGATAAATAATGTCTTTTGAAAGTTCTTCGTGTTGTTTGTTTTTTAGCCTACCATACAATTGGAATAAACTGGAATAATTTTCATAGGATTTATGTTTAGAAAAATCGGCAGAAAAATCATTTTGTAATATAGACGCAATCGTTCGGTCATAAATCAAAAAAGCATTTTTGATAAAAAAATAAATTTCAGAAAGCAACAAAACAGAAATAAATACTACGAAAAATCCAGTGTAAAGCAAGCCTTTTGAAAATAAAAACATACTCAAACCAATACTGATTAAAACCAGTATCAACCGAAAAAAAAGTTGATGATATAGTTGTTGATTTTTGAACACTTTACGAATTACTAATGTTGTATTTTTCCATTCTTCGATATAAAGCCGCGCGAGACAAACCGAGTTCTTCTGCCGATTTACTAATGTTGTAATCGTGTTTTACTAATACTTTTTCTATCGTCATTTTTTCTCTATCCGAAAGCGGAATATCATCACGGTTTTCAAAAGTAGTAATTTGTTCTAAATCCAAATCGGAAGCCGAAATAGTGTTGTTTTCACATAAAATTACAGCTCTTTCAATTCGGTTTTCCATTTCACGAATGTTGCCATTCCAAGCGTGCTTTTCTATTTGTTCCAATGTTTTTTCACTGAAAATTATTTCATTTCGATTGTATTTTGAAATCATTTTTTCCAATAAAAATTGCGCCAACGGAATTTTATCTTCTTTACGTTCTTTTAATGAAGGCAAGGTAATTTCCATCGTGTTGATGCGATAATACAAATCTTCACGGAAATACTTTTGGTTGACTTCTTCTTTCAAATTCAAATTGGTTGCCGTAATGATTCTAACGTCCAATGGTCGCGCTTTTGATTCGCCTAAACGAGTAACGGTTTTGGTTTGAATAACCTGTAATAATTTGGATTGTAAATGCAACGGAACGTTTCCAATTTCGTCTAAAAAAATAGTGCCGTTTTGTGCGTTTTCAAATCGTCCAGCGGTATCTGTTTTGGCATCGGTAAAAGCACCTTTGGCATAACCAAAAAGTTCGCTTTCAAAAATGTTATCATTCAACGAACCCAAATCAACATGAACAAAAGCATTATTTTTTCGATCAGAATTCTGATGAATATAATGTGCCATTACAAATTTTCCAGTACCGTTTTCGCCTAAAATCAACACATTAGCATCGGTTTTGGCTACTTTTTCTCCCAAAGAGTAGGCTTTTTGTATCGATTTAGATTCACCAATAAAATAATTTTCTGCTGGAGTTTCTTTTTTGGCTTTTTTTCTCGTTTTTCTTGATTCGTCAACAGCTTGTTTTACCGTTTCAAGTAGTTTTTCGTTTTCCCAAGGCTTCAATACATAATCAAAAGCGCCATTTTTCAAGCCTTCAACAGCAGTTTCAACTTTTCCAAAAGCTGTCATTAAAATCACAATCGTTTTTGGCGAAAGCGTTTTTATTTCTTTCAAAAAATACAAACCTTCGCGTCCATCTTCAAAACCAATGCGATAGTTCATGTCCAAAAGCACAACATCAATATCATTTTCGGCTAATAATTGGATGACATTCTTTGGATTATTGAGCGTAAAAATGGTTTCGAAATGTTTCTTCAAAAGCATTTTTGCGGCAAAAAGAATATCTTCTTGATCGTCAATAACTAAAATGTTGGCATTGGTTTTTTTCATCTATTTTATGTTTAAACCATTAAGATGTTAAGAAAATTAAGCTTTGTAATGCTCTAAATGAACCTTAATTTCTTAATGGTTTATATTTTTTTATAATTACTGTTTTTTCAAAGTGTTCGGTTTCGTACAAATGGTGTTCGATAATGAACACTGTTGAAAATTAATCGACTTGTAATTTATTTAAAATCAAATGATTGTGTTTTTTAAAACTTTGGCACAAAATTGTATTTATGCATACCAAAGAATTTAAAATGGACACAGTCATCAATCGTAAAAGTAACAAAAAAAAATATCTGGCAATAGCAATTTTCGCCATTATAGTTTTGGGATATGGCGCTTTTTCAATGATTACCAAAAAGAGAACTTTCAATGTGAAAAAATCCGAGATTACAATTAAATCGGTGGAAGAAGACTATTTTGAAGATTTTATGGTATTTCAAGCACGAGTTGAGCCAATGAATTCGATGTTAGTGAATATTGTTGAAGGTGGATCAGTTCAAGAAATTTTTGTTAGTAATGGTGATATGGTTGTGCAAGGTCAACCGTTGGCAAGATTGTACAATCCAAATACGGAATTGAATTACATGCAACAAGAAACCGCCATTATTGAGCAAATTAATAATCTGAATAAAGCAAAATTGGATTTAAGAAATCAAGAGTTGAATTTGGCAAAAGATTTGGTTTCAATCGAACATGATTTTTTGGATGCTAAAAATTTATATGATTTGAATAAAAAACTTTTTGAACAAGAAATTTTGGCTAAAAACGAATGGGAAAAAACACAAGAGAATTTTCGTTTTCAAAAAGAGCGAATGAATATTATCAAACAAAGTGTAACTAAAGAAAAGCAAGCCAATCAAATCCAAATCGGACAACTCAATCAATCCATCGGAATTATGGAGAAAAGTTTGGGAATTTTGAGAACCAACAAAAAGAATTTTCTAATTGTTGCACCACTTTCAGGAAGATTGTCATCTTTTGAACCAGTTTTGGGACAAAGCTATCAACAAGGACAAACGTTAGGTAAAATAGATGTGATGAAAGGTTATAAATTATTGGCAGATGTAGATGAATTTTATTTGTCAAAAGTAAAACAAGGTCAAAATGGAACGGTTGATTTTAATGGTAAAGAAGTAAAAGTTACTATTGCTAAAGTCATTCCCGAAATAAAAAGTGGAAGATTTCAGGTGGAATTGAATTTTGTGTCCAATGAAAATTTAGATTTACAACAAGGATTGAGTTTTGCCGTTCGCTTAACCTTGTCTGAAAAAACAAAATCGGTAGTGCTTTCCAAAGGAAGTTTTAATCAAGATACTTCGGGCAAATGGATTTTTGTGGTAAACGGAAACAAAGCAGAAAGAAGAAACATCGAAATTGGAAGGGAAAATCCGCTATATTTCGAAATCATCAGCGGATTGAAACCTGGCGAACAAGTGGTAACATCAAGTTATAAAGATTATCAAGAAGCAGAAATATTAAATTTTGAATAAAATGAAAAGTATCGTATTCTTATTATTATGTGCAATTAGTTTAAATGCACAAACCATCAAATCAAGTGGAACTCATTTTCTTGATGGGATAAAAGATAAAAGTTGGGCAAACGCCAATGGAGAAAATTTTGCGAATGCAAAATTCAAATCTTATACAGGAACTTGTTATACTTTATTGGAAGTTGATGAAACGGTTGAAGTTAGTTTTCAAGCCTTTTCTATTATAAAAGCAGGACGACTTGAATTCAAATTAATCGATGAAAAAGAAAATCAGTATTTTTATTGTAGCGCAACAAAAGAATGTGAATTGTTGAAAGACGTTATCCTTGAAAAAGGCAAAAAATACAAACTGCTTTTCACAGGAACAAATGCCAATGGAAATTATGAAGTTACGTGGAAAATAAGAAAAAAATAAAAGTCAATCAAAAAACGAACAGTCATGATAAAAATCGAAAAAATTTCAAAAGTCTTCAGAACGGAAGAAGTAGAGACAAAAGCACTTAGCGAAGTTTCAATCACAATCAATCAAGGAGAATTTGTAACCATTATGGGTGCATCAGGAAGTGGGAAATCGACACTTCTAAACATCGTTGGACTTTTAGATGGTGCAACAAGTGGAAGTTACCAATTATTAAATCAAGAAATGATTGGCATGAAAGAACAAGAAAAATCAAAAATTAGAAAACAAAATATTGGTTTCATCTTCCAAAATTTTAACCTGATAGACGAACTTTCAGTTTTTGATAATATCGAATTACCATTGATTTATAACAATGTTCCATCATCGGAACGAAAGAAAAAAGTTGAAGCAATTGCCGAAAGACTAGGAATTTCGCATCGATTGAAACATTATCCGCAACAACTTTCGGGCGGACAACAGCAAAGAGTTGCTGTGGCTAGAGCGTTGATTAACGATCCAAAAATCATTTTAGCCGATGAACCAACAGGAAATTTAGATAGTAAAAACGGAAACGAAGTCATGGAATTATTGACGGATTTACATGCTAATGGTTCCACTATTTTAATGGTTACACATTCCGATTATGATGCGTCTTTTTCGCAAAGAACGATTATAATGAAAGACGGAATGGTGCTTTCAGAAAAAACAAATAGCAGAAACGTAGATGTTTTTGTATCTTAAAACAATAATTTAAAAAACATAAAATCATGACTAAATTAATTTTAACAATTACCTCATTATTAGTAGGTTTAGTAGCAACAGCGCAAGTTTCTGAAAACAGAAATGTAAGCGATTTTTCAAAATTGAAAGCTTCACAAGGAATTGAAGTTTTTTATACCGTTTCCAATTCAAATAGTATAAAAGTTGAAACGGATGACAATGAAAGAATGCAAATGATTAAAACCGAAGTAGAAGGCCAAACCTTGAAAATTTTTGTTGATACTGAAAATTCCAAAAAGCCAAAATCAAAAAAGTGGAACAACAGAACTATCAACGGCGTTAGTTTTAATGTTATAAAAGTGTACGTAACTGGAAAATCATTATCTGAAATCAAAGCCAGTTCTTCGGCAAGTATCAAAATTCAAAATTTGAATACAACTGAAAGATTAGAAGTTGCAGCAAGTTCATCTGGAAGTGTTTCTGGGAATTTTGAATGCGTTGATTTTAAAGCCGATGTTTCTTCAAGTGGCGATGTCAAAGGAAATATCAATACCAAAACAATTTATGTAGAAGTGAGTAGTTCAGGCGATGTTTCTTTAGACGGAAAAGCAACTTCGCTTGAAGTAAAAGCTAGTAGTTCGGGCGATTGTAATTTGAGAGGTTTATCAGTGGAAAACGCAACAGTAAAAGCCAGCAGTTCTGCCGATGTTACACTAACCGTTACAAAATCGTTAGAAGCTGCAGCGTCATCGAGTGCTGATGTTAATTATTATGGAAATCCTTCGCAAGTGAATGCTGATAAAAGTTCATCGGGTTCGGTGAATAGGAGATAATAGTTAAAAGTAATCATCAAAATCATTATCAAAAAACGAATAAATCATGCTAAAAAACTGGCTACACCTATTTTTATATCAAATCAAAAACAACAAACTGTTTACAGCTTTGAATGTTTTGGGATTGAGTATTGGAATCGCAGGATTAATTTTTGCCATTCTGTATTGGAATGACGAGCAAAGTTACAATGCTTGGAATCCAAACAAAGACAAAGTTTTTCAATCCATTAGTCAAGTTGCTCCAGACATGTATTGGGCAAGTAATGTTGCGGCATTAAAAACATATTTCGAAAAAGATTTCCCCGAATTAGAAGCTTATTGTTATCTCGAAAATTGGTACTACGAGGAATTAGTTCAATATAAAAGCAAAAAAGAAATTCTAAAAATAACCGATTCTCAAAATAAATTTTTTGAATTTTTCCCGTTTCCGTTTATTAAAGGTTCTTCAAAAACCGCTTTGAAAGACAATGCAAGTATGGCAATTTCGACAAAAGCTGCTGAAAGACTTTTTGGCAATGAAGATCCGATAGGCAAAGAAGTGCGTTATTCAGGAAGAACTTTTGTAATCAGAGGTGTTTATGAAATCACTGGTAAATCATCGTTAATGCCAGAAGCAGTTACAAATTTGATTGAACCAAAAATACAGGAAAACATCAATCATTGGGGAAATTTTAATCACGGATTATTGTTAAAACTCAAAAATCCAGATGATGCTCCAAAAGTTGTTGCCCGAATGGAGAAAATCATGTTCGAAAATCGAGTAGTACGATGGGCAAAAGAAGAAGGAATATCGGTTGATGAATGGCTGAAAAAGAACGGACAGCAAAGTACAATGTTTACCTTGGAACCATTGTCAAAATCACGTTTACATTCCGTAACTGATGGTTTTGCAGAAGGAAAAGGAAATTATCAATTCTTGATGATTATGCTCGGATTATCCATCTTAATTTTGATTTTATCTATCGTGAATTACATCAATTTGGCTACAGCCAATGCTATAAAAAGGGCAAAAGAAGTTGGTGTGCGAAAAATTATTGGTGCGTCAAAAATGAATATTATCAAGCAATTTATTTTCGAAACAACACTAATTACTTTGTTTTCTATCTTACTTTCTTTGGTAATTGTTGAACTTTCGTTACCATATTACAATGAATTTTTGAATAAAAAATTAATCATTCATGGCGAACAATTTTACCTTCAATTAATTTTAATTTTCTTTTTCACTATAGCCGTAGCAGGTATTTTTCCTGCGATTTATGTGTCAAATTTCGAAACGTTAAAAGTGCTGAAAGGTAATTTCGGTAGAAGTAAAAGCGGCATTTGGTTGCGAAACGGAATGCTGGTTATGCAATTTGCTATTGCAACATTTTTCATCATCGGTTCTTATATTGTTTACCAACAAGTACAATTTTTAAATACTAAAGATTTAGGTTTCAAAGGCGAACAAGTACTTTCTATTCGCTACAGAAATATATACGATTGGAAAGAGAATGATTATAAGCAAAAACTTTTCAGTCGATATTATATGATTAAAGATCAGGTTTCAAAAATAAAAGGCGTAGAACAAGTTTCCACTGGAGCGTTTGATTTTGGAAATGGTTCGGGTTCGTCTTCTAGTTTTGATTATAATGGGATAACAGTTCAAGGTCAGAACATGGGAATTGATTTTGGAATGCTCGAAATGATGAAAATCGGGTTAAAAGAAGGAAGATATCTTACCGAAAAACTGGCTTCGGATACTATCAACACAATGTTGATTAATGAAACTTCGATGAAGCTAATGAAGGAAAAAAATCCATTAGGAAAAGAAGTTGAGTGGAATGGAAATAAACTTAAAATTGTTGGAGTTGTAAAAGATTTTAATTTGTATAGTCCACAAGCCGAAGTACCGCCAATGGTGTTTTTTCACTTCAAAACCATCGATTGGATGCTTCAAAATGCTAGTAGAATTCATGTTAAAGTGGATGGAAAAAACATGGAACAAACTATTGCCGATATTGAAAAATTTTGGACAAAAAATGTCGATTCTGAATATCCATTTGAATATGACTTTGTTGATAAGGCTTATGCAAGAACCTATGAAGCTTATGTCAAACAAAGAAATCTATTTTCATTATTAAACGTGATTGTAATCTTGATAGCCATTTTTGGATTATTTGCTTTGGCGTCATATTCCATCCAACGAAGAATGAAAGAAATCGCCATTAGAAAAACGCTCGGTGCTGAAACCAATGTTTTACTAAAAGAATTATCAAAACAATATGTGTTTTTCTGTATTATTGGATTTTTAATCGCTGTTTTTCCAGTGTATTATTTACTCGGAAAGTGGCTTGAAAATTTCGCTTCCCGAATAGAGATTAGTTTCGTTCCGTTTGTCGTTGGATTTGTTGTTTTGTTGATTTTAACTCTAATTGTAGTGCTTTCGCGAGCTTATCAAGCCACAAGAATGGATGTTTTAAAATATTTGAAATACGAATAACAATTTCAAAAATCAACATCAAAAGTCAATTTCAACATCAAAAGTCAATTTCAACATCAACTTTAAAAATCAAAATCAGTTTAATCCGTGAAATCTGTGGCAAAAAAATATTGACATGAATAAAAAAGTTTTTTTTCTAGTTTTCATTTATACACTTTGTTTTTCTGTATTTGGTCAAGAAAATTCCTGGCCTTTGCAGAAATGCATTTACGAAGCGATGAAGAATTCGATTGACATAAAAATCAGTCAACTTCAAGTAAAAAAATCACAAAAATTGCACAATTCTATAGCAAATCAAATGTTACCAGCAATTTCTTTTACAGGAAATCAAAGCTATAACTTTGGTTCAACCATTGATCCATCTACCAATGGAAGAGTTAGTTCTAACATTCAAAACGATAATTTCTTTTTGAATGCACAAATGAATTTGATTGATTTTAAAAATTTTGCCATGGCGCAAAAGACAAAAATTGACATAGAAAAAGCCAAAGCTGATTTAGCCGTTATTGAAAACGAATACCAACTTCAAATAGTGGAAAGTTATTATCAAGCACTTTTTACTCAAGAATTGCTTAAAATTCAAAATGAACAATTCAAAAACGCACAATTTAACTTGAATCGTGTGCAAAAAGAAGTTGAAATTGGCAGTAAACCTAAAAGCGATTTGTATGATATGCAACTCAGTTTCGCCCAAGAAGAAATTAGGATTTTACAAGCGGAACAATTGTTTTTAATACAAAAAAAGCAACTTTTTCAATTGATGAATGTTGAAAATCTTTCCATAGCCGAAGTTTTTTTGGAAAATTTTATTGATAAAAATACTGCCAAAAATTCCGTTGAAAATAATCCAAAAATTCGAGCTGCCGAACTTGGTTATCAAAGTAGTTTGAAAGATACAAAATTGGAACGAGCTAATAATTTACCAACGTTAACAACCTTTTACGGATTTTCAACTTTTTACTATAAACCATTAAATCAACCCGATGTTGTAGTAGATAATTTCAACAAACAGGTTAGTGACAATAAAAATCACCAACTCGGACTTCAATTAAGCGTGCCAATTTTTAATGGATTTAGAAATAATCGCCGAGTTTCAGCAACTAAGATCGAAGCCGAAAAATCGAAACTTGTAATCGAGCAAGAAAAGTTAAAAGTCAAAAACCAAATCGATATCGAAACCCAAAATAAAGTCAATTTTGAACAATTGGAAAAGAAATTAGAAGAGATGAAAACTTTTGCCGATGCTTCTTTTCGAACATCACAATCAAAATATGCTTCGGGAGTTATCGATGCTATCGTTTTTTCGGCAGTTAAAAATCAGTTGCTTTCTGCGGAATACGATTTGCTTAAAAATCAATTGCAAATTCAGTTTGCCGACATCAAAATCAATCTAATTCAAGGAAAAGTCTTGTAGCGGTTTTTCCCAATCAAACTATAAATATTTTCAATTCTTTAACTATTGTTTCCAAACATTTCGTAGTATCTTTGCAATTCATATTAAGTTTAAATAAAAAGTCTATCAACTTTTAAATTTTTAAACTCATAAACTTTTAAATAAGAAGATGAAGCTAGATAGAAAAGAAATCCTAAAAGCGTTAGAAACTATTACTATTGCTGGTGAAGGAAAAAATATGGTAGAAAGTGGTGCGGTTAAAAACGTACTTATTTTTGGCGATGAGGTAACAATAGATTTGCTGATTGCAACACCTGCAATGCACATAAAAAAACGTGCCGAAGACGATATTAAAAAATTAATTCACGAGCAGTTTTCTCCAAATGCAGTCGTGAAAGTAAATATTAAAGTTGAAGCCAAAGAAAATCCAAACGAAATCAAAGGAAAAGCCATTCCCGGAATTTCAAATATTATTGCAGTAGCTTCAGGAAAAGGTGGCGTTGGAAAATCTACAACTACAGCAAATTTAGCCGTTACTTTAGCCAAAATGGGATTCAAAGTTGGAGTTCTTGATGCCGATATTTATGGTCCAAGTATGCCAATAATGTTCGATGTAGAAAACGAAAAACCAATCTCTGTAGAAGTTGACGGAAAATCAAAAATGAAACCTATTGAAAGTTATGAAATAAAATTACTTTCAATCGGATTTTTCACTTCTCCAAGTCAGGCTGTTATTTGGCGTGGACCAATGGCTTCTAAAGCATTAAACCAAATGATTTTTGATGCCGATTGGGGAAATCTTGACTTCATGTTAATCGATTTACCACCAGGAACAGGCGATATTCATTTGTCAATCATGCAGTCGTTACCAATAACAGGTGCAGTTGTCGTAAGTACGCCACAAGCCGTTGCTCTAGCCGATGCTAAAAAAGGAGTTTCCATGTTTTTATCAGAAGCTATCAATGTTCCTGTTCTCGGAATTATAGAAAATATGGCCTATTTCACTCCAGAAGAACTACCAAATAATAAATACTACATCTTCGGTCAAGAAGGTGCAAAAAATCTTGCGCTTGACCTTCAAGTTCCATTTCTTGGCGAAGTTCCAATTGTTCAGAGCATTCGCGAAGCAGGAGATTATGGTCGACCAGCAGCGTTACAAACAGGTTCTGTCATAGAAACAGTTTTTGAAGAAATTACAAGAAATGTAGTTGAAGAAACGGTAAAAAGAAACGAAACACTTGCTCCAACCGAAGCAATAAAAATAACAACAATGGCAGGATGTTCTGCTGTGAAAAAATAGTACTCAGTTTACAGTCTCAGTTTATAGTTTACACTGTTTTCTGCGACTGAAAACTGCGACTGAAAACTAAAATAAAGTATGACAAACGAAGAATTAATTTTAAACATCGAAAAAGCACTGAACGAAATCAGACCATTTTTGAATTCGGATGGTGGCGATATTAGTTTGGTTTCTGTTGAAGATGAAAAGCACGTAAAAGTTCGTCTTCAAGGCGCGTGTACGTCTTGTAGTTTAAGCATCAGCACTATGAAAGCTGGCGTTGAAACTACAATCAAAAAATATGCACCGCAAATTGAAACTGTAGAAAACGTAGCTTAATTTTATTTTGGCGTTACCAGTTTGCTTCGTGCCTCGCAATGACTGGTCGGGCTATTCGCTGTATCTTTTGTTCCGTAAACTCCACAAAAGGATGCCGCTTCTATCCCTAACGCAAATCCATGAACTGACAAATGTCATATAATAAAAAAATTATGTTTTAGACTTTTGTATGTATAAACTTCTAAACACATAAACCCATAAACTTTTATAATGATTACAACAGATATACTTATCATTGGCGCAGGTCCAACAGGACTTTTTGCCGTTTTTGAAGCCGGATTATTAAAATTAAAATGTCATATAATTGATGCTTTGCCACAACCTGGTGGACAATTAGCCGAACTATATCCCAAAAAACCAATATTTGATATTCCAGGTTATCCCGAAGTTCTTGCGGGCGATTTGGTTACCAATTTAATGGAACAAATAAAGCAGTTTCAACCTGGTTTTACTCTCGGAGAAACCGCCGAAACCATCGAAAAATTAGAAGACGGAAGTTTTGTAGTAACAACCAATGAAGGAACAAAACATCATGCAAAAGCAATCGCCATTGCTGGTGGATTAGGAACTTTTGAACCTAGAAAACCAATTCTAAAAGATTTAGAGTTCTACGAAAAAGAAGATCGAGGTGTTGATTATTTTGTGAAAGATCCAGAAAAATATAGAGGAAAAAAAGTAGTGATTTCTGGTGGTGGCGATTCGGCATTAGATTGGTCAATCTTTTTGTCCAATGTAGCTTCTTCAGTAACTTTAGTGCATAGAAGAAACGAATTCCGTGGTGCTTTAGATTCAGTTGATAAAGTACAAGAGTTAAAGCAAGAAGGAAAAATAAAATTAATTACTCCAGCAGAAGTTGTTGGTTTCAAAGGTTCAGAAAGAATTGAAGCAGTAGATATTGAAATCAATGGAGCAAGAATGAACGTTGAGACTGATTATTTTATTCCGTTATTTGGATTGACGCCTAAACTTGGAGCAATTGCCAATTGGGGATTAGAAATAGAAAAAAACGCTATTAAAGTAAACAACGCATTAGATTATCAAACCAACATCGACGGAATTTACGCCATTGGTGATGTGAATACGTATCCAGGAAAATTGAAGTTAATTCTTTGCGGTTTTCACGAAGCAACATTGATGTGTCAAAGTGTTTACAATAGATTAAATCCTGGAAAAAAATACGTATTAAAATATACAACGGTTTCCGGAGTTGATGGTTTTGACGGAACAAGAAAAGAAGCGGAAAAAGCAGTTGTAAAATCAATTGATTAATTATCCTGCAAGGTTTTTAAAACCTTGTAGGTGTTTATAAAAAGTAAAATGCCACAAGACATCACTCTAAAAATAACCGACCGAAACGGACAAATTCACGAAATTCAAGCACCAACAGACATGAACTTAAATGTCATGGAAGTTATTCGAATGTATGAGTTAGCCGAAGAAGGAACCGTTGGTGTTTGTGGCGGAATGGCAATGTGTGCATCATGTCAATGCTACGTTTTAAATGATGTAATTTCGTTAGAACGAAATCCCGATGAAGAAGCTATGCTTTGGGAAGCGTATCATGTTAAAGACAATTCACGATTGGGTTGTCAAATACGAATTACCGAAGAAATTGATGGATTAGAACTTGAAATTGCACCAGAACAATAATAGAAGCGAGATGAAATTCTCGCTTTTTTTGTAACAAAATTTTAACACTTACGTATAAAAGAATATCTCATCAAATCAATTGGGATTTTACTTTTAATGGATCAAAACACCTATTCTCCGGGATTACATAAATTAGTCACACTTCAAGTAGATGAGGTAGATTTGCTAACTAACAGCAGTGCTTTTATCGAGTTTTCTGAAAAAATCATTCAAGATTTTGAACTTGAAAAAGTTGGAATAATTACCCACAATTTTGAAAATAATAGTTTTACCATTGCTATTTGTTTAAAAGAATCTCATATTTGTATTCATACTTGGCCTGAATTTAGACAGCTTACGTTGGATGTTTACTTGTGCAATTATTTACAAGATAACACTCAAAAAGTAAAAAGTATTACCAATGAGTTTGTAACCTTTTTTAAGGCAATTGTTTTAAAAGATTTTGAAATTAATAGATAAATTTGAGTATGGATTTTTCTTGCTATCATTGTAATACGGTTACCAAACTTGATGTAAAAATTGAGGTTTCTTATTTTTCCTGCCCAAATTGTGCAACTATTTATAGTAGAAACGATTCTAATGATTTTGTTTTCAAAGAAAGACACAAAAAAGTTGATTATAACAATGCCTTTTCTATTGGCCAAAAAGCAGAATTTCATGGAAGTGTATTTACAATCATTGGTTTTTTGGTTAAAAGCGGTGATTACAATATCAGATGGATTGAATATGTGTTGCAAAATGATAAAAAAGAATTTTTATATCTTTCAGAATCATCGGGAAACTTTATACTATTAGAACAAATTGAGTTTGAAAAAAAAGTAGGCAATCACCCATTAACGGTTGACTATTTGGATAATACCTATGATAGATTTGATTATTCCTATCCAAAACTTGATTATGCGGCTGGTTTTTTTGATTTTAATGTTTTGAACAATGCAGAATTAATCGAATATATAAATCCGCCATTTATCCTGTCATTTGAAAAATTTGGACAAGAGCAAACCGCGTTTTACGGTAAGCATATTTCAAGAAGTGCTGTAAAAAAAGCATTCAACACATCGGCAATACCATCAAAATCAGAGATTGGAATGGTAGAACCTTTCTTTATTAATGTTAGAAATTTGGTCTTGACTTTTTGTGCAGTTGGGTTTTTAATCATTTTTACCCATTGGTATTTCAACCAAGATAGATTAGAACAAGAGGTTTTGAATGCCTCAATTCCATTTGAAAGTTTTACTTCCAAAGAATATGTAAGTCCATCTTTTGAGTTAAAAGGAAGTTCGGCACCTTTACAAATTTCGGTTTATTCAAATGTGAATAATTCTTGGGCAAATGTTCAAGTAGCTTTAGTAAACGAAAATACTAATGAAGAAGTTTATGCCTCTAAAGATATCGAGTATTATCACGGTAATACTGATGGAGAAAGTTGGTCTGAAGGAAGTACATCAGAGAATTTTAATATTTGTGGCGTTGCAGAAGGTAAATACCATTTATCAATTACACCTTCCAAAGCTCCAGAGGATTTGTCAAATAGTTTGCTGGTTGTAAGTGCAACATGGAACAAACCTTCGATGCGAAATATTTTTATGACATTTATTTTTATGACAGTTTTTGTTGTTATAATTTTTTACCTTTCAAAGTATTTCGAAGAAAAAAGATGGGGTAATTACTAATATTAATTTCAAATGGAAAAAGTATCAGATTTTATTAAAGAAAATTATCTATCAATTATAATAGCTATAGGTTTTTATGGGTTATTCCTATATTATACAACGCAAGGTAATAGTTTATGCGACTGTGAATCGACTGAAAATTACAAACCCACAAATTCAGGACGTAGTTCTGTAAATCGTTTTTATCATAAATAACTAAAAATATAATATCATGAATATATCACAACTTGTTATCAACTCATTAGTGTTTTCTGCCGTTGGAATTGCAATACTTTTTATTGCTTATTTTATCATTGAAAAAATTACTCCCGAAAATACCTGGAAAAAAATTACTCAAGAAAATAATGTTGCTGTAGCTATTGTTTTCGCAGCCTTAATTATTGGAATTTCAATGATTATTAGCGCAGCAATTCATGGGTAAAAAATTCCTTAAATTTGAATATTTACTACTTTTTGCTGTTTTTACCATTGCCACTTGCGGACTAGTTTACGAGTTAGTTGCAGGAACTTTGGCTAGTTATTTATTGGGTGATTCAGTAAAGCAATTTTCTTTCATCATTGGAGTGTATCTCTTCTCGATGGGAATTGGGTCGTATTTTTCAAAATTTATTACCAAAAATCTACTCAATACTTTTGTAGAAATAGAAATTCTAGTCGGATTAATTGGTGGATTGAGTTCGGTTATTCTTTTTTTGTTGTTTGAAACCGCTTTTGCCTTTCAATTTATTCTTTATTTTTTAGTTTTCATCACAGGATGTCTTGTCGGATTGGAAATTCCGTTACTAATGAATATTCTTAAAGATAAAGTAGAATTCAAAGATTTGGTTTCCAACGTTTTTACATTTGATTACATTGGAGCTTTATTAGCATCCATTCTTTTTCCGTTAATTTTAGTTCCAAAACTCGGAATTATTGGAACATCTTTATTCTTCGGAATGATTAATATTTCTATTGCTATTGTACTTTGTTATTTGTTAAAATCAGAATTAAAAAAAGTAAAATTACTCAGAGCAAAAGCCATTTTTTCTTTTCTAGTTTTATTGATTACTTTCTTTTTCTCCGAAAATATCCTGTCCTATTCAGAAGGTAAATTGTATGGCGAAAATATCATTTATACCAATTCAACGCAATACCAACGTATCGTTTTAACCCATAATAAAAGCGATTATCGATTATATTTAAACAACAATCTTCAATTTAGTTCTGCCGACGAGTATCGTTATCACGAAGCTTTGGTTCATCCAGCAATGTCAATGGCAAAAAAAATTGAACATGTATTAGTTCTTGGCGGTGGCGATGGTTTGGCTGTTCGAGAAGTTTTAAAATATAAAGAGGTAAAAAAAGTTACTTTGGTCGATTTGGATGAAGGAATGACCAAGTTGTTTAAAACCAATCAGGTATTGGTTGATTTCAATAAAAATGCTTTGAATAATCCCAAAGTTACGGTTTACAACAAAGACGCTTACATTTGGGCAAAAGAAACCAAAGAGAAATTTGATGTAGTTATTATCGATTTTCCAGATCCTTCCAATTACAGTTTGGGTAAGTTGTATTCATTGAATTTTTACAGTACGATGCAACAACTACTGTCACCAGATGCAGTTGTGGTAATTCAAACGACTTCGCCTTATTTTGCTCCAAAATCTTTTTGGTGCATCAACAAAACGGTAATGCAAGTTTTTCCACAAATTGATGCTTATCATGCATATGTTCCATCGTTTGGAGAATGGGGTTTTACCATAGCAATAAATGGTTTTGGGACTAATTTCAATAAAGTAAATAGAACCGTTGACGGATTGCGATTTTACAATTATCAGTTTGAAAAATTCAATTATTTTTCCCAAGATATGATTTCAAAAGACATTGAAATTAATCGATTAGATAACCAAGTTTTAGTACGCTATTTCGATGAAGAATGGGGGAAATTATAGTAGTTCGAGAAGGAATTTCTTCAAATTTTTAGGAGCAACTTTACTGATTGTTCCGCTTCTCGATGCTTGTAAAGAAAAAGTAATTACGCTTTTAATTCGGCTATCAGGAACCAATCATATTTTAGGACATAAACTTCGCGTTAAGAATTTTCCAAAAGCTTCTAATCAAATTTCTATTCCGTATTTAATTGTTGGTGGCGGAATTACCGGTTTATCTGCTGCAAGACAACTTTCTAAAAAAGGAATTTCCGAATTTTTGTTGGTTGAATTAGAAAATCATTTGGGTGGAAATTCTTCCAATGGTGAAAATCAATATTCTAAATTTCCTCTTGGTGCGCATTATTTGCCTCTACCAAACCAAGAAGATAAAGAGTTACTGCAATTTCTAGAAGAAGAAAAAATTATTTTAGGTTATGATGAAAAAGGATTTCCAAAGTTTGATGAAACGCAACTAACGTTTTCACCAGACGAACGATTATTCTACAAAAACAACTGGCAAGAAGGAATTGTTCCGAAAGTTGGAAATTCAGCAGAGGAAGACGCAGAATTACTTCGATTTTTTTCGATGATGGATGATTTTAGAACTAAAAAAGATGACTTTGGTTTGTATTGGTTCAATATTCCGATGGCTTTATCTTCTCAAAATGATGCCGTTAAAAGTTTGGACCAACTAACTATGAAAGAATGGTTAGAACAACAAAATTTTAAATCAAATCCGCTTTTGGTTTATGTAGATTATTGTTGCAGAGATGATTTTGGTTTAGGATTTGAATTCGTTTCTGCTTACGCCGGAATTCACTATTTTGCTGCGAGAAAACAAAACAGTACGCAAGATAAAAATGATAACGTTTTAACTTGGCCCGAAGGTAACGCAAGATTAACGCATCATTTAAAAAAATATTCCAAAGGAAAAACATTGCAAAATCATTTGGTTTATGAAGTGAAAATCGAAAATGGTAAAGCAGTAGCCTTGGTTTTTGATGATAAAACAAAAACTTCTATTGAGATTATTGCCGACAAAATTATTATGGCAACTCCGCAATTTGTTAATCAATATTTGTTTGAAGACAGAAAAGAATTTACCAAAGATTTTCATTATGCACCTTGGCTTTTGGCAACATTAGTAGTTTCCGATTTAACCGATAATTTTAGTTTTCCTTTGTGTTGGGATAATGTGGCTCACGATTCAAAAGGATTGGGTTATATTTACGATCAACATCAGTCTTTGCAGCAAATTCACGATAAAAAAGTGATTACGTATTATTACAGTTTCTCCTCATCAGATTGTGGGAAAAGCAGACGAGAAATCTATAAAAAACCAAAAGAGCATTGGAAGAATATAGTATTTGAAGATTTAAAAGTTGCGCATCCTAACATAGAAGAAGTAACAGAAAGTATTGATATTCATCTTCTAGGACACGGAATGATTAGTCCTAAAAACGGATTTTTATTTGGCGAAAGCAAACAAAAAGCAGCGCAATCTATTGATGATAAAATCTATTTTGCACATTCGGATTTATCGGGAATATCTATTTTTGAAGAAGCTTTTCATCAAGGTATTAATGTAGTAAATAAAATAGTGTAATGGTTCAACCTTGGATACATAAAGCCAAAACCGACGGAGTTTTTATACTTGCACCATCATTTATTGTGTTGGCAATTGTTTTGTTATTTCAAAATTGGTTAACAGATATCGAAGAAAGTTATTCGTTTTATACTTGGTTGTTTTTAATTGTTTTTATTGATGTTGCTCATGTTTATTCTACATTATTTAAAACCTATTTTGTTGCTTCAGAATTTCAAAGAAGGAAACAATTGTACATTGGATTACCTATTTTTTGCTTCTTAATTGGTTTCATTTTATTTTTATTTGGAAGTCAGGTATTTTGGTCTGTTTTGGCTTATGTGGCTGTTTTTCATTTCATTCGTCAGCAATATGGTTTTATGCGATTGTACTCTAGAAATGAAGATAAAACCTATGCTTGGATAGATAATTTAATTATTTATTCTGCCACAATTTATCCTATGTTGTATTGGTTTTTATCGCCAAAACGAAAGTTCAATTGGTTTGTAGAGAACGAATTTTTGAAGTATGAAAATGCAAATATCCTTGAAGTTCTTACATGGATTTATTTTGCAATACTCGTATTTTATATTGTTAGAACAATTTATATTTCTATAAAATCTAACTATTTTAATATTCCAAAGAATGCTATTATTGTTGGAACAATGCTTTCTTGGTATTTTGGGATTGTGTACTTTAATAACGATTTAGTTTTCACATTATTAAACGTTGTCTCTCATGGAATCCCATACATGGCATTGATTTATATGAACGAAATTGAGAAAAAAACTAAAGAAGATTTGGGTTTTTTAAGTTTACTCAAACAATTTAAAGGTGTGCTAATTTTTATTGTAATCTTATTTATTATAGCTTTTTCAGAAGAATTTTTGTGGGAGATTTTAGTTTGGAACGAACAAATTTCAATTACAAATTTCGACTTTTCAAATTGGCAATTTATCTTAGTTCCTTTGCTAACAGTTCCTCAGTTTACTCATTATTTATTGGATGGATTTATTTGGAAATCCAAAAAGTGATTAAGTTACAACCCCAAAACCACTTTCGCTTTAGGAAAAATTCTTTCCACAAATCTAGAATAAGCCAAGTCTGAAGGATGCAAACCATCGTTAGCAACTAAGGTAGGTTGAGCCAAACCTTCTCGAGTAATGTCAGTAATATTCACAAAAGTGATATTGTTTTGAATACAATAATTTTCTGCGAAATTATTATAAGTATCTATTTGGCTTGAAATAGTTGCATTTCCATTTCCAAATGGTGTGTAAGCATAATCTGGAATGGAAACAACAATAACATTATCCTTGTTGCCTTTGGCTTTCTCGATGGCAATATTTACCAATTCTGGAAATTCTTGTTCGTATAAATTAAACGGTTTGTTTTGATATTGATTATTAACCCCAATTAGTAACGTAATCAAATCATAGTTGTTTACTGGATTTTGTGATGCAATGGCGTTTTTTAAATTGGTCGTTGTCCAACCTGTTTGAGCTATAATATCAGTCAAAATATTATCTGATGCAGACAAGCTTTGCTTCAGTTTTATTTTTAACTGAATTGGAAATCGGCAAGTTTCACAAACGCTTTGTCCAATAGTATAACTATCGCCAAGTGCTAAATAACGGTAAGTTTTAGAAATAACAACTGGAGTTTCATTTTCAATAATTGTATCATTTTCCGCACTGCATCCAAAAAAAAGTGTGCAAATCAAAAAAAATGATATTATTGAGCGAAAACATTTCATGGTTTATACTATTTCAACAGTTTTTTCGATTTTTTCTTCAATTGCATCCCAAAGTCCAATTCTTTTTTCCAAAGCAGTGATGGAAACTTCTTTTACTTCGCGCCATTTTTGAGCGTCATTTCCACATAAGTCATTAATCATTTGCATTGCCATTGGTCCGTGTTCGTCAGCATCCAATTCGATATGTCTTTCGAAGTAGTAAATTAATTTTGATAAATCGGTTTCTGGGAAATTCTGTTGGAAACTTTTTAATATTTCGGTAAACATATTTGGAATTAAATCTTCTCTTCCAAAAGTAAAGGCAGCAGCAATTTTGTGTGCTTTTCCTTCTTCGATTACTCGGAAAGTAAAATCAAGAAAGTTTTTGATGTTTTGGTGTAAGTTGCTTTGCTTGATGGCAATGAAAACATTTTTAGTATCAACTACATTTTGCAAAAAAGTATGCAGTTCAATAGTATTTGCACCACAATCTTGCATAGCGTCAACATACATTTCAAAATGGCTAAGGCGTTTTCCATCCAGAGTCAAATCGCTTTCTTCTGCCAAAACAATTTCGTTGATTAAATATCTTGTTTCTGGATTTGCTGAAGCAAACCAAGGCGTTGTCGTACACGTTAGTTTACTTTGCAGTGCTTTTAACAGCGACATAAAATCCCAAACGGCATAAACATGACTTTCCAAAAACTGATGCAAATCATCAATTGTTTTTACTTTTTCATATAATGGATGTTGTAGTAATTGTTGTTTTTGGGGTTGAATTTTGGTGTTTATTTCAAGAATTGTCATAGCTTTTTTTATTATATACGAAGTATAATTATTTTAAGATTGTACTTCTCTACAAATGTAAAAATGCTTCTCGAAATGAAGAAGCATTTTATATCAATTTTATTTATTGTTTAATTGTATTTAAACCATTAAGGTATTACGTTTCGTTAAGTCTTAATTCTCTTAACTTGCTTAGTGGTTTTAATAAAAAATAAATTTATTTAAACGCTGGAATTCCAGTAATATCTGCGCCAGTAATCAGCAAGTGAATGTCGTGCGTGCCTTCATAAGTAATTACACTTTCCAAGTTCATACTGTGACGCATAATTGAATATTCTCCTGTAATTCCCATTCCACCAAGCATTTGACGTGCTTCGCGAGCAATGTTTATTGCCATATCGACGTTGTTTCTTTTTGCCATGGAGATTTGAGCTGTAGTTGCTTTTCCTTCGTTACGCAAAACGCCTAATCTCCAAGTTAGCAATTGTGCTTTGGTGATTTCGGTAATCATTTCGGCTAATTTTTTTTGTTGCAATTGAAATCCGCCAATTGGTTTTCCAAACTGAATTCTTTCTTTAGAATATCTCAAAGCTGTGTCATAACAATCCATTGCAGCACCAATTGCACCCCAAGCAATTCCATATCGAGCAGAATCTAAACACATCATTGGCGCGCCAAGTCCAGATTTTCCTGGTAATAAATTTTCTTTTGGAACTTTTACGTTATCAAAAATTAATTCGCCTGTTGCACTAGCACGAAGCGACCATTTGTTGTGTGTTTCTGGAGTTGTAAAACCTTCCATGCCGCGTTCTACAATTAATCCGTGAATTCTTCCTTCTTCATTTTTTGCCCAAACTACAGCAATGTCTGCAAACGGTGCATTTGATATCCACATTTTGGCACCATTCAATAAATAATGATCGCCCATATCTTTGTAATTTGTTACCAAATCTGATGGATTTGAACCATAATCTGGTTCAGTCAATCCAAAACAACCCATGAATTCTCCAGTGGCTAACTTTGGTAAATATTTCATTTTTTGCTCTTCCGTTCCAAATTTCCAAATAGGATACATCACCAAAGATGATTGAACTGATGATGTAGAACGAACTCCAGAATCACCTCTTTCAATTTCTTGCATAATCAATCCATACGAAATTTGGTCTAAACCTGCGCCGCCATATTCTTCTGGAATATAAGGTCCAAAACCGCCAATTTCTCCCAAACCTTTAATGATTTGTTTCGGAAATTCAGCACGTTGTGCATAGTCTTCAATAATTGGCGAAACTTCACGTTTTACCCAAGCACGAGCCGAGTCACGCACTAATTTATGTTCGTCAGTTAGCAAATCGTCTAACAAATAATAATCTGGTGATTGAAATAAATCTGGTTTCATTTTTTATCGTATAAAAGTAAAGTGAAAAAATGTACAACGTTTTTGTTACGAAAACGTTTGCAAAGGTAATAAAACATATTTGAGTTTCACTTTAACAATTGTTATTTTTTGGAGCTTATTCCAGCTGTTCGCTATATCTTTTTCTTTAAAAAAAAAGAAAAAGGATGCCGCTTCCATCTGGGCTAGAACTTGGTGTTGAATTATCGCTCCAGTTTTTTGAATGCTTCGTTTTTAGTAGTAAGAAATTCCATGGTTTCTAAAGTGTCTTCGCGTTGCATGATGGCTTTGTAGTTTGCATCGGTTTCACAAAAAGCCATGAATAAATCGAGTTCTTCCAGATTTACATCTAATTTTTTATAAAAAAATTCGTTGACATCAAATTTAGAAACAGCATATTCTTTAAAAGAAGCAAATTTTGATGCTCGATCTTTATCTTTCTTTTTGTTTGACTTGAATATTTTTTTAAAAAGCCCAACAAAATCAACACCATAAGGCATTTCTCCGGTATAAACGCCTAAAACTTTTGGGGAGTTTTCAAACTTTGCAATTTTTGCCATTCGTATTTCTTCGGGCGAAACAATAAAATTAACTTTTTCTACTTTGTTTATTGTGACTTCATCAAGTTCAATGGGTTTTTTGCTCAAATTGATGATAAGCTTTTCAAGTTTAAAATCTTCTTTTGTAAGTCTGATTTTAATGTCATAATAGTCATTGGATAACACAAAAAGTTCATCGCTAACTTTGGCTTCTATACTAAAGTTTCCTACAATATCAGTTGTGCTACTTTTTTTAGAATTCAGATTGACGATGTCGATTTTCTCTAAAGCCATTTCATTAAAAACAACTTTACCGTGAATTGTTTTTCTATCTTGAGAAAAGCAGTTCAAAAAAGTAAAAAAGAAAAGGAGTAAAAGTAATTTTTGCTTCAAGTGAATCGGTTTTAGTTTTCAGTTCTAAAAGTATCCGATTTAAGTGATGCTAAATGATAAAGGATTGTTAATTGTGATTTTTTTAATGATTTGACAATTACATTTTAAGGTAAAAATCCTTAGTTAGATTGATATAATCATCGGTATATTCGTGTCGATTGATTTCAATTACCAATTCGTCAGCCGTTAAAACCGAAAGTTCATAACGTTTAAAAGCGAGTAAACTTCTAACAATTGGAGTAGTGTGAGAACCTTTTACGCGAGTAACTTTTACTGGAAATAATTCAACTTCGGAACACAAATCAATAAAACGTTCTTCTTCTTTGTAAGGAATGATTACAGCAAAAATTCCATTTTCTGACAAAAGCAAATCAGCAGCTTCAATCAATTCTTCAAACGGCAAGGCGTCTTGAAAACGAGCCAAATCTCTTTGAGAATTATCGGTTTTATAATCTTCAGAATAAAACGGCGGATTGGAAATGATGATGTCATATTCGTCTTCGGGTTCTTCAACAAATTCGTCTAAACCAGCATGAAAACAAAATAATCGGTCGCTCCAATGCGAAGCTTCAAAGTTTTCTACGCATTGTTCATATGCATCTTCGTCAATTTCAAGTGCGTCTATTTGTTCGGCGTTAGTTCTTTGTGCTAACATCAATGATAAAACGCCAGTTCCAGCACCAATATCCAAAACCGAAAAAGGATTTTTTTCAATTGGACACCAAGCGCCAAGTAACACACTATCGGTTCCAATTTTCATAGCACATTTGTCTTGTTGAACAGAAAATTGTTTGAATGCGAATTTTGACATTTATTTTAGAAAATTAAAACCATTAAGAAATTAAGTGAATTAAGGCGATGCTTAATGAAACTTAATTTCTTAATGGTTCAAAATTATTTTTATGTTTTTACAAGTACATTTCTACAAGTCCTTCTGGTAAATCCATGATGACTTTTTTGTTTTCTCTATCAATTTTTACTAAAAATTGATCAATCATTGGTACAAGAATTTCCACAGAACCATTAACAACTTCAAACAATGGCTGGGATGAAGAATCGTTGATAGATATAATTTTTCCAAAAACACCTAATCGCTTGTCTTCAATTTCAAAACCAATAACTTCGTGAAAATAAAATTTATTACCCGAAAGTTTAGGCAACATCGATAAAGGTAAGTAAATTGCTAGCCCGATTATTTTATCGGCTTCTGCTTCAGAATCTACATCTTCAAATCGAACACGTAGAAAATCATTTTTGTGGAGTGAGCTGTTTTCAATAAAAAAAGGAACCAGATTTTTGTTGAATTCAACAAAAACTGATTCCATATTTTCATATAATTCGGGTTCGTCTGTATCTAAATAGATAAGAACTTCTCCCTTGAAACTAAATTTTTTAGCAATTTTACCTAAATAGAAACAATCTTCTTTACGCATAATTGCTTACTAAATTATGCTTCAGTTTCTTCGCTAGCTTCTTCAGCAGCTGGAGCTTCTTCTGTAGCAACTTCTGCAGCTGTTTCTTCAACAGCAACTTCAGTAGTTTCTTCTGCTACTTCTTCAACAACTTCTTCTGTTTTTGCAGCTTCAACAGCGGCAGCAACACGTTTGTCATTAGCTTCTTTTTCAGCTTTTAAAGCTTTTGCTTTAGCAGCTTCTTGTGCTTTTGATAAACCTTCTTTTTTAGCGGTTACTTTTCCAGTTTTTTCGTCTAACCAAGCAGCTAATTTTGCATCAGCTTGTTCTTGAGTTAAAGCACCTTTACGAACTCCGCCATCAAGGTGGTGTTTCAATAAAGCTCCTTTGTAAGAAAGGATTGCTCTAGCTGTATCTGTTGGTTGAGCACCATTGTGTAACCATTGAACCGCTTGGTCAAGGTTTAAATCAATTGTTGCTGGATTAGTGTTTGGATTGTAAGTACCAATTTTTTCT
Organism: Flavobacterium macrobrachii; assembly: GCF_014486675.1. GTDB lineage: Bacteria > Bacteroidota > Bacteroidia > Flavobacteriales > Flavobacteriaceae > Flavobacterium > Flavobacterium macrobrachii. Next base: position 103,715 of record NZ_JACTAC010000001.1, read on the forward strand.
AGGTATTTACCATCTCTTTTTGAACGAGCATCAGCTGCTACGATCCAATAAAAAGGTTTCCCTTTTTTTCCGTGTCTTTGTAATCTAATTTTTACTGACATAATCTTTTTGATTAATTTGAGGTTCTCGACCTCGGTTATTTAAGGGGTCAAAGATAGTTTTTTTAATTTAAAATACAACTCACGAATTCACTTTTTGTTGATAGTGATAATTTTAACTGTAGTTTCAATTGAATTTTTTTGAAAATAAGTTAGTATTTTTGCTTTAAAAAGTTATTTTTGTCAAATAATAATTATGAATATGAAAAGAATATTGCCTCTGTTTCTATTGTTAGTTTCGCTTGTTTCTTGTGAAGAAGATGTTAAGTTTAATACACCTGGTTTTCAAGGTCAAAGAAATGATGTGTTTTGGAGAGCTAAAGATGCAAGAGCGTATATTTCTTCTTCGGGGGATTTAACAATTGATGGATTAACTCAATATGAAAAAGTTACTTTAGGAACAACTAGTACTAATTTAGGTAAATATTCATTGGGAACAACTAACCAAAGTAATTTTGCTTCATATACCCTGACTGTTGATGGCGTTTCTCAAGAGTTTGCTACTATTTCGGTTCCAGGACCAGTTTCAGCTGTAACTTTAGCATCTGGAGGAACTGGTTATACAGCTCAAAGTAATGCTGAGACATCAGGAGGAACTGGTAGTGGTTTATCCGTATCAACAACAGTTAATACTAGTGGAGCAATCACAAAAATTACTATTGTTGCTCCAGGAAATGGTTATAAAGCTGGTGATTTAATAACAGTTGTTGGAGGAAATCTGAACGGTAGATTTAGAGTTTTAAACGTTAGAAACAGTAATGGTGAAATTGAAATTACTGAATATGACGCAACAAAAATGACAGTTTCAGGGAAATTTAAGTTCAATGCTGCAAATGTTAATAGTCCTCAGAGTGGACAAGTATTTAATTTTCAGTACGGAGAATTTTATAAGGTTCCGATCTTTCCACAACAATAACAAGAGAACAACATAAAAAGTATAAAAACCATCCTAGGATGGTTTTATTTTTTAATAAAATCCAAATAATAAGCTGATTATAAGTTTATTTAAACTATCTTTGACCAAATTTTAAAAATTTAATATGAACATTTTTGTTGGAAGTCTTCCTTGGAGTATTGAGGAAGCAGATTTAAGAGAGTCTTTTGAGGCTTATGGAGCAGTAGACTCTGTTAAAGTAGTAACTGATAAATTTACTGGAAGAAGTAAAGGTTTCGGTTTTGTTGAAATGTCAAACGATGATGAGGCATTAAAAGCAATTGAAGAATTAAATGGTGCAACCGTTGAAGGTCGTACAATTGTAGTAAACAAATCTGAACCAAAACCAGAAGGTGAAAGAAGATCTTTTAACAACAATCGTTCAGGCGGAGGTTATAATGGAGGTGGAAATTCTCGTGGCGGTGGTTACGGTGGTGGAAACAGAGACAATAATGGTGGTGGAAATAGAGGAAGATACTAATAAATATTCTTTACAAATACCAAAAAAGTCAACTCAACCGAGTTGGCTTTTTTTGTTTTTAGAAGCAACACATTCAGGCAAAAATAAACCCTATTCCTGCTTTCGCCTTTATCTCTCCATTGCATTACGAGGATATCTGCTCAATCAGGGCTAGTCAAAAACTTCGAGACACAAGCACCGTTTGTTGATAACTAAAATTTAAATTATCTACCTTAAATTGTACTTTTGAACGAGGTCAAAAACAACACTTTTTGATATTGACTTTTACAATTGATATTGATTTTTGAAAGCTATGTATTTAATATTCGACACCGAAACCACAGGATTACCAAAAAGTTGGGCTGCACCAATTTCTGATACAGACAATTGGCCAAGATGTATTCAAATTGCATGGCAGTTGCACGACGATATGGGAAATCTTGTTGAACATCAAGATTATCTTATTAATCCAGAAGGTTTCAATATTCCGTATGATGCCGAAAGAATTCACGGAATTTCAACCGAATTAGCTCAAGAACAAGGAATCCAACTCAAAGAAATGTTGGAGAAATTCAACATAGCCTTATCTAAAGCAAAGTATATCGTCGGACAAAACGTTGGGTTTGATATCAACATTATGGGTTGCGAATTCTACCGAATGGGAATCACTTCTCCAATGTCGCAAATGCCGATTTTAGATACTTGTACCGAAGTTACCGCATCGTTATTAAAACTTCCAGGTGGACGTGGCGGAAAATTCAAATTACCTACATTAACAGAATTACATCAATATCTTTTCAACGAACCATTTGCAGAAGCACACAACGCAACTGCCGACGTTGAAGCTACAACACGTTGTTTCTTAGAATTAATTCGTACAGAAATTTTTACTAGAGAAGAACTTGATGTTGAACCCGAATATTTCGAAGATTTTCAATTAAAAAATCCAAGATCAGTTCAATTAATTGGATTGAAGCATATCAATCTTAAAGAAGCTTCGGAGGAAATCAGAAAAAAACTTCAAAAAAGTGGAGAAGAAACAATTCAAACCTCTATTTCTGAAGCCGATAAAAAAGATTTTAAACAATCTCGATTTGCTCATTTACATAATCATACACAATTCTCAGTTTTACAATCTACCATCGGAATTCCGTCACTAGTTGCTGCAGCTGCAAAAACAAAAATGCCTGCTGTAGCCATGACCGATACCGGAAATATGATGGGTGCCTTTCATTTTGTAAGTGCGGTTATGAATCATAACAAAGCGGTTAAACCTAAAATTGAAGCCGCAATTGAAAACGGAGAAGAACCATCTGACAATGAAATTATTCCAATCGTAGGTTGCGAGTTCAATATTTGTGACAATCATAAAGACAAAACAAAAAAAGATAACGGCTATCAAGTAGTTTTTTTGGCGAAAAATAAAAAAGGATATCACAATTTAGCCAAAATGTCTTCTATCGCATACATCGATGGTTTTTATTACGTTCCTAGGATTGATAAATCAGTTGTGGAGCAATACAAAGAAGATATCATTGTTTTATCAGGAAATTTATATGGAGAAATTCCTAGTAAAATTTTAAATGTCGGAGAAAATCAAGCTGAAGAAGCGCTAATTTGGTGGAAAGAACAATTTGGGGATGATTTTTATTTAGAAATCATGCGCCACAATCAAGAAGATGAAAATCGTGTCAACAAAACCTTGATAGAGTTTTCACAAAAGCACAAAGTAAAATTAGTTGCTACAAATAATACTTACTACGTAAATAAGGAAGATGCCAATGCTCACGATATTTTGTTATGTGTTAAAGATGGTGAAAAACAAGCCACACCAATAGGTAGAGGTAGAGGTTATCGTTATGGATTACCCAATCAGGAATATTATTTCAAATCGGAAGATGAGATGAAAAAACTATTTACTGATTTGCCAGAAGCCATTATCAACGTTCAAGAAATTATTGATAAAGTTGAAACGTATTCATTGTATCGCGATGTATTACTTCCAAAATTTACTATTCCAGAAGAATTTGTAAATCCAGAAGATGAAGCTGATGGCGGAGTAAGAGGTGAAAATGCTTATTTACGTCATTTAACCATGAATGGCGCACAAAAACGTTATGGCGAAATCACTCCAGAAATCCAAGAACGATTGGATTTTGAACTACTAACCATTTCTAATTCCGGTTATCCTGGCTATTTCTTAATTGTACAAGATTTCATCGCCGAAGCCAGAAAAATGGACGTTTCCGTTGGTCCAGGTCGTGGTTCTGCAGCAGGTTCTGCGGTTGCCTATTGTTTGGGAATTACCAATATTGACCCAATTAAGTACGATTTGCTTTTTGAGAGATTCTTGAATCCAGACAGGGTTTCAATGCCCGATATTGATATTGACTTCGACGATGAAGGTCGTGGTCGTGTTATGGATTATGTAATCAATAAATATGGTTCCAATCAAGTAGCTCAGATAATTACTTATGGTAAAATGGCAACTAAATCAGCCATTCGAGATACGGCTCGAGTATTGGATTTACCATTGTTTGAAGCCGATAGAATTGCAAAATTAATCCCAGGAATGATGCCTTCCAAATGGAATTTGGCACGATTTATTTCTGAAAAAGAAGAAGACGTCAAAAAAGCATTACGTTCCGATGAATTTGATAGAGTAAAAGAATTAATTGCGATTGCTAACGACGGAGAATTATCAGGTGAAACCATTCAACAAGCTAAAGTTTTGGAAGGTTCACTTCGAAATACTGGAATTCATGCTTGTGGTGTGATTATTACGCCAAGTGATATTACGAATTTCGTTCCAGTAACAACAGCCAAAGATTCTGATTTATATGTAACTCAGTTTGATAACTCGGTTGCCGAAAGTGCCGGATTACTAAAAATGGACTTCTTGGGTTTGAAAACCCTAACCTTAATAAAAGATACAGTCAAATTAGTAAAATACAGAACTGGAATTCAATTAGATCCTGATACTTTTCCAATTGATGATGTTAAAACTTATGAATTGTTCCAAAGAGGTGAAACGGTTGGTATTTTCCAATACGAGTCACCTGGAATGCAAAAATACCTTCGCGATTTAAAGCCAACCGTTTTTGGAGATTTAATTGCTATGAACGCACTTTATCGTCCTGGACCATTGGAATATATTCCTTCTTTCGTTCGCAGAAAAAATGGAGAAGAGGAAATAAAATACGATTTAGATGCTTGCGAAGAATACTTAGGTGAAACTTATGGAATTACCGTTTATCAAGAGCAGGTAATGCTTTTGTCACAGTCGTTAGCCGATTTCTCTAAAGGTGATGCCGATGTTTTGCGTAAAGCAATGGGTAAAAAAGATCGTGCTACTTTAGATAAAATGAAACCTAAATTTATAGAACAAGCAGCAACCAAAGGTCACGATGCTACAGTTTTAGAAAAAATTTGGAAAGATTGGGAAGCTTTTGCAAGTTATGCCTTCAATAAATCGCATTCTACTTGTTATGCTTGGATTGCTTATCAAACGGCTTATCTAAAAGCGCATTATCCTGCAGAATATATGGCTGCGGTGCTTTCTAATAACATGAACGATATCAAGCAAGTTTCTTTCTTTATGGAAGAATGTAAACGTATGGGATTGCAAGTTCTTGGTCCAGATGTTAATGAATCGTTTTATAAATTTACGGTAAACGAAAACAATGCCGTACGTTTTGGAATGGGAGCTGTTAAAGGAGTTGGAGCCAATGCAGTGGACACTATTGTTCAAAGCAGAAAAGATGCGCCTTACAAGTCGATATTTGATTTGGCTAAAAAAATTGATTTGCGTTCTGCCAATAAAAAAGCTTTTGAAAGTTTGGCTTATGCCGGAGGATTTGACTGTTTTACCGATACACATCGTGCACAATATTTCCACATTGAAGGCGAAGGAATTACATTTTTAGAAAAAGCCATGCGATATGGTTCAAAATTTCAAGAAAATGAAAACTCATCACAAGTGAGTTTATTTGGAGAAGCAAGTGATATTCAAATAGCCGAACCAATTGTTCCGCCATGCGAAGAATGGAGTACGATGGAAAAATTGGCTCGCGAGAAAGAAGTTGTTGGAATTTATATTTCAGGACATCCATTGGATGATTATAAATTTGAAATGGAATATTTCTGCAATGTAAAATTGGAACAATTAAAATCACTTGAAAGTTTGGTTGGTAAAACAGTTTCGTTTGGCGGAATTGTAACCAATATTCAACATCGAACTGCCAAAAACGGAAAAGGTTGGGCAACATTTCTTTTGGAAGGTTATGACGAAAGTTATGAATTCCGAATTTTTGATGAAGAATACTTGAAATTCCGTCATTTTTTAGTTCAAAACCAATTTGTTTATTTCAAAGTTTTGGTAAAAGACGGTTGGGTAAATCGCGAAACTGGAAAAAAATCCGATCCAAGAATCCAATTCATGGAAGCTAAAATGCTCGCCGATGTATTACCAACCTATGCTAAAAGATTGATAATCATATTGAATATAAAAGAGCTTCATCAAGATTTTGTGTACCAATTAAGTCAAATCATGACGCAACATCAAGGTGATCATAGCGTAACATTTGAAGTGTTAGAAATAGAAAAAGTTAAAAAAGAAATCGAAATTCAACCCGTTATCAATGAAGATACTGAAGAAGTAATGACCGATGAAATTGAAGGTGAAATGACTACAGAGATAACAATGAATGTAACCGAAACAATCGAAGAAAATAAAGTAATTACTGCTATTTCAATGCCAAGCCGAAAAACAAAAGTAAAAATTTCATCCGAATTTTTAAACGAATTAGAAAAACTACAAGTTAATTTTAAACTCAATTAAGTATCAATTCTAATGATTTCAGCATAGCCAAAACTAATTTTCAATTAACAATAAATTAAGTTTTTAATACTTAAATTTGCAACATAATCAATAAACAAAAAATTAAATATAATGGCATTAGCAATAACAGATGCTACTTTTGACGAAGTAGTTTTACAATCAGACAAACCAGTAGTAGTAGATTTTTGGGCAGCTTGGTGCGGACCATGTAGAATGGTTGGACCAGTTATTGACGAAATCGCAACAGAATATGAAGGAAAAGCAGTAGTTGGAAAAGTAGACGTAGATGCAAACCAAGAATTTGCTGCAAAATATGGCGTTCGTAACATTCCAACGGTTTTAGTTTTCCAAAAAGGAGAAGTTGTAGGTCGTCAAGTTGGCGTTGCGCCAAAGAAAACCTATACCGATGCAATCGACGCATTGTTATAAAAAATGATGAAAGAGAATTTAAGAAAGCCTGATTGTAAAGTCAGGCTTTTTTTTTGAAGCCATTCTATGTGAATAAAATAAACCATTTTCCCGCTTTCCGCAGTATCTTTTTTGTCACGCCGAGCGCAGTCGAGGCGCTTTTACAAACAAAAAAGGATACTTGCTTCAAATGAAATTCATCGAACTCCAATGAAAAGTATTAACAAAGTGAGATAATCGGGGCTAAAAAATAAACCATAGCATTTTAATAAACTTTTAGAAGATAGTTTATAAACCTTTCAATATCTTTGAAGTTATGAAGATAGAACAACAAAAAGAAATCATATCAGGATTTAAACATTTGGAGCTTTTAGCAAACCAAGTAGTTGAAGGATTTATTTCCGGAATGCACAAATCGCCATTTCACGGATTTTCAGCCGAATTTGCCGAACATAAAATCTATAATTCAGGCGAAAGCACAAAAAATATTGATTGGAAACTTTTTGCCAAAACCGACCGATTATATACTAAAAGGTATCAAGAAGAAACCAATCTTCGTTGTCATTTAATTATCGATAATTCGTCCTCGATGCATTATCCAAAGTTGAATTCTAACGATTTGTTTTTTCACAACAAAATAGGTTTTTCCGTCTTAGCATCGGCTGTTTTGATGAATTTGTTAAAGAAACAACGCGATGCCGTTGGACTAAGCGTCTATTCCGATAAATACGAATATTACGCACCCGAAAAAGGAAGTGATCGTCATCATAGAATGATTTTGAACACCTTGGAAAATTTGCTTGAAAATCCAAAAGAAGCAAAATCGACCGATACCATTACTTATCTGCATCAAATAGCTGAAAAAGTACATCGTCGCTCGATGATAATTCTCTTTACTGATATGTTTCAAAATACAGCCGATAAAGAAAAACTCTTCAATGCATTACAACATTTAAAACACAACAAACATAAAGTAATAATCTTTCATGTTTATGATAAAAAAACCGAAATCAACTTCAATTTTGACAATGCGCCACGAAAATTTATCGACCTAGAAACAGGAGAACAAATCAATATTTTTGCCGATAACATCAAAGAAGCCTACGAAGAACAAGTAAATTTATACTTCAAAGAAATTGCAATGACCTGCGCTCAGAACAAAATTAAGTACGTTCCAGTAGCTGTTGAAGAAAATTTTGAAAAAATTTTAACGACATATTTAGCTGAAAAACAAATGTTTGGTTAGTTTTATGAAAAAAAGGCAATATTTTTTTTCAAAAAAAGTTGCAAAACTAAAAAAGCGTTGTATATTTGCAACCGCAATAAAGCAAAGGTTTGGTAGTTCAGTTGGTTAGAATACATGCCTGTCACGCATGGGGTCGCGGGTTCGAGTCCCGTCCAGACCGCTAGAAATAGCGAATTTAGGAAAAGGTTTTCAGAGATGAAAACCTTTTTTGCCCTAAATCCTAAACGGTAGTTGTGTTGTTTACCCGAGTAAAATCGGGCGGTTTAGTAGTTAGACCAAATGAAAAGCTTTCCCTATTGGGATGGCTTTTTTGCTTTATAGAAATTTCTATTCGTTGATAAAGGCGAAATTCTTTTTACTTCTTTAGCTTTAATTTGCCCAATATCCATCCCCTAATCCGTTACCTCAAAACTATACATTTAATTAAGTTTTGTTTTGAACCTCAAAATTGAGTAAAAAAAACAAAGAAAATTAGTAAAAAAATCATAATATTGTAGGATTTGAGCAACCCTAAATATTTGTGGTTGTAAATATATATCAGAGAGCAATTAAAATGAATAAGTTTACTCAAAATATAGTTGATGAAATAATCGACCAGTACATGTTTGCTGATGATACAAAACGCCCATGGATTATTGGTTTTAGCGGAGGGAAAGATTCAACAGTAATGCTTCAATTAGTTTGGGAAGCATTAACACAAATAAAAGATTTTCATGGTGTTGTTGGAAGGGATATTTATGTAGTTTGTAATGATACTATGGTTGAAAATCCTGTGATAACCGAATATGTATATAGGGTTTTAGATAAAATTTCAGAAGCTGCTAGAGACCAAAATTTACCAATACAAGTTATAAAGACATTACCTAGATTAGAAGACTCTTTTTGGGTTAATTTAATAGGTAAGGGCTATCCTGCTCCAAATAATGCCTTTAGATGGTGTACTGAGAGATTAAAAATCAAACCAACTTCACGATTTATCCTTGAACAGTTAGACGAATTTGGAGAAGCCATAATACTAATTGGAACTCGTTCTAGCGAAAGTGCAAGTAGAGCTAAATCAATGAAAAAACATGCTATTAAAGGTAAGAGATTAACAAAACATCCTACCCAAGCAAATACTTATATGTATGCACCAATTAGACATTTAATGCTAGAGCAGGTTTGGTATATAATTAACACAATGCCCTCGCCTTGGGGTGCTAGTAATGAAGAATTATTTCAAATATATTCAGATGCAAGTGCAGATGATTATGAGTGTCCAACTGTTGTTACTGATAAAGAACACAAATCTTGCGGGCAAAGTAGATTCGGTTGTTGGGTTTGTACCGTAGTAAAACAAGATAAGTCAATGTCTGCCTTAATTGATAATGGATTGACTTGGCTAAAGCCGTTGCTAACTTTAAGAAATGAACTAGCAGAGGAGAGAAATATTATTGAAAACAGAATGCCACAAAGAAGAAATGGTACAGATGCCATTAATGGTATGGGACCATATTATCCTAAATATAGAGCATCAGTACTTGAAAGACTTCTGAAAACTCAAAGAGAAGTACAAAAAGAGAAACCTCATGTTGAATTAATTACCAATCAGGAGTTAATTGCTATTCAAACAATTTGGTATAGGGATTTTGTTTTCGGTCAGAAAGTTTCAGATATTTACAAGAACGCATATAAAACAGATTTGGATATGAATAACCAAAATGAAAAAAGAGAAAAAGAGCTAGAATTACTTAAAAAAACATGTGAAAATAGTCCACAAGATTTTGAGTTAATACAAGAACTTTTAACTCTACAAAAAAATAAGTCATTATTAAATAGAAAAAGAGGACTTAAAGACGATATTGAAACAAGAATTGAAGAATATCTAAAAAAAGAGCAATAGATATGTTCATTAAAGAAATTGAGTTAAATAATTTCAGGATATATAAGGGAAGTAACAAAATAAATCTTCTGCCTGAAAAGGATAAAAACATTATTGTTGTTAGTGGTAAAAATGGATTTGGAAAGACAACTTTTCTAATGTCATTGGTTTGGTGTTTATACGGCAAACAAATGGAAAAAGTAGATGAGTTGTATCAGAAAGAAATTGCCGACAAAGGAGGTTATGGAAAATACATAGGTAATAGTTTAAATCGTCTTGCAAAAGTTGAAGGAGAAACGAAATTTTCTGTTTCTGTAACTTTTAGAGATGTTAAAATTCCTGAAATTACATGTAATGAAATAAAAATCACGAGAACTTATGACATTGTTACAAGTGCAAGTGATAAAGTCGAAGTCTTGATTGATGGTTTTCAGAATGAATTGATTCAAGATTTAACAACTGATGGCAAACAAGACGGTGAAGAGATATTTATTAGGGACTTTATTTTACCAATAGAAATTGCAAAATTTTTCTTTTTTGATGCTGAAAAGATAGTTTCACTCGCTGAAATCAATTCTCCCGAGCAAAGAAGATTATTGAGTAAAGCTTACACGGAAGTTTTAGGTATCAAAAAGTATGAAGATTTAAAAGAGCAATTAGAAAATATTCAGGATGAATATAGAAAGAAGTTTGCTAAACCTCAAGAGAGAACAGAGTTCAATCAGATTATTGCTGACATCGATAATCGACAAATAAATATTGATGAAGTTGAATTACAGATTCAACAACTTAATCAAGAAAAAATTGAAAAGCAAAGCAATTCAAATGAAATTCAAATGAAGCTAATTCAAGAGGGTAATATGATGACTCTTGAACAACTAAACGAGCTTAAAGAATTTGAAAATACGCTAAATGGAAAAATTGGAGATTTACAAAATGATTTAAAAGAATTATTTGATTTAATACCATTTGGATTAGCAGGAGAAACACTTATGGATATATCTACTCAATTAGATGTTGAAAAAAGTTACAGAGAGAGTAAATATAAACAAGAAGATGTAGGAGATAAAACAAATAAAATTCTCAATGATATTGAAGCTCAAAAACGCAATTTTTCGGGTGTAATACCAACTGATATAAGAGATTTTTATGAAAACCAAATAAAATTTTTAGTAAAAAAATATTTTTATTCAGATTTACCTGAATTAGAAACAAACTTTAATGCTTTACATGATTTTTCTGATGTTGAAACTAATGAATTAAATTCATTAATCAATAACCTAAAACATACCTTTAAAGATGTATTTACAAAATTGAATGATGAATATACTCGTTCTAAAAGCGATTTAGATTCTATAAGAAGAAAAATTAGAGCAGCAGAAAAAGATGCTGAAGATGAATATATAGCAAATTTAAGGTCTGAAAAAGAAAGACTTGATAAAAGAATTTTTTCTATTGACAAAGACATTTACGATTTAGGGGAAAGAATAGGAGGTTTTAAAAATGAAATTAAAACTTTGAAACAAAGACAAGAAGAGTTGAGAAAAAAGATTGATGATTCAAGAAGATACTCTGAAAAAGATAAAAAAACCCAAGAATTAATTTCTAAACTCAAAGAATTCATTAAAGAATTTAAAGTTACAACTAAAAAGAAGTTGGAAGAAAATATATTGAATGAATTAAATACATTAATGCACAAAAAAGGATTTATTAAAAATGTTGTTGTAGATATTAATCAAGCAGGAGATGATGTTGATATAAATTTATTTAATTCTAGGGGAGAAAAAATTGATAAAGGTTCTCTTTCAATGGGAGAAAGACAGATGTATGCTTCAGCTCTTTTAAAAGCTTTAGTTGATGAATCTGATATTGAATTCCCTGTATTTATAGATTCTCCAATGCAGAAATTTGATAAAGAACATGCTGAAAATGTAATCAAAGAGTTTTATCCAAATGTTTCCAAGCAAGTAGTTATTTTTCCACTTATTCATAAAGAATTGACAGAAAGTGAATTTGAATTATTAAAACCAAATATTAGTAAATCATATATTATACAAAATTTCAGTACAGACGCATCAAAATTTGTTGAGTCAACTCCTGAAAATTTAATTAAAACATACAACGATTTATATGCAAATTAATATAAGGACATCAGAAGCTAATCAAGAGATAGTTAGAAAAATAACATCCAAATTACCAGTTGGCACTAAAGAAAATGTTATTGCTAGAATAGCTCTAGGATATTCTCTTCAAAATGGTAAAAGATTTACAGTATCAGAATTTAATATTTACGATTCAAAAGGTAAGGAATATAAAGATCACATATTGTTTGATGCAAAATATAGAGATTTTTACATTGCTTTAATTTGTCAATACTATGGGATTTATAAAACGCATGAGAATATTCCAAAGTATATAAAGCTTCATATCGACCATGGATTAGAGTTAATGGATACTTTATTTGAGAATAATAACAATTACACTTTTTTAGATTTTTTAATTGAACATTTAGACAAAGGTATTTCAATGTTAGATACCGTAAAAGTAAGTCTTGATGCAGTTAAAAATAACAATCAAGGAATTGAGAAGAGTTATTTTTCTGAACCAATTAAGATTCTCATTGGTAATAAACTTGAAAATAAAAATGAAGAGATAGAATTAAATTTTAATAACACATCTCTTTACAACAACAATCATATAGCTGTTGCAGGTAGTTCAGGAACGGGTAAGACCCAATTTGCGCTACAATTATTAAAAGAAATTTCAGAAAAATCAAATCACCATGTAAACTTTATTTACCTAGATTTTAAAGGATTAAAAGATGATGATTTGATTGAAATGCAACCATTTTTTGATAAGACAAAAGCTAAGTTCATTGACGCTCCAAAAACCGCATTTCCAGTAAATCCACTATCTTTTATTGACAGTATAAACGAGGTCAATAAGCAAATGGGAATAGATAAATTTGTTGATATTATTTGTAAATATTCAAATATTGGAATTAAACAAAGAGGAAAATTAAGAGAAGCAACATATGAAGCATTTTTAACGAAGAAGCCAGGTGAATATCCAAACTTTTCCGAAATTAATGAGCAGTTATTAGAATTAGTAGGAGATAAACGTGATACGTTGACTGAGATTATTGATGAATTAAGTAGATACAACGTTTTTGAGGATAATAAGAAATTAGGTAATTTTTTAAATCAAAATATTTATTTATCATTATCAGGGGATTTATCTAATTCTGTAAGGTTCACTTCACTTTTTTTAATAATAAATTACATTTACAATGTATTTATGAACATGGAAAACACACCGAATGACAATGGGTATAGGTCTATGAGATATGTTTTGTTGATTGATGAAGCTCATGTGATTTTCAAAGAAAAAAAGTATCAAGAAATTTTAGAAAAAATTTTAAGAGAGATTCGTTCAAAAGGTGTTTCAGTCGTGCTCTTGTCTCAAGGAATTGAGGAGTTTAATCAACCAACATTTGATTTTTCAAGCAATTGTGAAATCTCATTTTTATTAAATGTCAAAGATAAAAACAATGCAAAAGCTATAAATAAATTTTTAGGTTTTAGTGAAAAAGATGGAATTAAAGCATACAGAAGTTTAGAAAAGATACAAAAAGGTCAATCAATTTCTAATATAAAAGAATTTCCTAAAGGAGAATTATTTGAAATAAAACAATTTTACAATAGTTAGTTAACATGGAGAATGCCAAAGTACCTCATTTTTTTAAAGAAATTAAAGAAAGAATGAAATTACAATTTTATCCTTTCAATGATTTATATTTAACTTATCTTGTTTTTTTTGTATTACTCATAGGCGGTATTGGAATTTGGGTTTCAATTTTTCAAGAGTTTAATAAAGATGTAGCAAATTATACAAATGTTGTTTTGAATATGGGTACTTATTATTTAGCATTAATAACAACTTCATATATTGATATTACTACAAATGATAAAATTGTAAACAAGAAAAGTTTACAGGTATATTCTTTTATCTTTTTATTTATTGTAGCTTCAATTTTTGTCTCTTCATTTTTTCTAATAGATAAATATTCACTTTTATTATCATCAATAGGAATAATATTAGGATTATTTATTTGGCATCTTGCAAATTGTGAAAATGAAAAATTTAATGACGAAAGTTATAGTGCTAAAATTAGAGCTGGAGCAAAAAACACTCATGGTAAAGGCTGGAAATAATGAATAATCTAATTAATAATAAAATTATAGGTTTCCCAATTTTTCAAAATCAACAAGATTTTATTGTGGGAAAATTTAGCATATCTCAAATTTTCAAATTCACTAGATATACTTCACGAATTTTAAATTCTTTTGATGAGGAGGGAAAACCATTATATAATAATGAAATTCAGAGAGAGATTGAAAATCCAAGAGCAAATAAGATAGCTGATTTTTTAATTGAAGACCCAGAAGCAACATTTCCAACAAATATAGTTTTGCACATTCCTAAAGAAGCAATCGAAGAGCAGAAAGAACATCAAAACTTTGTTGAAATTAAAATAAAGCAACAAGTTTTTGAAGAATTAAATAAAGCAAATGGGGATATTTACATTACAGTTATTGATGGACAACATAGGGTTAGAGGGATTGAGATTGCATTAAAAAGAATAAAAGATGAAATTAACAACTTAATTAGTGATATAAATAAATATCCCTCTAAAATCGATTTACAGGAGAAACTAGCATTTAAAAAGCAAAGATTATCCGATTTAGAAAAAATAGAGTTAGTTGTTTCTTTTTTTATAGATAAAACAATTGAGTATCAAGCAATGATTTTTTCAACTATAAATAGAACTCAAAAAAGAGTTTCTCAAAGTTTGGTATATGATTTGTTCGGTTTAGATTTAGACGATACTCCCCAAAAAACAGCAATTCAAGCTATTATTGCTTTGAATGGTCATAAGACCTCTCCATTTTACAATAGAATAAAATTTTATGGTGGGGATTATTCTAATGACTATAGTCCACCATTATCTCAAGCTACAATGGCAAAATCTATAGTAAATTTAATTTCAGAAAATCTCAGAGAATCAGAAAGGGATAGAAACAGAAAAAGGAATGAACTAAAAACCAGAACTCCTGGGTCAAATAAATTCTTGCCATTTAGAAAATACTATGCTAATAATCAAGATGAGTATATTTCTGATATTATGTTTTATTATTTCAATTGTGTAAAGTCAACCTTTAAAAATGAGCAAGGAACTTCATATTGGGAATTTAGGGATTCAACTCTAAAACCAACAAATATTTTACAAACAACAGTTGGTTATGAGGCATTATTAAATATTTTAGTTGATATACTTGAAAAGGAAAAGTTAACAGAATTCAATGTAAATGTATTTACACCTTTCCTTGACAAATGTAAAAAAATAGATTTTGGAAACACTAACCTTTATACATTCAATAATAGAGGGAAAAAGATATTATATTTAAGTATGAGTTTAGCTATTTGGGAAACAAATAAATTAGATTCTCAAGACAATAGATATAAAGAATTAATGGAGTTAATTAAAGTTTAAATTAGTTATAAACGAAAGAGCCAAAATAGATGTTGGCTCTTTTTTTTAGATAATATACTAGAGAGTTTATTTAAACCCATTTTAACCAATTATTATTTTTTAAAAATATAGAATTGGGTTTTTACATTATTAAATCATAGAATCAAATAAAAAGACCAAAATCAAAACAAATTAAAAACAAATCGGCAGTTAATTTATTATGTCCTTGTTATCTTATAATCGCTTTGGCTTATTTATCAATTTCGTTTGGCTTTAAAAGGGTATTCTATTTATTATGTACCTTGTTATATTTACATTAGGTATTTATATATCGAAAGTTACCCTTATTATATAACCTGTCTGTTTTCTTCCTTAATTCATACAAAATAATAGCCTTGTAATCCTTTTCGCTGATAATATGCGATTTGTATATATTCATTAAATCATTAAAAAATTTAGATTTATTGTTTGGCAAAACCATTTTATTAAAGTCTTTTATTGTGTTATGTATTCCATTACTTTTCATAAATGAATAGAACCCCCACTTTATAAAATCATTTTTGGAAATTTTCGTTTTATTATTTTCATTGATTACTTCATTCTTTGAAATAGTATCGACAAATTTAATTGCATTCAGATATTTATAAAGTTCTTTTGGTAATTCATTCCAATTCGATTTTAATGAACTTAATTTGTGATATTTCATTTTAAAAGTAGGAATACTAACTTTATTAATGTCTATTTCAAATCTTAGCATTAGATATTTACTGATAATTTTTTTATCCGTTTTGGTAAACTCTTTTTTGCCTAACATTTCAAGATATTTGTCATAAATTAACAAATCGTAATTAGTAAATCTAAAGTAGATACTGGTTACATTTTTATCATCTCTTTTAGCATTTCTATATTTTACAAAACAATCCAGTATGTCATTAGTAAATGATTTTAATAATAACGTAACACCAATTTCCAATTGGGTAACTTTAAACATTCTCCAGATTTCACCTTTTTTTAAACCAAGTTTACAACCCAGTATTTCTATACAATCAATAAATTCATAATAGTTTAGGTCTTTTCGAGAATTTTTATCAAAATACCATTTTCTAACACTTCCGTTTATTGATAATGAATAAGTACCAGTTTTTAAATTTTCAGTCAATAGCATTCTTAAACTAAACATCCTTGATTTTTTAGTTATATTAGTCTGTAAATATCTATTTAATTCAAAATCAAGTTCTGTAAACTCTTCATCGTCAATTTCAATCTCTCTCCATTTAAAATTTTCCTTAATGAAGTCGGGATTAAAATTTTCAGCCATTAATTTAATTTTATCTATCATATCCATGTATCCTTTAAGTGTTTTTCAAGTCTATTTAATTTTTCATAACTAAGATAATCCATACAAATACGGTATCTATACTCATCATTTTTATGATATAAAAGCATATGTTTTGATTTAAAAAGTCTTCTTTTTCTAGGAGTAAAAATCAAATCAAGTTCTGTATGTAATAATTTCAAGCACTCTTCATATTCTTCCTCTGTTAATTCATTTTCTAAATATTCTTGATGGAACCAAAACTTTAATTTGCCCATAATTAATAAGACACAAGAATTATCAAGTTCATTGTATATAGTCCATAGTCTTAATGAATACTTTTTTCTCTTCTTAACACTATTGTACAAATCAGCTTTAAAAAATGTTAAATTTTTAGTGTCAGATGAGACATCTCTTATCCATTTTATTTTTTTGATTGGATAATAATTTTCACAACATAAGGCGGTATCATATATTATCATGTTTTCTATTTTTTAGTTAAAAATTTTTCAAGTTCACTTCTTCTGATTAGAATTTTTCCATTTCGGGTTTTCTGATTAGTGTTTAAACCTTTTCTTCTAAATCCATCAATGATTTTTCTACTCAATCCGAACTCTACTTCTACATCAGAAATAGACATCCATTCTTTGTTAAATTCGGGACGATTTGATAGTTCCGTTAATAGCTTTTTAGTTTGGATTACAGTTTTAACTAGGTTGCTGTAAACTCTTCTTTCAATTTCAATTTTTGTTTTCATATTTTAAAAAAATTTGCCGTTGTATAAATACATAATACTCGGAAATCAATTTTTTTGTTTTGAAAAATGAATAATTTAACATTTTTATTTTGTTAAAAAATATAAACATCAGATAATCAGTATTTTGTATGAATAAAAAAACGACCTGATTTTTTCAGGTCGCTTTAATAAATTTTAATTTTTTACAATTTTAATCCAATCGAAAGTTATATTCAATTTTTCCAATTTGTTTATCAGGAGCGTTATTATCGGGTTGCCATTTCGTTCCTAAAGCAGCAATTTTTGAAGCATTCAATAAACAAGCAGATTTATTTGTAGTTCCATTAACTCCAGCAATTGCGTTAATAACATTTCCATTTTTATCGACAGTAATTTCAACAACTACTTTACCTTGTTCATTACAATTATACTCTGGGGATGGTTTTTTAATAATTTTTCTTCCGTTCAATCCCGTACCGTTATCATTGTAATTTTCATAATTACTTTTGCTATTGATAGTAGCTTTTAATGGAGTAATGGATAATTCAACCTTGTAATTTCCTTTTTTAGATGTTTTATTATCAAAGAATATCGTAATTATATCGTCATTATTTACATAAGTTGAATATTCTTTTGTTGTTTCCTCAAGCTTAAAATCGGTTTTACTCAAATCAATTATAATATTGTCCAATAGATTTTTATCTGAAAATTCAAAAGTAGTTATTCTGACATCTTTTCTAGTTCCATTATCCCAACCAACATAACTTTCTAAATATTGCTTTTCATTAACAAAAGAGTACCATTCATTAAGGGGTTCTTCATTTTTTGGGTAATCAATATTTTTCCAATTAGAATTTAATTTTGAATAGATTTCGCTAGATGAAGTTTTTGAAATTAGAATCAATTCAGAAAGATTTTTGACAAGGTTAATTTTTTCTTTTACTGAATTACTCGAATTGGAAATGTTGTTAAGTGCGTTATTACTAATCTTATTTTTAGTGTTTTGGTTTTCTTTGTTCGATTTTATATACCCACCATTTATTCTTTTATCTACAATTACGATTATAGAGTAACAGTCTTTTGGTAATTTATAATCATCATCAGATTCGGTTTGAATAGTTACAATTCTATTTCCATCTTCATACATTGAATTAGATTTCAATCTTCCTTTAAATTCAAATCCTTGATAAACTAGATTTTTTGTTATTCTATTCAATAATTCTTTATCATTAGAAATAAAATTGGTTAGCCACATTGTCTGACTAGATAGTAGATCCATTCTTCCGCATTTTTTCAAGACTTGCTTTTTATTTTCTCTATTGTATGAAAAAATATATCGTTCAGTAATAAACCCTTTCTCTGACGTGTCTTGTTCGGGAGTGTTTAATTTCCAAATTCCTTGTAATTCACTTACCATTTCTTCAACGGTTAGTTCAGAAATTTCAAGTAAATCTTTTAGATTATTAATTTGAGAATTACAATTTGTTATACCACAAATCAGAAACACTAGTGCAAGTATTATTTTTTTCATTGTCTTAATTTTTCAGCTAAAATATAAAAATTGTCGCATTTATTAAGTTTTATTAATGTGGTAAATTTTAAGCGACAAATTTCCAAAATTCGCTGTATGGAAAAGTCAAAAGAAGAATTAGATAAAGAGATACTACTAGTTGCTGAAAAAATTAAAGCTTTAAGGTTAAAAGCTGGTTTTACAAGCTACGAAACTTTTGCTTTTACAAACGACATTAATAGAGTACAATATTATAGAATAGAAAAGGGTCAGAACATTACGCTCAAGACCCTTATCAAAGTGCTTAAAATTCACAACTTAACGTTACAAGAATTTTTTAAAGATTTGGAGTAAATTTACTTTTGTGTTTTTTACTTCTACTAGTCGGATTTAATAATACGGACAATCTAATTTCAGCATTTTTCATTTTCGCATTTATTAAGTCATTTCTTTCAACATCAAGTTGACCTAATAATAAATTTATACAATCTTTGTATTCTTCAACAGTTAGAGTTCTTCCTAGAATTTTTTGAGAATACCAATTGTTTAAATTACCTCTTACAAGCAAAGTAAATTTTTCCTTATGTTCATCTGCTAGCATGAATAAGGTTAAAAAATAGTTTTCCTTTTTTTTATTACTATTGTATAATAAAGCTACAAACAAGGTTTTCTTTTTATAGGTATCATCAACACTTACCCAATTTATTCTTTCTGTTGGGGAGTAATTATAGCAAGTCAATTCAAAATTATCTAACATATTACAGTCTATTAAGGTTATTATTCTCGTTTTTTGGCTGAAAGTTTACAGTACCCATTATGTCTTTCATTTTATTTACATTAATTCCAGTATAAGCATAAGTTTGGCTCAATTTTTTATGTCCCATCATTTTAGAAATATAAAATACATTAACATTATTATTTAATAAGGTAGTCCCAAAAGTATGACGTGCAACATGAAAATGAAGTGTCTTTTTTAATTCAGCTATCTCTCCAATTTTCTTTAAGTATCTATTTACTGTTTGGTTTTCTATTCGTGGAAAAATATTTTCATTCTCTTTCCTTTTAGACCAATATTTACAGATAATTTTTTTGGCTTCTAAATTCACAGGTACTTTTAAATCAACTCCAGTTTTAACTTGTTTTAGTGTAATTACTCCATTTTTGTAATTTTCCTTTTTTAAAGCTACCACATCACTATAACGCATTCCAGTATAACAACTGAATAGAAACATACATCGGGTTAGTTCTAAATGCTTTTTTGTAGATAAATCACAAATCTCAATTTGGTTTATTTCAGCAGGAGTTAAATATACCTCTCTAGCATTTGGACTTACATTTTTTAAACCTTTCCAAGATTCGTTTTTTAAAACACCTAGCTTTACAGCTTCTTTTAACACAGTTTTTAAAAATTTAATCATGTTGTATCTACCGCTTTTAGTTTCTACAAGATAATTATCAAACTCAACCATAAAAGAATAATCAATTTCTGAAACCATTAAGTTCGGTTTAAAGTCGTCTATTTTTTTTCCAAGTGTAGTGTAATGGATTTGAGTACTTTCTCTTATAGTTTGGAAATGGCGTTTACAAAAAGATTCATAAAATGTAGAAAACAAAATTTCATTATCGGTTTCAGTTTTTCCATTCCAAAAGTTTGAAATGTCAGTTTTAGATAATGGTCTGCCAATACTTTTAGATTCTCTGATAAAGTCTTCCAGATTTTGTTTTTTCTTTTTAATTACAGCATTTAGATTTCCAAAGCCTTTTCCGATACCTTGTTCTTTATCTTTATCCCAATACTTCTCTTCAATAAATTCAGATGTAGAAAATTTTTGAGTTACATTGTTGTATTGTAGTACAACGTAGATTGGACAAGTTCCATTTTTTCTAATTTTGTCCGTTCTTAAAACGGCTCTTACTGTGTAATAATTAATTGTCATTTTTAAAATATTTAATATTAATACTTACATTAACTCTAGTAAGCATTTTTTTCTCTTATTTTTTCAAGAGCTAAATTAGATACTTTTTTACAATTAAACTACTGATTATCAAATAATTATAAAAATTTAACTAAATTTGGTAACATTAAATTAACATAAATATAACATTAAAATAACATTAAGAGCCTATTTTTAAGGAAAAAAACTACAAAAAATGAATTTTAAATGACAGTTTATTTAAAAAAAGAGATTAGGGAGTGTTTTTTTTGAATAAAATGATATATTTGCACTGTTGAAATTTACAGGAAACATCCCCTAGGACATTACCTATTTAATTCCAACCTTTGTAAAGCCTAGTATTTACTCAAAATATATGGTCGAGTTCGAGTCCCGTCCAGACCGCTAAAATTGGGAAAAAGGTTTTCGGAAACGAAAACCTTTTTTGCCCAAAAAAGCATTTAAGATTAGTTGTGTTGTTTCGATACGAATTTGTAACTCGTATCACGGTTTAGTAGTTAGACCAATGAAAAGCTTTCCACTTTTTGTGGATGGCTTTTTTGTTTTTTACGAAAGTTCTAAAAGTGAAAGCCACAAGAATAAATCCATGAAATCTATATAATCCGTGGCAAAAAAATAATCGTTACAACTGTTTTTTTAACTGTCAATAAATCTTCTCAAAAAATCTTTAGCAAAAAGCTAAACAAAATTCTTCAATGCGATATAGATATAAAGAATAAGAAATGAAAAGCAGACTACAAACTTTATAAAAGTAGAAACCAAAAACCCAATAAACGAACCCAAAGCAGCTTTCAGCGCGCCATTCGTATCTTTAGAATTATAAAGCATTTCTCCAACAAACGCACCAACAAAAGGTCCAACAACAAAACCTATAGGCGGAAAAAACAACCCAACAAGTAAACCAATATTCGTTCCCCAAACACCATATTTTGTCCCGCCAAACTTTTTCGTTCCTTTTGCTGGAATAATATAATCAGCAATCGTTATAAAAATTGTAATCAAAAAAGTAATGCCCAAAACCCAATAATTTGCCTCAACCGTTTTGGTGAAATATAGGCATACAAATCCAAACCAACTCAAAGTTGGACCAGGTAAAACAGGCAAAAAACTACCAATTAACCCCAAAATCATCAGAATTAGCCCAACAATTAAAAGTAAAGTATCCATAGAAATTAAATTTTATTACATTTGGGAAATTAAAAACCCGATTTCTTTCCGGTACTAAAATATGAGAAAATTTATAGTATTCCTTTTTTTGTCCAATCTCTTTTTCACTTCTTGTCAATTATTTGACAAAAAAGTGCCTAATGAAAAAGAATTATTGGATAAGCAACTAAAAGAAATCAATTGGAAAGAGGTTGACGAACTACCATCAGTATCAGATTGCGAAAAAATATCCGATGAAAATGCCCGAAAACAATGCTTTTTCGACTTTTTGACCGCAACAATTGAACAAAAATTAGCCATCGACACCTTGCGAACTTTGTATCCGCAACTCGATACCATCGAAGTAAAAGTTACCGTTTTCCCCGATTCGAAAATCAGCTTCGAACCTCAGTTTCCGCAAGATTCCGTGGCTTACGATACCATCAGGATTGACAGTATTCTTCGAGCTCGATTAATCGATTTTCCCAAAATAAGTCCAGCGATTAAAAGAGGAATTCCCGTTAAAACCCAATTTATTCTTCCAGTAATTATCAAACAAGAATAATATTTTCAGGAGCAGAATCTTCGTTAATTTGCTACACGTCATTCCGGCTGTTCGCTCTATCTTTTTCTTTTTTTAAAAGAAAAAGAAAAAGGATGTCGCTTCCATCCGGGCTATTTAGTAAACGTTCTGTCTTTCCAAGTAAACTTTCCAAACAAAACCGAATAAATTCCTATAAAACTGCTGTAAAACGGATAAATAACGCTACTAACAATCGATAACAGAAATTTTCCTTTTCTTAAAAAGCCATTTACTTTAAAAAGTAAAATGTAATCAATTAAGTATTTCGCTAAAAACAATCCGAGAAACAATTTCCAATCCAAACAACCATAAACCGCAAACCAAAAACCGCAAATCAAACTCAAATTAGCCATCAAGACAACGATAGCTAGAATTTTAGCATAATTGTTTTTGTAACCAGTCGTTTTGCTTGCCCAACGAACGCGTTGCATGAAAAAAGCAAACAAATCATTTTCAGGTTTTGTTTTAACAATAACATCACGATGCTTTAAATAAGAAACCTTTTCGTTGGAATGAATTGCTTTTTGGAGTAAAAAAACATCATCGCCACTAGCTATTTTATTGTTTCCGTTGAAACCGTCCAATTTTTTGAAAATTTCTTTGGTATAAGCAAAATTGGCACCATTGCACATAAATGGTTTTTCAATCCCAAAACTTCCTATAGTTGTAGCTTGTAAACTCAATAAATCCAACTGTTGAAAATGATGAAACCAGTTGTTTTTTGTTTTATAAATCACCGGACAAATAATCATTTCGGGTTGGTTTTGCTGAATGAAATTATCGATAGTTTGCAACCATTTTTTTGGAACAATACAATCGGCGTCAGTTGTAATAATCCAAGGATTTTTTGCAATCGGCATCGCTCTAGCAATTGCATCTTTTTTTGGTGAATTGGATAACCGCAAATTTTCCAAAAGTGTAGTGTCAATATCATCATTTTGCATTCGCCATTGGATACAAATTCTTTCCGACAAATCTTTTGAAAAATCATCCACCATAATGATTTCAATTAATTCGTTAGGATAATTTAATTTTGAAAAAGAGCGCAAAAGCTTCGGTAGATTTTTAGCCTCATTTCTAAAAGGAACAATAATAGTAAAAGCAGTTTTGGGCGTTTTATCAATTTTTTCAAAAGATTTTACTTTGTCAAAACCAAAAAGAAGTTGGAGAATAAAAACGATATAAATCGCTAAAATCAAGAATAAAATAATTTCAATCATGATACTTTAAAATTTTTCAACACAAATTAATTGGTGATAATTTGTGAAATTGGTCTCTATTTTTGTTTTTTATTAGTTTTAAATGTTAACACAAAATAACTTCCAATAACTACAGGCAAAACCACATTCAAAAACCACATTAATGTCGAAATAAATACAACAATCCAATCATTAACACCCAATTTTCCGAAGAAAAAGATAGCAACACTTCCTTTAACGGCAAAATCCAAAAACTGAAAACTTGGTAACGATGATGCTAAAAAATAAACGGCTGCAATACTCGAAATCAGTGTAATATATGGTAAATCTACACCAAATAACAGAAATAAGAAATAATATTGATGCGAAAAAACTAAATAGCGACAAATAGCTAAACCGATGTTTTTGTTATGAATAGCTTTTGGAATTTCATTTGTTTTATGAATTAGTTTTTCAATCGAATGACCTTTGATTTTTATTTTTTTGGTAAAAAAAGAAAATAAAATCAAAAAAATAGCCAAACCAATTATCGCCAAACTCCATGTCCAATAACCTAAAATAAACAATCCAATCGTTCCAAAAACGACTGACAAAATCATTTGAATTCCATTGCAAATTAAGTTCAAGAAGATGACTTTTTTGGTTTCATTTTTACTAAAAAATAAAGCTTTTCCAGCATATTCTCCTAAACCATTTGGAGTAAAAATTCCAGCAGTCAACGCACCAAGTACTTGTTTTGAGCTTTCGCCAATACTAATTGGTTCAATGACTTTTACTAAGTTTTGCCACTTAAGAATTTCAAAATAACGATTTGCAAAACTAAAAAGTAATAAAATAAAAATACTGATAAAAGTTGCTTTTTCTTCAACCAATTGCCCAAATTTTCCCCAATCGAGAGTTTTGTCATTTGCCAATCGGTCATATATAAAATAAAAAGCACCAATAACAATCAAAAGTTTGATGATGTAAATGTGGTTTTTTTTTTGATTTTTGGGATTGGAAGTCATTAATGCAAAGTAAAACATAAAACTAAATAAATCCAAAAAACGTAAATAAGTTAAAACACATTGTAATTTTAATATTTTATAAATTTTATTTATAATTTTGGTAGCTATAAATTTTGTAAATAACTAAACAACCATGACAAAAAAACTATTTATTTTTATTTTTTTCTTTAGTCTACCGCTTTTTTCGCAAAAGGGTACTTGGGAAAGAATAACCACAACTAACGTTAAGCCTAATAAAATCGCTTCAAGACAAACATTTCCTAGTGAATTTACATTGTACAGCGGTTCTGTTGATCAAATACAAAAAAGTTTAAAGCAATCTCCGGAAAGGTTAAAGACCAATTTCTCTAATGTTATAATATCAATACCAAATGCCGAAGGAAATTTGGAAAGGTTTCAAATGTTTGAATTTTCAAATTTTGCACCTGAATTACAAGCACAATTTCCTGAAATCAGATCTTATATTGGGATTGGTATAGATGATAAGTATGCCAAACTACGCCTTAGTTCAGATCCAAACGGTATTCAAGGAATGATTTTTAGAATAGGAAAGGAGAATGAGTTTTTTGAACCTTATACTGAACAAGGTAATATTTATGCATTTTATAGCACTAACAGAAATAAAGGCGAAATGCCTTTTGTTTGTACAACAGACGATGTAAAAGTTGCTGAAGAATTAAAATTTCAAACACAAAATCAAAATAGATCAAGTAGTGGAGAGTTACTAACCTTTAGATTAGCTCTATCTTGTACTGGAGAATATGCTCAATTTTATGGAGGAACAGTAGCTTTAGCATTAGAAGGAATGAATGATACAATGACTAGAGTGAATGGTGTTTTTGAAAATGATTTAGCTATTCACATGGATTTAATTCCAAATAATAACATCATAGTTTTTACAAATCCCGCAAATGATCCCTACACTACTATTGGAAATTGGAATGCACAACTTCAAAATACTTTAACTAATTTAATTGGAGAAGCTAATTATGACATAGGGCACGTTTTTGGTGCTTCTGGTGGTGGTGGAAGTGCAGGATGTATAGGTTGCGTTTGTGATGATGGAATAAAAGGAAGTGCTAAAACTGCACCTAGTGATGGTGTTCCTGGTGGAGATACTTTTGATATAGATTATGTTGCACACGAAATGGGACATCAGTTTGGTGCTAATCATACTTATTCTCATATTGTTGAAGGTTCTGGTGTAAATGTTGAACCAGGATCGGGTTCAACAATTATGGGTTATGCAGGAATTACTTCAAGAGATGTTCAATCCAATTCAAATGACTATTTCGTTTATGCAAGTGTAAAACAAATTCAAGATAATATGCTTGGAAAAGCTTGTCCTGTTAGAATGAATTTATCAAACAGTACTCCTACTGCCGATGCTGGATTAGATTATACTATACCAAGAAGTACGCCTTTTGTATTGACTGGTGTTGCTACTGATTTAGATAATGATGCGTTGACTTATTGTTGGGAACAAAACGACTCAGCAACAAGTACTGCTCAATCTGGTGCACAAAGCGCAGCTTCACCAACCAAAACAATAGGTCCAAATTGGCGTTCATATTCACCAGTGAATACTCCAACAAGATATTTTCCTCCTTTAAATAGAGTTATTGCAAATCAATCAACTACTTCTGGTTTGGAAATTTTAACTGAGGCATTAAGTTCAGTTGCAAGAACATTGAATTTTGTCTTTACAGTTAGAGATAATTTTGCAGGTGCAGGACAAACTAATTCAGATGAAATGAGAGTTACTGTAAATGGAACGGCTGGACCATTTGTTGTAAATAGTCCAAATACTGCAGTTTCTTGGGTTGTTGGTACAAATCAAAATGTAACATGGAATGTTGCAGGAACAACTACAAATGGTGTTAATGCTGAGTTTGTTGATATTTATCTTTCTACCGACGGAGGAAATACGTACCCAATATTGTTAGCAAGTAAAGTTCCAAATGATGGAAGTGAAATTGTTACAGTACCTAATAATGTTGGTACAGCAAATAGAATTATGGTTAAAGGTTACAAGCATATTTTTTACGATATTTCTAATACCAACTTCACAATTACTGCACCAGCGTCAAGTTTTGCAGTTGCGTTTAACGGAGTTGTAGAACAACAAAATAAAGATGCTTGTTCTGGCTCTTCAGTGAGTTACTCTATTCTATACAACGTTTATTCTGGATTTATAGGTTCTACAACATTTGCCGTTACGGGTCAACCAGCTGGTTCAATAGTTACATTTTCACCAAATTCAATTTCTTCAAACGGCATTGTGACAATGACTATTTCTAACTTGTCTAATGCAACGCTTAGTTTTTACTCAATGGTTGTTACCGCAATATCTGGTGCAGAAATTAAAACGGTGCCATTTTATTTGAATTTATTAAATTCAAATTTTGCAAGTTCGGTATTGACTTCTCCAGCAAATAATGCAATTGGACAAAACACGAATTTGAATCTTACTTGGCAAGCAGATTCAAATGCTACACAATATGATGTACAAGTTTCAACAGATCAGAATTTTACAAATATTATATCTTCAGGAACATCAAATACAACAAGTTATACAGTTTCAGGATTATCTGAAGCAACAGTTTATTATTGGAGAATATTACCAAAAAATAGTGCTTGTTCAGGTGTTTACAGTTCTTCTTATCTATTTAAAACAGGACAAATTACGTGTAATAGTTTTTCTTCTTCTAATGTGCCTATTACTATTCCAACATCAAATAATGTGACAGTCAATTCGACTTTAAATGTGTCAACACCAGGAGTTATTTCGGATGTTAATGCATCAATAACTATTAATCATACTTATGTTAATGATTTGACAGTAACGTTGATTAGTCCTTCTGGCTCTCAAATTCAGCTTTTAAATAGACCATGTTCAGCACAACCTTTAGCTAACATAAATGCAACTTTTGATAATTCAGGTTCTACACTAGTTTGTGGATCAGTTAGTCCAGTTATTTCTGGTAGTTTGATACCTTTTCAAAGTTTATCAATATTAGATGGACAACAAATGAATGGAACATGGACATTGAGAGTTTTGGACTCTGCACAAGGTGATGGCGGAGCAATTACTAGCTGGTCATTAAATATTTGTAATGTTAGCGAAGTTCCTCTTAGTGTAAATGATAACACATTCCAAAATTTTGCGTTATATCCAAATCCGAACAAAGGAAACTTTACAATTAGCTTTAATTCTGATAATTCAGAAAAAATTAGTGTAGGAGTTTTCGATATTCGTGGTAGGAGTGTTTTCAATAAAGAATATCAAAACAATGGTTTATTTAATGAAAATATGCAATTAGATAATTTACAATCAGGAGTTTATTTGGTAAGAGTGCAAAATGGAAGCAAACAATTAACTAAGAAAATAGTAATTGAATAATTAAATAAATAGAGTTTCAAAAGGTCGTTTTTATAACGACCTTTTTTTATTTTTACTCAAAATTAAATCAAATTGGCAAACGAAAGAATAATATTAGGAATTGACCCAGGTACAACCATTATGGGTTTTGGGTTGATAAAAGTCATCAATAAAAAAATGGAGTTCATTCAATTGAACGAATTGATTTTGTCTAAATATGATGATCATTACACCAAGTTGAAAATCATTTTTGAGCGAACAATTGAGTTGATTGAAACCCATCATCCGGATGAAATCGCTATTGAAGCGCCATTTTTTGGCAAAAACGTTCAGTCAATGTTAAAATTGGGTCGAGCGCAAGGTGTAGCTATGGCAGCAGGTTTGTCACGTCAAATTCCTATAACAGAATACGAACCTAAGAAAATAAAAATGGCAATCACAGGAAACGGAAATGCCAGCAAAGAACAGGTTGCCAAAATGCTACAACAACTTCTCGGATTGAAAGAATTACCCAAAAATCTTGATAGTACGGATGGCTTGGCAGCTGCAGTTTGTCATTTTTTCAACACGGGAAAAGTAATTGGCGAAAAAAGTTATTCAGGTTGGGATGCTTTTGTGAAACAAAATGAAAGTAGAGTAAAAAAATAGCCAGCAGTATACCGGCTATTTTTACATTGTTCATAAAAATTTATTCTGCATATTTATATCTAAATGTACCTTGAGTAACAGCAAAGTTTATAGGTGCGCTACTATTATCAAGTTCATCAACACAGTTAAACTGAAAAGTTCCTTTCACAATTTTTGTACTAGTATTAACTTCTGTAATGACTATAGTTCCATTTTTTGTGTGTTCAGATACTTCATTTGAATTATCAATCAAATCAATGAAATGCGATGGAGGAGTGCTAAATGTTTCTTGTTCAATAGGATAAGTTCCAACTGCTATTTGAGATCTTTTTAGCCAAAGATTGATCTCAGGATTACCAAATGGACCGCCAGCTCTGCCTTGTAGAAGAACATAATCTTCAAGTGGATAATAACTCCAAATATTAGTCTCTGAAAAAGTGTTTGAACCGAAAGGATTGTTAGCCTCAAAAGTTGTGTTGTTAATTCTTGCAGTCATTGCAAATTCAGGATTATTTGTGCCACCATCATCATCTGAAGATGAACATGAAGTCAAAGCTAATGACATTGACAATAAAAGTAATGTAATTTTTTTCATTTAATTATATTTTAGTTTTTGCTAAAATATAATTATTATTGGTTTTTATGTTAATTTAAC